>JANMKR010000125.1:0-5044 GCA_031372145.1 Actinomycetota bacterium | reverse complement strand
TCCGCCGGCTCGATGTCAACGGCGCCGAAGCGGGACATGTGGGGGGAGGTCATCTGGATGTCCCACAGGCTGAAGCCACCGGCGATCAGGTGCCCATGGGTTGCCACGAGCGCCGCGTTGCCGGCATCGGCCACGCGATGGAACATGCTCTCGCTCGTGAAGAGTCCGCCCAGCGCGACCCCGAACAGGCCGCCCACCAGTCGCCCGGCGAAACAGACCTCGATGCTGTGCGCGAAGCCCTCTTCGTGGAGCTCACGGTAGGTGTGGGCAAGATCCCGGCTGAGCCAGTCCCCGCCCTCGCGCGGCTCGCGACACGCCGCGACGACCGCATCGAACACCGTGTCGATCCGGATCTCGAACGGATCCTCCCTGAGCGCGCGACGGACGGACCGCGGGACTCGAAAGCCGTCCAGCGGGATGATCGCGCGTGGATCGAATTCGTAGAACCCGATGTGCCCATCGATGTCCATGGGAAACCACCCCGCGCTGTAGGCGGCGAGGAGTTGATCTGGAGTCGGTTTCATCCGCACCGGCACACCGTATCCAGCGCACGCCGCCGACTGCACCTGAACGCCGCTTGCGCAGCGCCGGTGCCCACCGACCCCGGCCCGGCCCGGATCAGGTTCGGGCGCCCCAAACGGCCAATTGGCCGTCGTAGCGTCGGCCACTTGTCACAGACATGCGCGTGTTTCGACACAGACACGACACATTTCACGGCCAACCGGCGGGGCGTCATCCCCGGTCCGAGGGACGATGCGACACCGACCAGGTGGCCATTTGGCCGTTGCAGCGTCGGCCACTTGTCACGAACGGCGCGCGTGTTCGGACACAGAGACGACACATTCGCGGGGCCCTGTGCGCGCGTCACCCCACGGCGCGCACCGCAGCCCGGTCAGAGGAGCCGGTCGGCGCCGCCGCCAAGTCGTCCGTCCATGCCGATCTGACCAAACCGGGCCTGGCCGCCGCGCCAGTGCGCCTGCCGCAGCACGTCGGTGACGAGGGTCGCGCGCTCGTCACGGCTCAACTCCTCGAGCTGGCGGATCTGATCGGCCGACACCGCCACATCGGGGAACGTCGCCAGCGCGCGCAACGGGTCCTCGATGAGCGCGGCACGAAACCCCTCATCGGCGATGGCGCGCACCCAGATGCCGGGTCGGGCCGCATCGTCTGACATGTGGACCTCCTTTGGGCCTCGTGATGCCGGAAGGCAACCGGCGTCACGCACCTGCAAGGTACACTCGACGGCCGTGATCGACGACATCGCCAGCACCGCCGCCGGGCGGTTCCCGCAGGTGCGGCCGCGGCGCCTCCGCGCCACCGCAACCATGCGACGCATGGTCCGCCAAACGCGACTGTCGCCCGACCAGCTCATCTTGCCGCTGTTCGCCGTCACGGGCTCGGGTGTGGAACGGCCGATCGCTGCGTTGCCGGGACAATCTCACCAGTCACCCGACGTGCTTGCACGCCGCGCCCGCGCCGCGTTCGACGCCGGCATTCCGGCGGTGTTGCTGTTCGGGATCCCCGACCACAAGGACGCGGCGGCCAGCGGCGCGTATGCATCCGGCGGTGTCGTCCAGGCCGCGATCAGCGCGATCAAGGACGCCGTGCCCGCGATGGCGGTCATCACCGACGTCTGCCTCTGCGCGTACACCGACCACGGCCACTGCGGCGTTGTCGTCGGCGACGAGATCGACAACGACATGAGCCTCGAGCTGATCGCCCGGACCGCAACGAGCCACGCCGACGCCGGCGCGGACATCGTGGCGCCGAGCGACATGATGGACGGGCGTGTCGGCGCGATTCGCTCCGCCCTCGATGCCGACGGGCACGAGACCACCGCAATCCTGTCGTACGCCGTCAAGTACGCATCGGCGTTCTACGGCCCCTTCCGCGAGGCGGCCGGCTCGGCCCCGGGGTTCGGTGACCGGCGTGGGTACCAGATGGATCCCGCCAACGCGCGTGAAGCCCTGCGCGAGGTTGCCCAGGATGAGTCCGAGGGCGCGGACATGGTCATGGTCAAACCCGCCGCCACCTACCTGGACGTCATCCAGGCCGTGCGCGGCGCGACCCACCTGCCTGTTGCGGCGTACCACGTCAGCGGAGAGTTCGCGATGATCAAGGCGGCAGCCGACCGCGGCTGGCTGGACGAGCGCGCCGCAGCGCTCGAGACACTGACGGCCATCAGTCGAGCCGGCGCCGACCTGATCATCACGTACTTCGCCGAGGACGCCGCGCGATGGCTGTCGGAGTGACCGACGCCAGCGCGACGCTCTTCGAACGGGCACAACACGTCCTGGTGGGAGGGGTCAACTCACCGGTACGGGCGATGCGGTCCATCGGGCGCGACCCGATCTTCATCGATCGGGCTGCGGGCCCACACGTGTGGGACGTCGACGGCAACCGGTACATCGACTACCTGTCGTCGTGGGGACCGGCGATCCTGGGCCACGCACACCCCGGTGTCCTGGCCGAACTGGCCGGTGCCCTCCCGCGTGGCACGTCGTACGGTGCGCCGACCGAACGCGAGATCGTGTTCGCCGAAACCGTCGCGCAGGCGTTTCCCTCCATTCAACAACTCCGCATGACCTCATCCGGCAGCGAAGCCGTGACGGGCGCGATTCGGCTGGCCAGGGCGGCGACCGGCCGCGACGCCATCGTCAAGGCGATCGGCGGCTACCACGGTGCGATCGACCCACTGCTTGTCGAGGCCGGCAGCGGCGCGACGACCCTCGGCACGCCCAACAGCCCCGGCGTACCTGAAGGGGCGGTCCAGCACACCCGGCTGGTCCCGTACAACGACCTGGCGGCCGCCGAGGCCGCACTTGCCGGCGCCGCCGCGATCATCCTGGAGCCGGTCGCCGGCAACATGGGCACGGTGTTGCCGGCGCCCGGCTACCTGCAGGGCGTGCGTTCGGCCTGTGATCGCACCGGAGCCCTCCTGATCCTGGACGAGGTGATCACCGGCTTTCGCATCGCGTACGGCGGCGCGCAGGAACGCTTCGGCGTGCGCGCGGACCTGACGTGTCTGGGCAAGATCATCGGCGGCGGTCTGCCCGTGGGTGCGTTTGGTGCACGACGCGAGATCATGCGCGAGTTGGCACCCGAAGGCCCCTGCTACCAAGCCGGCACCCTCAGCGGCAATCCGCTCGCCACCACCGCGGGCCTTGCGACGCTGGCCGAGCTCGCGCGTCCGCAGGTCTACGACCGCCTGGAGGATTCGGGCGCGGAGTTGGAGCACGCCATCCTCACCAGCGGCCTGCCGGTGGTCGTCAACCGGATCGGGTCGATGCTGACGCCGTTCTTCACCAACGGTCCGGTGACCGACTACGCATCTGCGACCCGCAGCGACACGGCTGCGTACGGACGTTTCGCGCGCGCCCTGCTCGATGCCGGGGTCTACCCGCCTCCGTCACAGTTCGAAGCCTGGTTTACGGGAATGACCCACGGCGACGCGGAGTTCGACCACACCCGGGAGGCCCTCCGACGAGCGGCAGCGACAGGTTGAGGCGAGCCCTCGCCACCCAGCCCGGCCTGTCCGGGAACCTGATCGAGCCGCCGCCCGCCCTTGTCGCGGCGCCGCTCGCCGCACCCGGGCTGTCGTCGGAACATGCCGCGGGCCTCGACCTGATCCTCGAAGGCTTCTTGCTGCACCACGGCCGTCCACGACACCTGGACCTGCCGGACATCGGACGGCGTGTGCTGGCAGGCGACTACTGCTACGCACACGGGCTGGTGTGGGTGGCCGAGGCCGGGGACCTCCACATCATCGAGTTGCTGGCCGACCTGGTGGCGATGTCCGCTGCGTTGGTGTCGACCGGTGATCGCGACGGGCTGGGGCCCCTGTGGCGGACGACGATCGCGGCGATCGCAGACGGCGACCCCGCGTTCGACGAGCAACTGCGGCTCGCCAAGGACGCATTGCGCACCCGCGCGGACACGACGGCGCTGTGTGCGCTCGCAATCGATCTTCCGGACGCCCGCGATCTGCAGGCGGCGCTCGATGCGTGACCTCCGCGAGTGGATCGACGCGCTGCGCACCGCGGGCGAACTGGTCGAGGTGCACGCGGAGGTGGATCCCCACCTCGAGATCACCGAGATCGCCGACCGCGTGATGAAGTCGCCCGACGGTGGCAAGGCGCTCCTGTTCACCAACGTCCACGGCAGCCGGCTGCCGGTGCTGATCAACCAGTTCGGCAGTTGGAAGCGCATCAACATGGCGCTCGGGGTCGACCGACTCGAGGACCTGGCCGACCGCATTCAGGACCTGATCGAGTTGCAGCCACCCCAGGGGATCGTCCAGAAGGTCAAGGCGCTCGGCAAGCTCAAGGAGCTCGCCTCGTTTTCGGCGAAGACGGTCAAGGACGGACCCTGCCAGGAGGTGTGGCTGGATGAGCCCGATCTGGACCTGCTGCCGATCCTGACCTGCTGGCCCGACGATGGGGGCCCGTTCATCACGTTGCCGCTGGTCTTCAGCCACGACCCGCGCAACGGTTCGCGCAACTGCGGCATGTACCGAATCCAGAAGCTCGACCCCCGCACCGCGATGATGCACTGGCAGATCCACAAAGACGGCGCCGCGCATCTGCGCGACAGCCGGGGACGCGTCGAGGTCGCGGTCGTCATCGGGTCCGAACCCGTCGTGACCTACGCCGCCAGTGCGCCGCTGCCTCCGGGAATCGACGAGATGATGCTGGCGGGTTTCATCCGCGGTAAGTCGGTCGAAATGCTCAAATGCCGCACCGTGGACGTCGAGGTGCCGGCGACGGCCGAGAT
The DNA here is from genome assembly GCA_031372145.1 of Actinomycetota bacterium. Classification (GTDB taxonomy): domain Bacteria; phylum Actinomycetota; class Thermoleophilia; order Miltoncostaeales; family Miltoncostaeaceae; genus CALMEC01. Next base: position 271 of record JANMKR010000125.1, on the reverse strand, counting down.
CGTCCTGGAGGGGTACGTCGATGCCACCGACCTGCGCCCCGAGGGTCCGTTCGGCGATCACACCGGCTTCTACACGCCCGTCGACGACTACCCGACATTTCACGTGACGGGCATGTCCATGCGCCGCGATGCCGTCTACTCGACGACGATCGTGGGCAAGCCGCCGATGGAGGACTTGTACCTGGGCAAGGCGACCGAGCGGATCTTCTTGCCCCTGATCCGCATGAGCGTGCCGGACCTGATCGACATGAACATGCCGCTGGAGGGCGTC
>JANMKR010000115.1:0-4670 GCA_031372145.1 Actinomycetota bacterium | reverse complement strand
GGCCGCCCAAGTGCCGTGATGGAGGAGGCGTATGGAAGCCGGTTTATCCCTTCGGTGATTGCCTCACGGCGCCATGCCGAGCGGTAGGGCCATGGCAACTGGGGACCTGTTGCGGACTCGGATTCGAGCAGTACCTGAACTGCTGCAAGGACGGCCGCGGCCTCCTCAGGGGTCGGCTCCCCAAGGATGTTGACGCTGCTCACAGTGGAATGTTCCCGTGCTTGCGCTTGGGCCCCGCCTGGCGCTTGGTCAACGACAGCTCGAGCGCCTTGATGAGCCAGGGCCGGGTGTCTTCGGGCAGGATCACGTCGTCGACGTAGCCGCGTTCGGCAGCGATGTATGGGTTGGCGAATCGCTCGGTGTACTCGGCGATCAGCTCGGTCCGTTTGGCCGCGGGGTCCTCGCCCGCCTTTTCGGCCGCGGCGATCTCCTTGCGGAAGATGATGTTGACCGCGCCCTCCGCGCCCATGACCGCGATCTCACCGGTGGGCCACGCCGCATTGAAGTCCGCCCCGATGTGCTTGCTGCTCATCACGTCGTAGGCGCCGCCGTAGGCCTTGCGGGTGATGACCGTCAACTTGGGCACCGTCGCCTCGGCGTACGCATAGAGCAGCTTGGCGCCGTGCAGGATGATGCCGCCGTGCTCCTGCGCGGTGCCGGGGAGGAACCCGGGCACGTCCACGAACGACACGAGCGGGATGTTGAACGCATCGCAGAAGCGGATGAACCGCGCACCCTTGATGGACGCGTCGATGTCGAGCACCCCGGCGAGCGCCTGCGGCTGGTTGCCGACCACGCCGATGGAGTGGCCGTTGAGCCGGGCGAACCCGACGATCAGGTTCTGGGCGTAGAGCGGCGCGACCTCGAAGAAGTGCTCGTCGTCCATGATCGCGCGCACGACGTTGCGCATGTCGTACGGCTTGGTCGCCTGTTCCGGGATGATCGTGGCCAGCGACTCGTGGCGCCGGTCGGGGGCGTCGTCCGGGGCCTCGTAGGGCGGCGACTCCAGGTTGTTCTGGGGGATGAACGCAAGCAACTCACGCACCATCTCCAGACAGTCGGCCTCGCCGTCGGCCGCGAAGTGGGCGACCCCGGACTTGGTGGCATGTGCGACGGCGCCGCCCAGGTCTTCCATGCTCACGTCCTCACCGGTGACCGTCTTGATGACCTCGGGCCCGGTGATGAACATGTGGCTGGTCTCTTTGACCATGAAGATGAAGTCCGTGATGGCCGGGCTATAGACCGCGCCGCCGGCACACGGGCCCATGACGACGCTGATCTGCGGGACCACGCCGCTGGACTGGACGTTGCGGTAGAAGATGTCTGCGTAGCCACCCAGGCTGACGACACCCTCCTGGATGCGCGCGCCGCCGGAGTCGTTGATGCCGATCATGGGGCACCCCATGCGGACGGACAGGTCCATCACCTTGCAGATCTTCTCGGCGAAGACCTCACCGAGGCTGCCGCCGAATACGGTGAAGTCCTGGCTGAAGATGCAGACCGGCCGGCCGTCGATGGTGCCATGACCGGTGACCACGCCGTCGCCCCACGGGCGGTTGTCCTCCATGCCGAACCCGTAGGCGCGGTGGCGGGTGAACACGTCGAGCTCCTCGAACGAGTCGGGGTCGAGCAGCATCTCAATCCGCTCGCGAGCCGTCTGCTTGCCGCGTGCGTGCTGGCGATCGACGGCGTCCTGCGAGCCCGCGTGCACCGCCTCATGGTGGAGCTGATTGAGCCGTTCGCGTTTGTCGTCGGTCACGAGCGCATGGTCCTCAGTCGGTCGTGCTCGCCCCACTCGTCGCGCAGGACGTTGCAGACCTCGCCGACCGTGGCGCGGGCGCGCAGCGCATCGCGCATGGGGAAGAGCAGGTTGTCGGTGCCCTTGGCCGCCACGCGGACGGCCTCCAACCCGGCGGTGACGGCGTTGTTGTCGCGGCGGGCACGGAGTTCGGCGAGGCGCCCGACCTGAGCGTGTTCGATCGCAGGATCGACACGGAGTAAATCGGGATCCACCTCGTCGTCTTCGGTGTAGGCGTTGATGCCGACGATCGTGCGCTCGCCGGATGTGACCTCCTGTTGATGGCGATACGCCGCGTCGTGGATCTGCTCGCTCATCAAGTCGATGCATCCGACCGCGCCGCCGCGCTGGTCGATCTCGGCGATCAGGGCCGTGGCACGCTGCTCGATCTCGGCGGTCAGCGACTCGACGTACCAGGAGCCCCCGAGCGGGTCGACGGTGTCGGTGATGCCGCTCTCGGCTGCGATGACCTGCTGGGTGCGCAGCGCCAACTTGGCGGCGCGTTCGGTTGGCAGCGCCAGGGCCTCGTCGAATCCGTTGGCATGGATGGACTGCGCCCCGCCGAGCGCCGCCGACAAGACCTGGGTCGCAACGCGGACGATGTTGTTCTCGGGCTGTTGGGCGGTCAGCGTCGAGCCGCCGGTCTGGGCGTGGAAGCGCAGCATCATCGCCCGGTCGTTGGTCGCACCGAAGCGGTCGCGCATGATCAACGCCCACAACCGTCGGGCAGCCCGGAACTTGGCGACTTCCTCCAGCAGGTTGTTGTGCGCGTTGAAGAAGAACGACAGCCGCGGTCCGAACTGGTCGACGGACAAGCCCGCATCGATCGCCGCCTGGACGTACGCGATGCCGTTGGCGAGCGTGAACGCAACCTCCTGTACCGCCGTCGAGCCCGCCTCTCGGATGTGGTACCCCGAGATCGAAATCGTGTTCCAGTTGGGCAGCTCCGCAGCGCAGTAGGCGAACGTGTCGACTGTCAGCCGCATCGACTGCACCGGCGGAAAAATGTAGTTGCCCCGCGCCACGTACTCCTTCAGCACGTCGTTCTGGATCGTGCCACGCAGCCCGCGGGTGTCGGCGCCCTTCTCCTCGGCGACGATTTGGTAGAGCAACAGGAGCACCGAGGCGGGTGCGTTGATCGTCATGCTGGTCGAGACCGTGACCGGGTCGATCCCGTCAAAGACCCGGGCCATGTCCTCAATCGAATCGATCGCCACGCCGACGCGGCCGACCTCGCCGAGCGCGCGCGGGTCGTCCGAATCCATGCCCAGCTGCGTCGGCAGGTCGAAGGCCATCGAAAGCCCGGGCGCGCCGTGCGCGAGCAGGTAGCGGAACCGTTCGTTGGTCTCCTCGGCGGTCGCAAAACCCGCGTACTGGCGCATCGTCCACGGCCGTTCGCGGTACATCGTGGTGTGCACGCCACGAGCGAATGGGAATCGCCCGGGCTCACCCAGGCGCTCGCCCACGTCGAGATCGGCGATGTCGTCCTGGTGGTAGACGCGATCGATCGGAATGCCGGACTCGGTCAGGCGCTGATTGTCGGCGTCGCGATCCGCCACTTCGCTCCCCAGGGTCGTTGGTCGCGTCCGTCTGGCCAAGCGGCTCGCGAGCCGGGCGAAACTACCACACCCAGGTCGTCGTGACCCCGGGCTGAGCAGCGAATGTGTCGACAATCGGCATTGAAATCGGGCGAATGTCCGTCAAGATGACTGCACCGTGGACCGATCTGTCGACAATCCGGACCCAGATGCGTCGGAGGTCGATCCGTCGGAGACCCTCGCCTCCCACCTGACCGATCGGTTGGTCCAGGCGATCGTCTCGGGGGATTTGAGCTCGGGCGAGAAGCTCAGCGAGCCCGAACTCGCCAACCGGTTCGGCACGAGCCGCGGTCCGTTGCGCGAGGCGCTCCAGCGGCTCGAGGGAATGCGGCTGGTCGAGCGCCGCCCCCGGCAGGGCGCACGCGTCGCGATGGTGGGCCTGCGTGAGCTGGTCGACCTTTACGCGGTGCGCGAGGCGCTCGAAGGCATGGCGTGTCGACTCGCCGCCGGGTCGATGGACGCCGACGAGGTCCGGTCGCTGCGGCGACTCCTGGTCGACCATGAACGCCGTCCCGACGTCCAGGCCGACCAGGGGTACTTCCAGGCCGAGGTCCTGACCGACTTCCATTTCCGCGTCGTCCAGGCGAGCGGCAACCCCGAACTGGTCGCGATGCTGGCCGGTCAGCTCTACCACCGGGTTCGCCTCTACCGGTACCGCTCCAGCCAGATCAATCGCCGCCCACAGCGCGCGCTCAAGGAACACCACCAGATCTTGGACGCGATCGAATCCCACGACGGCGAGCTCGCCGAGATCCTGATGCGGCGCCACATCCACGCCGCGCGTCTCAGCATCGAGCAGCAACTCGCCGCCGAGATGTCGAGGTAGCCACCTACGACCAGCCAGGTGCTCGCGCTCCTCGTACGATCCGCGCGGACTTGCGACACAGCGAGCGTTTGGTGCGCCAGGCTTTGCTCGCGCCGTAGGAACGTGGCGGCGGGCCGGGCGTGGGTCCCACCAGGGGTCTCTCTGCCGCGAGCACCCTGCGCGTGGTGTGACCGCGGACCCGACCTTGCGGTCGCCGTCCCGCCCGGCGGCTATCGTCCCACCCGCCACGCCGATGACGTGGACAGGTCGCCCCGTCGCCCGATCCCATCGAAGGAGCCCGTTGCACATGAAGTCGAACAATCGCGCGCTGGCCGCGTTGGCGCTCGTCGTCGGTGTGCTCCTGGTGATCGTCGCGATCATCTACTGGGTCAAGACCGCGGACGGATTGCCGTCCTGGCTGCCCGGACACGAGGCCGGCTCGACGCACCACCACGTCAAGCATGGGGTC
>JANMKR010000154.1:0-2268 GCA_031372145.1 Actinomycetota bacterium | reverse complement strand
GCGATCCGCGACCTGGGCGGCCACGACCTGGACGCCCTGCTGGACGCCTACCGCGAGGCCGACGCCGCGGTCGACCGCCCCGCGATCGTCTTCGCCTACACCGTCAAGGGGTGGCGCCTGCCGACCGAGGGCCACCCGGCCAACCATTCCGCGCTTCTCAACGCCGAGCAGATGCGCATGCTCGCCGCCGACCTGGGAGCCGACCCGGATGCCCCCTGGGCGGCGCTCCCCCAGACGAGCGTCGTAGCCGTCGCGTGCATGCAGACGGCAGCTCGCCTGACCCGCGACGAGGTGCCCCAGCGGCGCCCGCCGGCGGTTCCTCCGGCGCTCGATCGCGATCACCGCGGCACGGTCTCGACGCAGCAGACGCTCGGACGATTTCTGACCGATCTCTCGCGCGAGGCCCCTCAGGTGGCCGCGCACGTCGTGACCGTCAGCCCCGACGTGGCGACGTCGACGAACCTCGGTGGGTGGATCAATGCGCAGGGTGTGTGGTCGATCGGCGAACGCATCGACTGGTTCGCGGGCGACACCGGCACGCTGGTGCGCTGGCGCGAACACGACCACGGTGGCCACATCGAGCTGGGCATCGCCGAGACCAATCTGGTCGGCCTGCTCGGCGAACTCGGCGTGACGTGGGAACGCGATGGTCAACCGCTGCTTCCGATCGGGACCGTCTACGACCCGTTCGTCGGACGCGCGCTCGAGCCCTGGTCGTTCGGCGTGTACGCGGGCGGGCAGTCGATCTTGATCGGGACGCCGTCCGGGGTGACGCTGGCGCCTGAGGGCGGGGCGCACCAGTCGACCGTCACACCGAGCATCGGCATCGCCCAGCCCGGCGTGGTCGCGTGGGAGCCGGCGTTCGCCCAGGACCTGGAATGGACGATGCTCCACGCCCTCGCCCAACTCGGCCATCCAGGTGGGACCTCGGCGTACTTCCGGCTTTCGACCCGCCCGATCGACCAGACCCTGGCGGGCCTGCCTGACGACGAGGACGCCCGCGAGCGGCGCAGGCTGCAGGTGCTGGCCGGCGGCTACCGGCTGCGCGACGTGACCGACGCTGCCGTGACGTTGGTCGGCGCGGGGGCGGTGATGCCCGAGCTCATCGCGGCCGCCGACGAGCTGGCCGCGTTCGGCGTCGCCGCGGAGGTCGTGTGTCTGACCAGCCCGGACCTGGTGTTCTGTGCGCTGCGGGCGCGGCAGGGCCTGGCAAGCGGCGATGCGAGCGTCCTCGACGAACTCTTCCCTGCGCCAACCGGAACACCGATCGTGACGGTCATCGACGGCCATCCCCACGCGCTCGCGTTCGTCTCAGGCATCCACCCCGCGCCCATCACGTCCCTGGGCGTCGAGGGCTTTGGACAGTCCGGCGACCTGCCGGACCTGTACCGCCACCACGGGATCGACGCCGAAACCATCGTCGGAGCAGCGGTGGATCTGATCGAGCGATAGCCGCTGAGCCCGTCCGTCGCGCCAAAGTTTGTGACAAATCTGGTGTCAGACACGAATGTTCCCAAACCGCGCTTGGCGACACGGATCGCGCGAGCGAAAACGACCCTTCCCTACCGAAGGTTTGTAACAGTCCTCCCTCGGGGCACACACGTCGTTCGTACCGTGTCGACCGGGTCGCGTGGCCGCTCCCCGGCGGGTGACGCTATCGTCGCGTCAACCCAGTGCCAGGAGGCTTCGCATGCGCATCCGTTCGCTCACACTCACGTCGATCGCGATCCTCGCCCTACCGGCCATCGCCGGCGCGCAACCCAACAAGTTCACCTATGAGATGACGCTCAACCCGCTTGAGCGCAACACGTTCACGCTGGGCACGTTCCCCAAGGGTGAGTTCGCGTTCAAGGTCCGGGCGTCGAGCGATGGCGTCAAGAACTTCACGTTGACCCAACAGCGCAACGGCGGACCCAAGTTCGGTGTGCTCGTCGTCCCGAGTACGTTGGCCAACGACGCCTGCCAGGGCGCAGCCGGGTCACTGTTCTGCTCCGGCATCACCACCCCGGTGACGCCCGCGGGCAAGACCTGGACAATCCGCATGCGAAACCGTGGTGACCGCCCGTTGTCGGTCACGCTGACAATCACCTGGAGGAAGGTGGCCAACGCGGGCTAGCCAATCAACCATCTAGTGGCCTGTCTCAGGAATAGCTTTGCAGTCTGGCGGCTGCAAAGCTCCGCAGGGGCGCATACCGTTCAGACAGACGTTTCGCCTTTGGAGCGTTGTCCTCGCCTTCGCCCATATGGTCCGATATGAACGAAGGCTGC
>JANMKR010000146.1:0-38796 GCA_031372145.1 Actinomycetota bacterium | reverse complement strand
ATCGACCACGGGACCTACCCGTTCGTGACGTCCTCCAACCCGATCGCCGGCGCGGCCTGCACGGGCGCGGGTGTCGGTCCAACGCGCATCGACGGCGTGCTCGGTGTCACCAAGGCCTACGTGACGCGCGTCGGCGAGGGGCCGTTCCCGACCGAACTCGACGACGACGCAGGACGGCACATGTTGGAGCAAGGCCATGAGTTCGGCACGACCACCGGGCGCCAGCGCCGCTGCGGATGGCTGGACTTGGTCGCGCTTCGCTACGCGGTCCGCATCTCGGGGATCACCGAGGTGGCGCTGACCAAGCTGGACGTGTTGTCCGGACTCGACACCCTCAAGATCTGCATCGCCTACGAGACCCGCGAGGGTGAGCGCCTGGGTGAGCTTCCCGACAACCAGACGGTCTTCCACTCCTGCCAACCGGTGTACGAAGAGGTCGACGGCTGGGACGAGGACATCACCGCGGTCACGGAGCTCGAGGCCCTGCCGCCGGGCGCACGGGCCTACGTGGACCGGATCGCGCACGCGCTCGGCGTCCCGATCACCCTGATCGGCACCGGCCAGGGCCGTCACCAAGTCATCGACCACGTCGGCATCTGACCCCACGACGCCGTAGTGAGACCACTTAGGCTCCCGCTTTGGTCACCATCGCCCAGATCGCGATGACAAGGATCAGCAACTCGAGGCGGCTGAAGAGCAGGATTCGACCTGTGCGTCGGGTCACCTCAGGGTGGTCGAGGCCACGCTCCTCGACGAGCGTCTTGATCCGCCCGGATTCCGGGCCCAGGAATGCCATGCCCAGGAAGAACGAGAACAGAAACGCCGCGAAGCCGATCGCGATCCACGCCTGACCGAAGTCCCAGTCCCCTTCGATCGCGGCCCAGATTCCGAAGATCAGCAGCACGATCGATGCGGGCATGAACACCCGAAGCCCGATCCACTCGGCATCGGCGCTGAACCCCGCCAGTCGCACCGGATCCTTGGCGTGCGTCGCCCGCACGGCGAGGACCTGGATCGCGACGTTGCCCCCCACCCATACCACGACCATCAACACATGGACGAACACCAGGAATTCATACAACGTCATCTGAGGTGACCTCCGTCGGGATGCGCCGACAGGCGCCGGCAGGTTCGTGTGAACGGGATCGACACGCCACCGCGATCGTTCGCCCGGTCGATGTGGCCGTGCTCCTCACTGGTCGATGAGCCGCAACAGCGACGGGGGATAGCGTTCTCCGGCTGCCGCCGTCTGGGCGATTTCGTCCAAGAGTGCGCGCTCGGTGGCGCTCAGGTCGATCGCTGCGGCAGCGGCATTCGTGCGCAGGTGCACGCTGCTTCGGGTCCCGGGAATCGGGATGACGCGCGTGCCCTGCGCCAACACCCATGCAAGGGCGATCTCCGCGGTCGTGACGCCGCGCTGGTCGGCGATTCGCCGCAGCCTGACCGCCAAGTCCAGATTGCGCTCCAGACGGTCGTTCATAAACCGAGGGATGATCCGACGCAAATCGCCATCGGCCAGCTCGGTCGTCGAATCAAGCCCGCCCGCCAGCAGTCCTCTGCCCAGTGGGCTGAACGCGACAAGCGCGATGCCGAGCTCCTGCAAGGTCGGCAGCACCTCCGGCTCCACGTCACGCGTCCACAGCGCGTATTCGCTTTGAACCGCTGCGATCGGATGGACGGCGTGCGCCCGTCGGATCGTGTCGGCCGACACCTCGGACAGGCCGAGGTGGCGCACCTTGCCCGCCGCGACGGCTTCGGCCATCGCACCGACGGTCTCCTCGATAGGCACCCGCGCATCGACGCGATGCAGGTACCACAGGTCCACATGGTCCAGCGCCAGTCGCTCCAAGCTGGCGTCGATGGAACGTCTGGCGTGCGCGGGGCTGCCGTCGACGCGGGGCTCGTCGCCATAAGGATCGACGAAACCGAACTTGGTGCAAACGACCGCCAGGTCGCGGCGATCGGCGAGCGCCTCGCCGACCAGTCGTTCGTTCTGGCCGGCGCCATAGACATCGGCGGTGTCGATGAGCGTCACACCAAGATCAAGCGCCTCGTGGATCGTCGCGATCGACTCGCGATCGTCCGCCTCGCCGTAGACACCCGACAGCGACATCGCTCCAAAACCGACCGCCCCCACATGCGGTCCGCCCACACCAAGTTGTCGCTGCCGCATCCGGGCCAGCCTACAAAACGCTCGTGAGCCTGTCATGGGGGACCGCACGACATCGTCGCCAGGCCGACCATGAGGGGCAAATCGCCGACCCGGCCACCCGTCCGTCTGCGATCCTGCAGGGGCCATCGGCCCGGGCGGGATGCAGATCGCCACGAGAGAAAGATTGGGAATGACCGAGGAAACCACCGAACCGCTTCGCTACCGCGTGCTGACCGGCCCTGATGACCGCGCGTTCTGCGAACGCATCAGCGCCGCGCTCGACGCCGGCTACCGGCTGCATGGCGGCCCGGCGCTGACGTTCGACGGCAGCCGGGTCATCGTGGCGCAGGCCCTCGTACTCGACGATGGGGCCGAACGGTGACCGACCCGTCGCAAACGCCGCCCGACTGGCGTCCGGACACCCTCGCGGTGCGAGGCGGTCTGGAGCGGTCCCACTTCGCCGAGACCTCCGAGGCGTTGTTTCTGACACAGGGCTACGTCTACGCCTCGGCGGCCGAAGCCGAGGCTGCATTCGAAGGCGAGGTCGACCACTACACGTACAGCCGGTATGGCAACCCGACCGTGAGCGGGTTCGAAGAACGCTTGCGTCTTCTGGAAGGCGCCGAGGACTGCTTTGCCACCGCCAGCGGCATGGCCGCCGTCTTCTACTCACTCCTGGCGCTGCTCCAGGCCGGAGATCGGGTGATTGCATCCAGGGAGTTATTCGGGCCCTGCTTTCTCATCCTCAACACGCTGCTGCCACGCTTCGGCGTCACCACCGAATTCGTCGACGGCGTCGATCTGGACCAATGGGCCGCCGCCCTCAGCACACCTGCGCAGGCGGTGTTCTTCGAATCGCCCTCCAACCCGATGCAGGATCTGATCGACGTCGCCGAGGTGTGCCGTCTGGCGCACGGCGTCGGCGCCCCGGTGATCGTGGACAATGTGTTCGCAACGCCATTGCTGCAGCGGCCGCTCGAACTCGGGGCCGACATCGTCGTGTATTCGGCAACGAAACACATCGACGGGCAGGGACGGGTGTTGGGCGGCGCAATCCTCGGGTCGACCAGCTACATCCGCAATCAGGTGGAGCCGTTGATGCGCAACACCGGCCCGTCGATGAGTCCCTTCAACGCCTGGGTCCTGGTCAAGAGCCTCGAGACGCTGCGTCTGCGCGTCGAGCATCAGTCGGGTTCTGCACTTCGCATCGCGACGTGGCTGCAGGAGCACCCAGCCGTCGCGTCGGTGCGCTATCCGTACCTGGCAAGCCACCCGCAGTACGAGCTGGCCCGCCGGCAGATGTCCGGAGGCGGCACCGTCGTGACGATGACGCTCGCCACGCCCGAGGCGACCGCCAAGCGCGATGCATTCGCCGTGCTCGACGCGTTGCGGCTCGTCGACATCTCGAACAACCTCGGCGATGCCAAGTCCCTGGTCACGCATCCGTCGACGACGACACACCGCAAGCTGACGCCGAGCGCACGCCAGGCGGCCGGAATCACCGACGGCGTCATCCGCCTCTCGGTGGGCCTGGAGGACGTCGAGGACATCATCGCCGACCTCAGCCAGGCCCTCGCCCGCACGTCGGTGAGCTGACGCCGAGGATCACCCGGACCGTGACGCCTTGGGCGGCGCCGCTCCGGCGCCTGGTCGCATCCCGACAAGCGTGATCACCACATCCAGCCCCCCACCGGCCGCGGAACGCAGCTCGATCGATCCGCCATCTGACTGCACGAGGCGCCGCACGATCGCAAGTCCCAGACCGGTGCCCTCGGTCGGCGTGCGCTCGGCGCGCCAGAAGCGATCGAACGCACGGGCGCGATCGTCATCGGTCATGCCCGGACCGTCGTCACGGACGCGCAATTCCACCGCGCCCGCGGCGGGAGCGGCGCTGACCGTGATCGTGCCGTTGGAGGGAGAGGCTGCGAGTGCGTTCTCGATGAGGTTGTCGAGCACCTGATCCAACCTGCCGGGCGTTGCCTGCACGACGGCCGGTCCGTCGACTGCTGCCACCACCCGCACGTCGTGCTCGGCGGCCAATGCGCTCCACAACTCGACACGCTCATGGACCAGCGCGCCCAGATCCACATGCTCGGCCGTGGCCGAGCCGCTGTCGGCCCGCGCCAGCACGAGCAGACCGTCGACCAGGCGGTTGAGACGGTCGAGCTCGCCGATGGCACCTTCGAGGCTGCCGCGGCCGACCTCGTCGACATTCAGTTCGAGGTTCTCGAGCCGGAGCCGCAGCGCGGCAAGGGGTGTACGCAGTTGATGCGACGCGTCCGCGACGAACGCCTCCTGCGAACGGACCAGATCGCCCAGCCGCCCCACCATCTGATTGAAGCGACTCGCCAGCGAACGGACCTCGGGCGGCCCCTCGACCGGAGCACGCACCGTCAGATCGCCGGCCCCCGCGGCGTCCGCCGCGCGCTCCAACCGCGCAAGCGGCACCGCCGTCGCCTGCGCAAATCGCAACCCGACGAGCGCGGACACGCTGAGCACGATCACGGCGATTGCACCGAGGATGATCCATGAGCGGTGCACACGCGAATCGACCTCGGACGTCGGGTAGGTGATCCTGACCGCACCGTGCACGACACCACCAGACGCAACCGGCACCGCGACGTACAGGATGTCCCTGCCAAGCGTCGTCGAGTGACGGATGCCGGTGGCCGTGCGACCGCTCTTGAGCGCCAGTACGAACTCCGGACGCGAGGCGAACGACCGCGAGTCGCCGTCCGGTTCCGAGGTGTCGGCCAACGAGTCGCCGTTCGCGCTGACGACGACAACCCGCCCTCCGGTGTTCTTGGTGTAGTCCGCCGATTGCCGGCCGATCGCCGCGGTGCCGGCGCCGGTTTCGACCACATCCTCAAACCGAGATGCAAGCGCGACCGCGTCACGCTCCACCTTCTGCGTCAGATCCTGACGCTCGTTACGCGCGAACGACACCCCCAGCGGGATCTCGAGCGCAAGCAGGACGATGGCCGCGAGCGTCAGGTAGCTCGCGAGCAGCCGTCGACTCACTCAGGCACCCGCAACCGGAAGCCGATGCCCCGCACCGTCTCGACCAACGCCCCATCGCCCAGTTTGCGTCGAAGCGACGCGACGTGCACGTCGATCGTCTTGCTCGAGCCGTACCAGCTCGTGTCCCACACCTGCTCCAGCAATTGCTTGCGCGTGACGACCGCACCGGCGTCCGCGGCCAGCGCCACGAGCAGATCGAACTCCTTGACCGTCAGCGCGATCTCCGCGCCGTCGACCACGACCCGGCGTGCGCGAACGTCGACTTCGAGACCACCTGACCGGAGCGGTTCGCCGTCGGGCTCCTGGCGCGTCCCACCGGCCCGGCGGGTGACGGCGCGGATCCGGGCGATCAGCTCACGCACGCCGAACGGCTTGACCACGTAGTCGTCGGCGCCGAGCTCCAGGCCGATCACCCGGTCGCTCTCCTCACCACGCGCGGTGACCATGATGATGGGGACGTCGCTGCGGGCCCGAATCGCCCGACACACGTCGTAGCCGTCCATGTCCGGAAGGCGCAAGTCGAGCAGGATCACATCCATGTCGGTCGCCTCCAGCGCCGCGGCCCCCGTCGCCACCCGAATCACCTCATGCCCTTCACGTGACAGCCCCTCGACGAGCGGCACGGCGATGGCGTCCTCGTCTTCGACGATCAAGATCCTCATGGGCACATCGTGCCGCATCCGTCCCTGGCCCGTCGAGCGCTTCGCCATTTCTTTGCACTTCGCAGGAGAAGTCTTGTCCGTACGTTGATCCACGTCTCACACGATCGGCCGTACCGTTTCCTCACCGAATGAGAGGAAGCACCAACATGAACATCACGAAGATCCAGGCGGGCATCGTTGCCCTCGTCGTCGGCAGCGGCGTCTCGGCCGCAGCGCTGGCCGCGACCAGGCCGCACACTCCGGCATCCACCAAATCTCCGTTGTCGGTGACCACACCGGCCACGCAGACGACACCGACCACACCCACCACGACAACCACCCCGACCACCCCGACCGCGCCGACGACGCCCTCACCCACCGCTCCGGCAGGTGATGACGACGCGACGACGACCGAGCACCACAACCGAGGCACGGGCAACGGGGTCGTGCAGTCGAGTCAGAACCAGGGAACCGACGATGGCCCGGGACACGACGCCGCAGACGACAATGACCAGAACCAGGGCAGCGGATCGGACGACGGGGCACAGCACGACGCCAACGACGACCACGGCGGCGGCGCTGACGACGCTTCCGGGCACGGCGGCGGCAGTGACGACTGAGCCTGACGGCGCGAGCTAACCTTGGCGGCGATGAACCGCAAGCTCAAGATCGTTCGCATGGGCCTGATCCTGGCGGTGGCGGTGGCGGCGACCGTCGCCGCCAACGTCGCCCTGGTCGGCTACGGCAGCCCACGCAACGATCCGGTGGGGCGCCTGACCCCCGGAGCAGCCACACCAAGCCGATCCGAAACCACAGCGGCGAAGGCGGGATCGGCCACCACGTCGACGGCGACAACGCCGGCGAAGGCGACCACGCCCGCTGCTCGCCCGACGCCGGCGACGCCCGCCACGGCGGTTGCACCGGCCACCCGCGCGTCCACATCCGCCCCGACCACAACCAACGGCGGCGCTGTCGACGATCACGGCGGCTCGCGAGATGGGAGCGGCAAGGGCAAGAGTGACAGTGGGAGCGGAAGCGGCGGCGGCAACACGGACGACGACTGACCCACACCGACGGTGATGACGGTGGCAGGACCCCGTGCCCGTGACACCACTCCACACCGCGCGGTCGGTCGGCGCAGCAGACGCTGAACCGCGCCGGTAGGGTTCGGCCCTGTGGGCCGCACTGTGCTGATCGTCGGAGGAGGCGGGCGGGAGCATGCGCTCGCGCTTGCCGCACGACGCCATGGTCACGTCGTGGTGTGCGCCCCCGGCAACGCCGGGATCGCCCGAGACGTGGACATCGCCGACGTCCGGATCGACGATCACGACGGCCTGGTCGCCCTGGCCCGCTCCCGTGATGTCGACCTCGTCATCGTCGGCCCCGAGGCACCCCTGGTCGCGGGCCTGGCCGACGACTTGCGTGCCGCGGGCCTGCGCGTGTTTGGCCCCTCGGGTGCGGCCGCGTGCCTCGAAGGCAGCAAGGCGTTCGCCAAGGAGATCATGAGCGCAGCGGGAGTGCCAACCGCCGCGTACCACGCCGTGACCGCGGTCGAGGACGGGATGTCGGTGGTCGCGCGTCTGGGACTTCCCGTGGCGATCAAGGCCGACGGGTTGGCGGCCGGCAAGGGCGTCGTCGTCGCCCGTACCGGCGACGAGGCACGAGATGCCCTCGCGGCCTGCCTGGATGATCACGCGTTCGGCCAGGCCGGCACACGCGTCGTCGTCGAGGAGGGCATGACCGGACCCGAGGTCTCGCTGCTTGCAATCAGCGACGGCACGCGCATCGTGCGCCTGCCGCCCGCGCGCGACTACAAACCGATCGGCGAGGGCAACACGGGGCCCAACACCGGCGGCATGGGCTCGATCTCGCCGCCGATCGACGTGTCCGACGAGTTGGCTGACGCAATCGTCGAGATGGTCCACCGCCCGGTCGTCGCCGAGATGGCGCGCCGGGGGACGCCATTCACCGGCGTGTTGTACGCCGGGTTGATGCTGACCGACGGTGGCCCGAAGGTCATCGAGTTCAACGTGCGCTTCGGAGATCCCGAGACCCAGTGTTTGCTGCCGCGTGTCGACGAGGACGTGATCGAGGTGCTGATCGCAGCGGCCGACGGCACGCTCGAGGAGCGACCGCTGCGCCTGTCGCCGGAGCCGTGCGTGGCCGTGGTGCTCGCCGCCAGTGGATACCCCGGCACGCCGCGCGCCGGCGACGTCATCGACGGGCTCGACGCTGCGGCGCGCACCGGCGCCCAGGTGCTGCACGCAGGCACGGCCACCGACACCGACGGAAACATCGTGACCGCTGGCGGGCGGGTGCTGGCGGTGGCCGCACGCGGACCCGACGTCCAAACCGCGCGACTGCGCGCATACGCGGGCGCAGACCTCATCCACTTCGACGGGCGCCAACTGCGCCGGGACATCGGCGCATGATCACTCGTTACTCACGACCCGAGATGGCCGCGATCTGGACTGAGGAGGCCAAACTGCAACGCTGGCTCGACGTCGAGCTTGCCGTCTGTCGCGCATGGACGCGGGCTGGGATCGTCCCGCCCGAAGATCTGGCCGAGATCGAGACCAAAGCCGCGTTCTCGGTCGAGCGCACGCTCGAGATCGAGAAGACCACCAACCACGATGTGGTGGCCTTCCTGACCAACGTGGCCGAGCACATCGGCCCGGCGTCGCGGTGGGTCCACTACGGCATGACCTCGTCCGACGTGCTGGACACCGGCCTGGGCGTCGCGCTCACGCACGCCGGCGCGATCCTGCTGCGCGAGCAGGCGGCGCTGACCCAGACGTTGATCGCCCGAGCGCTGGAGCACGCGGAGACGTTGTGCGTTGGGCGCACCCATGGCATCCACGCCGAGCCCACCACGTTCGGCCTCAAGCTCGCCGGCTACGCGTTCGAGAGCCGCCGCAACGAGGATCGCCTTGCGCGCGCGTTCGCGGGGGTCGCCATCGGCAAGCTCTCCGGCGCCGTCGGCACGTATGCGATGGTGGCGCCCGAACTCGAGGCCGAGGTCATGGACGAGCTTGGCCTGACCGGCGAGCCGAGCGCCACGCAGGTCGTCGCCCGTGACCGCCACGCCGAGATGGTGTCCACGCTGGCGGTGGCCGCCAGCTCGCTCGACCGACTCGCCACCGAACTGCGCCACCTGCAGCGCACCGAGCTTCGCGAGGCCGAGGAGGCCTTTACGAAGGGGCAGAAGGGCTCCAGCGCGATGCCCCACAAGCGCAACCCCATCACCGCGGAGCGCATCAGCGGCCTGGCCCGCGTCATCCGTGGCCACGCGGTGGCCGCGCTCGAAGACGTTGCGTTGTGGCATGAGCGCGACATCAGCCACTCGTCGGTGGAGCGTGTGATCCTGCCGGACGCGACGATCTTGCTCGACTACCTGCTCGCCACCACCCGCCGCCTCGTCGACGGCCTGGTCATCTCGCCCCAGCGCATGCAGGCGGTGCTCGACTCCTCGCACGGACTGGTGTACAGCCAGCGCGTCTTGCTGGGCCTCGTCGAACGCGGGTTGACACGTGAGGACGCCTACTCGCTGGTGCAGCGCAACGCCATGCGCGCATGGGACGAGGGCCGCCATCTGCGCGAGCTGCTGGCCGCCGACGCTGAAGTCACGGCAGTCATCGACACCACAAGCCTGGACGAGCTGATGAACCCCAACTGGTACATCCGTCACGCCGACACCGTGATGGACAGGCTCCGCGCCCTTGGCCCGGGTACCACCGGGGGTGCGTCGCATGCCCGCGAACCCCACCTTGACGTCCCGCTGCGCGGGGCGATCATCGCCGCGCTGCGTGCCGCCGGCGAGCCGGTCCGTGAGGCGGCGCTGTATGAGCGGATCGCGGTGCAGGTTGTGGAACCGCCGACCCCCAAGCATTTCATCGCGACGTTGACCCACCTGGCGGTCGAGCATCACATCGCGATCGTTCCCGACCACGAACCGCCCCCCACGCCGGATCCCAGCCCGTTCGAGCGTCGCTACTACCGACTGATTCGCGACTGACGCGCGGTCCGGCGGCGTGCTATGAAGCCGCGCGCCCCTCTGCCAGGCCTTCGTAGACGGTGATCTGGCCGCCCAACGTTCGACCGATCACGGCGGCCGGGCCCGGGACCTCGGTCAGCTCGGCGGCGATTCTGCGCAGCTCGGCGATCGAATGCGCTGCACGCGGCGAGACGCCCGCCCGACGGCATGCGTCCACCCACATCGCGCGGCCCCAGTGCTCACCAAGGATGCGCTCGAGTGACTCCATCGCACCTTCGACGGGGGTGACGTCGGGCCGGTGTCGGGCTGCATGTGGCTCCATGGGTGATGTATCGGCCCTGTCCTCGGGGGACATGAGGCTTTTGGAGGCCTCCCGTCGCCGCGCAACCCTCCCCTCGGAATCCCTCCGCCATCGGGGTCGAAAGCCCGCAACACGCGGACGAGCGGCCCTGCGCGACGGCCCGACTCCGCCACCGCTGCGGGGTACACTTCTTCTGTGCAGCTCCTCGTCCAGGGCAAGGTCCGCGAAGTCCACGACCTCGGCGACGACCGGCTGCTGATGGTCACGAGCGACCGCATCAGTGCGTACGACGTGGTCATGCCGACCCCGATCCCCGACAAGGGTCGTGTGCTGACCGGGTTGTCGGCCCACTGGTTCGCCGAGACCACCGGCATCGTCCCGAACCATCTGATCTCGGCGCGTCTGGCTGACGTTCCCGCCGAGGTGCGCGCCCCTGAGCTCGCGGGACGCACCATGGTGGTACAACGACTCGACATGTTGCCGATCGAATGTGTCGTTCGCGGTTACCTGGCCGGTTCCGGGTGGCGGGACTACCGCGACACGGGCACCGTGTGCGGTCACGCGCTCCCGCCGGGACTGCGCCAGGCCGAACGGCTGCCGCAGCCGATCTTCACCCCCGCCACCAAGGCGCACACGGGGCACGACGAGAACATCACCCGCGCTGAGGCGGCGGACATCGTCGGACCTGACGTGTTCGTCGAGGCCGAGCGCATTGCGATTGCCCTCTACGCCCACGCCGCCGCGCGCTGTGCCGACGCCGGGATCATCCTTGCCGACACCAAGTTCGAGTTGGGCCGCGATCACACCGGCCGGCTGGTGTTGGGCGACGAAGCCGTCACACCCGACTCGTCGCGTTTCTGGCCCGCTGACGAGCATGTTCTGGACACGAGCCCCCCGTCGTTCGACAAGCAGTATGTCCGTGACTGGCTCGACCAGAGTGGCTGGGACCACACGCCGCCCGGCCCCGCGCTGCCCGGCGACGTCGTTGCCGGCACCCAGGGTCGCTACCGTGAGGCCTACGTGCGGATCACCGGCCGCAGCCTCGACACCTGGATTCAGGAGTGCACCCGATGATGACCCGTGTCGTCGTGACCGTCATGCCCCGTACCGAGACGCTCGACCCGCAGGGGCAGGCCGTGGCCGGGGCGCTGCACCAACTGGGCTTCGACGACCTGGGCGACGTGCGAATCGGCAAGCGGATCGTGCTCGACATCGACGGGGACGACCCGGTCGGCCAGGCACACGCGATGTGCGACCGGCTGCTGGTCAACCGGCTGATCGAGGACTACGAGGTCGACGCCGGGTGACGATCGAACGCCCGACCGTCGCGGTCGTCAAGTTCCCCGGATCGCTGGACCACGACTCGGCGGCCCGCGCCGCCACACAGGCGGGCGCCGACGCAACCCTGGTCCACCACAAGGACGACACCCTGCCCGCCGGGACGGCGGCGGTCGTGTTGCCCGGAGGGTTCTCGTACGGGGATCACCTGCGCTGCGGGGCAATCGCGAGCCGCGCACCCATCATGCAGGCGGTCATTCGGTTCGCGGCTGACGGTGGCCGGGTCCTCGGCATCTGCAACGGCTTCCAGATCCTGTGCGAGGCGGGCCTGCTGCCTGGGGTCCTGCGCCCCAATCAACGCCTCGGTTTCATCTGCCGGCAGGTGACGTTGGAGGTCGACGACGCGACGACCGACTGGACCGGCACCCACACAGCGGGTACGAACCTGTCGATCCCGATCAAGAACCACGACGGCGCCTGGTTCGGCGACCCGGCCGACGGACGCGTCGTGTTCCGCTACGACGAGTCCAACCCCACCGGCTCGCGCGAGCGCATCGCCGGCATCGCAAACCACGAGGGGAACGTGCTCGGCATGATGCCCCACCCCGAATGCGCGTGTGACCCACTCGTCGGATCGGACGACGGGCGGGTGCTGTTCGATGCCCTCGTCGGCGCCGTACGCGTGGGAGCAGCATGAGTACCGAGGCGCTTCCCCGCCACCGCCAACTCGGCCTGACTGACTGGGAAGCCGAACAGATCCCCGGGCTCCTGGGTCGCGAACCCACCGATCCCGAACTGGTCATGTTCAGCCTGATGTGGAGTGAGCACTGCTCCTACAAACACTCCAAGCCGCTGCTCGGCGCATTCCCCACCGAAGGTCCCCACATCCTGCAGGGACCGGGCGAGAACGCGGGTGCGATCGACGTCGGCGACGGGATGGCCGTCGCGTTCAAGATCGAGAGCCACAATCACCCCAGCGCGGTGGAGCCGTTCGAAGGTGCGGCCACCGGTGTCGGCGGCATCGTGCGAGACATCATCGCCATGGGGGCTCGACCGATCGCGTTGCTCGACTCGTTGAGGTTCGGCGAGCTGACCAGCGCCAAGAGCCGGTTCCTGTTCCGCCGCGCGGTTGCGGGCATCGGCCACTACGGCAACTGCATCGGTGTGCCGACGGTCGGCGGCGAGGTCGGTTTCGACGACTGCTACGAGGACTCGTGCCTGGTCAACGCGATGTGCATCGGCGTCCTTCCGCACGATGGGATCCTGCGCGCCGCGGCCAAGGGCGTCGGCAACCGTCTGGTGTTGTTCGGCAACAAGACCGGTCGCGACGGCATCGGCGGCGCAAGCGTGTTGGCATCAGCCGAACTCTCGGATGATGAGGACAAGCGCCCGTCCGTGCAGGTCAGCGACCCGTTCACCGAACGCAAGCTGATGGACTGTTGCGCGGACCTCGCCGAACGGGGCCTGTTCGTGGCGCTGCAGGACCTGGGCGCCGCCGGGCTGACCAGCGCAGCCAGCGAGATGGCCTCCAAGGGCGGGCTCGGTCTGCGCATCGACCTGGATCGCGTCCCACTGCGCGAGACCGTCATGTTGCCCGCCGAGATCTTGGTGTCCGAGAGCCAGGAGCGGATGCTCGCCGTGGTGACCCCCGGCGATGTCGACGCCGTCATCGCGATCTGTCGCGATCGGTTCGACCTCGACGCGACGGACATCGGTGAGGTCACCGACGGCGACCGGCTCGTCGCGATCGCAGACGGCGAGGTCGTCGTCGACATTCCCGCGCAGTACCTCGCTGACGACGCGCCCGTGTACGAGGTGCCGCAGAACCCGGCGCCGGCACCGGTTCCACTGGACCTGGCAGGCGTACCTGAACCCACAGACCTGGCCGCCGCGTGGCTCGCGCTCCTGGCCAAGCCCACGATCGCCAGCAAGCGGTGGGTCTACGAGCAATACGACTGCCTGGTCGGCGCCGACACGATCCGCCGTCCCGGCGGGGATGCCGCGGTGGTGCGCCTGCCGGGGACCAACCGCGCGATCGCCGTCACGACCGACTGCGCCGAGCGCCATTGCCAGCTCGACCCGCGGGCGGGCGGTGCGGCTGCGGTGTTCGAGGCGGCACGCAACGTGGCCTGCACGGGTGCGCGGCCCGCGGCCATCACGAACTGCCTCAACTTCCCCAACCCCGAGAAGGGCCACACCGGGTGGCGGCTGGCACAGGCCATCGCCGGCATGTCCGATGCGTGCCGGGCACTCGGCACCCCGGTCGTCAGCGGCAACGTCTCGCTCTACAATGAGAGCGCAACGCGGATCATCTTCCCGACACCGGTGGTAGGCATGGTGGGGTTGCTCGAAGACGCGGCGCGAAGCGTCGGCCACGCGTTCTCACAGGAGGGCGACCTGGCGCTGCTCGTGGGTTCCGGCGCGCCGCGCCTGGATGGCAGCGAGTACCTGGGCCGTGCCGAGGGGTACCCCACACCGCCCGACGCAGACATCGAGGTCGCCCTGTGCCGATTCCTGGCTGACGCCGCCGACGAAGGGCTGCTGGTCAGCGCACACGACATCGCCGCCGGCGGGCTGGCCATCGCGCTCGCCGAATCCGCCATCGGCGGTGCGCTCGGCGTCACCGCCGAAACCGCGGCGGGCGACCGGACCGACGTCGCACTGTTCGGTGAATGCGGTGGGCGCGCGATCATCAGCTGCCGCCCCGGTGACGACGGCAGGCTACGTGAGCTTGCGCGTGAGCTTCCCGTCGCATGCCTCGGTGTCGTCGGCGGCGACACGATCGCGCTCCAGGTCGGCCAGACACGCGTCAGCATTCCCGTCGCCGCCGCAGCGAACGCCTACGAACGCGCGATCCCGGAGGCGCTCGCATGAACGACGACCTGGATCACCCCAAAGAGGAGTGCGGCGTGTTCGGCGTCGTGGCGCCGGGACGGGACGTGTCGCGCATCACGTTCTTCGCGCTGCACGCCATGCAGCATCGCGGGCAGGAGAGCGCGGGCATGGCCGTTGCCGACGACGGTCGCGTGCTCGTCATGCGTGACCTGGGCCTGGTCGCCCACGTGTTCGACGAATCGTCGCTGCGGACGCTGACCGGCCCGATGGCGATTGGCCACGTCCGGTACTCGACCACCGGCGCCAACAAATGGGACAACGCCCAGCCGGTGACGCGCACCGGACCCCGGGGCATCGTCGCACTCGGTCACAACGGCAACCTGACCAACACGGCCGCGCTGCGCGACGAGCTCGCAGCCGAAGGCCTGGCCCTGACCGCGACCACCGACTCCGAGCTGATCGCAGCGGCCATCGCGCGGTCGTCGGGGACGCTGCTGGAGGCCGTCGCCGCCGCCATGCCGCGTCTGGCGGGAGCGTTCTCGGTCGTCGTGATGTCGGCAGACGAGCTGGTGGCCTTTCGCGACCCGTACGGCGTCCGACCGCTCGTCATCGGCCGCCTGCCCGACGCCGGCTGGTGCGTGGCCTCCGAGACCTGTGCGTTCGACCAGATCGGCGCGCAACTCGAACGCGAGGTCGCCCCGGGCGAGGCGATCCGCATCGGCGCCACGGGGATCGAATCGGTGCAGGCGATGCCGAGCAAGGGTCCGCGCCTGTGTGTCTTCGAGTCGATCTACTTCGCGCGCCCTGACAGCATGATCGGCGACCAGGCGGTCTGGGATGCGCGGCGTGCGATGGGGATCGCGCTGGCCGAAGAGAGCCCCGCCGACGCCGACCTGGTTGTGGGGCTCCCCGACAGCGGCACGCCGGCGGCCGTCGGGTTCGCCAACGCATCCGGCATCCCGTACGCCGAGGCGGTCGTGCGCAACCGCTACGTGGGCCGCAGCTTCATCCAACCCGAGCAACACCTGCGCCAGAACAGCGTGCGCATGAAGTTCAACCCGTTGCGATCGGTGATCGGCGGCAAGCGATTGGTCGTCGTCGACGATTCGATCGTCCGGGGCACGACGATGCGCCAGATCGTCACCCTGCTCGAAGACGCGGGCGCACGCGAGATCCACCTGCGCATCTCGAGTCCTCCGATCGCCTGGCCGTGTTTCTACGGAATCGACATGGCGACGCGTGACGAGCTGATCGCCGCGACGCACACCACCGAGGAGATCCGCGAAGCGGTGGGCGCGACGACCCTCGCCTACCTGTCGCTCGACGGGTTGCAGCACGCGATCGGGCGACCCTCCTCGCAGGTGTGTCGGGCATGCTTCACGGGCGACTACCCCATCCCGGTTCCGGGTGAGGCGCTGAAGCTGCGCTTCGAAGAGGCGACGATCACTGCCCGGCGGATCGAACGGGCAGCACGGGCCTCGGCGTGAACCCCGGCATCACCTACCGCGACGCCGGCGTCGACCTTGACGCGGCGCGACGCCACACCACGAACATCGCGGCGATGGTGGCAGGCGGCACAGGTGGGTTCGCCGGGCTCGTCGAGATGCCAAAGATGCGTGACCCGCTGTTGGTCAGCGCGACGGACGGTGTGGGCACCAAGATCGCTCTGGCCCAGAAACTGGGCCGGCTTGACGGACTGGGCCAGGACCTGGTCGCCATGTGCGTCAACGACCTCGCCTGCACCGGTGCCACACCGCTCTTTTTTCTCGACTACATGGCCGTCGGCCGGCTGGATCCCGAGATCGCCGGCCAGATCGTCGCCTCCATCGCCGCCGCATGTGCCGCGGTGGGGTGCGCGCTCGTGGGCGGCGAGACCGCGGAACACCCCGGCGTCGTGGCACCCGACCACCTGGACTTGGCGGGCTTCGCAGTCGGGGTCGTCGAGCGCGACGAGGTGCTCGGCGCGCATCGCGTACGCGAGGGTGACCTGATCGTCGGCATCCCGTCGTCGGGACTGCACTCGAACGGGTTTAGCCTTGTGCGGGCGCTGGTCGATTCCGGAGCGCTCGCGCCGGATCCGGACCTGCTGCTCGAGCCCACGCGCCTCTACCCCAACGACGTCGCCCGACTCCGCGATGCGGGCGTCGACCTGCATGCGGCGTCGCACATCACCGGGGGAGGCTTTCCCGAGAACCTGCCCCGGGTGATCCCGGAGGGACTGCGGCCCGTCGTCGACCCCACCACATGGGAGCGCACGGCGGCCATCGCCGCGGTGCTGGACACGGGCCAGGTGCCCGACGAGGACGCATGGTCGACGTTCAACATGGGAATCGGCATGTGCCTGATCCTCCCCCGCGATGCGGCGGCGATCGCCACCGGTGCCATCGCGGGTGCGCGAGCCATCGGTCACGTCGAGGCGGGCGACGGGGGCCTTCGCCTTGGCTGAGCGGTTCTCGATCGCGGTCCTCGTCTCGGGCAACGGCACCAACCTGCAAGCGCTCATCGACCGGTTGCACGTCCCAGCCGGCTCCCCCGTCGAGATCGTTCTCGTGGTCACGTCGTCGGCAGACGCCCCGGCCATGGACCGGGCGCAGGCGGCCGGCATCCGCACCGAGGTCGTCGACCGCGACGGCTACCCGGACCGTGAGGCACGCGACCGCGCACTCGCGGATCTGGTCCACGACGCGGACCCCGGACTTGTGGTCCTGGCCGGCTGGATGAGCATCCTGACCCCGTGGTTTCTGGATCGTTTCCCGGACCGGGTCATCAACCTGCACCCGTCGATGTTGCCGGCATTCCCCGGAATGCACGCGATCGACGAGGCCCACGCGTGGGGTGTGCGCTACACCGGCGTGACGGTGCATTTCGCCGACCCCGAGGTCGACGGCGGTCCTGCGGTGCTGCAAGAGCCCGTCGCGGTGAGCCCACACGACTCGGTCGAAGCGTTACGTGAGCGAATCCACGAGGTCGAGCACCGCCTGCTGGCCGACGCGGTGGCATTGTTCGCCGCCGGGCGGGTGCGACGCGATCCGGCCCGACGGCGCCGGGTGTTGATCGACGACGAGGGGAGCTTGGGGTGAAGGTCCGCCGTGCACTGGTATCGGTGTCCGACAAGAATGGATTGGTGCCGTTCGTCCAAGGGCTGGCCGATCTGGGCATCACGCTCATCTCGACGGGTGGCACCGCTGCGACGCTGCGTGAGGCCGGGTTGACGGTCATTGCCGTCGACGAGGTCACGGGTCACCCCGAGATCCTGGGCGGCCGCGTCAAGACCCTGCACCCCAGGATCCACGGGGGGCTCCTGGCCCGGGCCGGGCACGCCAAGGATGCCGAGGAGATGGCCGCAGCCGGCATCGAGGAGATCGACCTGGTGGTCGTCAACCTCTACCCGTTCCGCGAGACCGTCGCTGCCGGCGCCTCCGACGCCGAGGTGGTCGAGCAGATCGACATCGGTGGCCCCGCCATGATCCGCGCCGCCGCCAAGAATCACGCCCGCGTCGGCGTCGTGACCTCACCGACCCAATACGACGCCGTACTCGAAGAACTCGAGGCAAGCGGCGGAGACCTCAACGAGCACACCATGCGATCGCTCGCCAACGACGCGTTTCGCCACACGGCCCGCTACGACGCCGCGATCGCCGAATGGATGGCGTTCGACGAGGGCGACTTCGCCGACTTTCTGACCCTGGAGTTCGAGAAGGCCGCCGACCTGGTCTACGGGGAGAATCCCCATCAGCGGGCGGCGTTCTACGAGGACTACGGCGTCCGCACGTCGCTGCTGGCACGCGTCGAGCAACGCCATGGCAAGGCCCTCTCGTTCAACAACCTGCTCGACTTGGACGCAGCGCGCACCCTGTCCGTTGAGTTCGAGCTTCCGGCGTGCATCATCGTCAAGCACAACAACCCGTGCGGCGTCGCGCTCGCGAGCGACCTCAACACCGCCTACGACCGGGCCCTCGCATGCGACCCGGTCTCGGCGTACGGCGGCGTCATCGTCGTCAACCGCGTGGTGGACCTGGAGCTGGCCGAGAAGCTGGCGTCGACGTTCGTCGAGGTGCTCATGGCGCCCGGCTACGACGACGACGCGATGGTCGTCCTGACACGCAAGCCCAACGTGCGCATCCTTGAGAACCGCGAGCGGCGGCGAGGCAACCCGGGTGAGCTGGACCTGCGGCGGGTGTCCGGAGGCCTGCTGGTGCAAGACCGCGACACCGAGTCGGAAGAACGCGACCAGATGACCGTGGTCACGAAGGCGCAACCGACCGAGGCCCAGTGGGGCGATCTGCTGTTCGCGTGGCGTGTGGCAAAGCACGTCAAGAGCAACGCGATCGTGTTCACGCGCGAGCTCGCCACGATCGGTGTCGGTGCGGGCCAGATGAGTCGCGTCGACTCAACCCGTCTCGCGACCCAGAAAGCCCAGATCGCCGGGCTCGACACCACGGGCTGCGCCGTCGCATCGGACGCGTTCTTCCCGTTCGCCGACGGTCCGCTGACCGCGCTGGACGCCGGGGCCACGGTCATCGTGCAACCCGGGGGCTCGATCCGTGACGACGAGGTCATCGCGGCGGTCGACGAGCGCAACGCCGTCATGGTCTTCACCGGACGACGCCACTTCCGCCACTGACCAGTGGTGGCGACGGCCGGCTGGCCGCAATCGGAAACCACCCGATCGTCTAGGTGCAGAACCCCCCGTCCGGCGGATCAGTTTTTCTCGCAGTTTGGGTACTTTTTGCGAGTATCTGAACCACAGGACGTGACCGCGCATGAAACGACGTCGACCCTCGCGCTCCCGACGCATCGGAGCAACCCTCGTCCTCGCCGCTCTGGCGGTGACGCCGGGGCTCGCCGCTGCCGGATGGACCCCACCGCAGGACGTCTCGCTCCCCGTCGTGCCGGCAACGGTTCCGACCAACGCGCAGGTCGCAGTCGACGGGGCAGGCAACGCCACGGCCGTCTGGACCGAACTGACCCCGACCGATTCGTTCGTCAACACCGCAACCCGCGTCAGTGGGTCGGCCACCTGGAGCACGCCCGAGACCCTGTCCACCACGGGGAGCACCGTGGACCCGATGCCCCAGATCGCCGTCAACGCCGCCGGCGCGGTCGTCGGGGTGTGGACGCACTTCAATGGCCAGGACCAGGTCGTGCAATCGCGCAGCAAGACAGCGGCCGCAGGCAGCTGGAGTGCGGCTCAGGACCTCTCGACATCGGTTCCCGACCCCGTGATCCTGGTGTTCGACGAAGGTGAGGCCCGAAGTCCGCAGATCGGGATCGCCGGCAACGGCACCGCCGTCGCGACCTGGGTGCGAAACAACGCCGCCAACGCGATCGTCCAGGCGAGTCGGTTGAGCGGAGGGACATGGGGCAGTCCCGCCGACGTGTCGGCCACCGGAAGCGACGGCGATCAGAGCCGCATCGGCGTCGATGCCACCGGCAACGCGACCGCAGTCTGGGTGGACTCAATCGGTGGCCACAGGACGATCCGATCGTCGCGCCTGCCCACCGCGTCCAACACCTGGAGCGCCCCACAATCGGTCAGCGAGCTCAGCGCGGACACGTCGAATCCGCAGCTTGCCGTCAACCCGGGAGGCGACACCACCACCGTCTGGGTCACGGTGGGACTGCGCAGACAGGTGCAGTCGGCGTCACGATCCTCGGCGGGAGCGACCTGGACGTCGGTCGACACGCTCACGCCCCCGGACGCCGTCGCAGCCGACCCGCAGGTGGGCATCGACGCCGGCGGCAGTGCCACCGCGGTCTGGTCACAGATCGTGGGCGGCAACGCACTCGTTCAGAGCCGCAGACGTACGTCGGGAACGTGGTCGGCGACCGCGTCGTTGAGCGCTGCGGGCAGTGACGCGTTGACCCCCGATCTGGCAGTCAACGGGGCTGGAGCTGCTTCGGCGGTCTGGGTCACGGGGCAAAACGTGGTCCAGAGCTCGACGATCGCCGTGGCGTCGCCGACGTGGAGCGCCCCGACCCCCCGCTCGTTGGCAAACGCCAACTGCGATCGGCCGAGTGTCGCGATGAACGCCGCCGGACGTGCAGTGGCGGTGTGGACCACAGATTCAGGGATCGGCGGGCTGACCCAGGCATCGCTGTTCGACGTGACACCGCCGAGCATCATCGCGATGAACGTCCCCGCCCGCGGGGAGACGGGAAGGCCGGTCGCCATGTCCGCGACCGTCGCCGACAACGGGTCGGGGCTCGGGCCCACGTCCTGGGACTTCGGGGACGGCACGCGCGCAACCGCACGGGACACCACCGCCCACACGTATGCCAACCCAGGCACGTTCACCGTCACGCTCACCCCGGTCAACAGCTTTGGCGGCAGCGCCACCCAGCAGCGCCAAATCGCGATCACCCAGTCCGTCGCAGCGCCCGCGGGTGCGATCCACGGGGCGAAGGTGAAGCTGTCCAAGGTGTCGGGATCATGTGTCCGGCGTCCACGGCGGATCTGCCAGGCACGGGTTGCGTTTCGTCTCAACATCCGCGCCACGGTCACGCTGACGATCCGCACATCCAAAGGCAAGGTCATCGGCACGATCACCCGTCGGGGTCGGGCGGGAGCGAACGTCGTCCTGATCCCCGCCAAGATCGGCGCGAGGGCCATCACGGCAGGCAGGTACCGCGTGACGATCCGGGCCAAGATCCCGACCGCGGTCAGCAAGGTGCGCGCGACGGGTCCGATCACGGTTAGATAGACGCCGCGGCAGCTCCTGCCGGTACCGTTCGAGTATGCATGTGACGGCACCAGCAGGAGCACTGCTGTGGATTCTGGCGTCCGCCGCCATCGCGGCGTCGGCCGTGGCCGTGCCCATCACACCGCGCGATACGGCGACTGATGCGCTCGAACGGGCGGCATTCGTCGCGCTTCCCGCCGTCTACGACGTGGACGGCAAGATCCGCATCGAAGCGGTCGTGGCCGGCGGAAAGCGTATTGCAGTCGACCGCAGCATTGAGATCCACGGAACCGCGTACGGCGTCGCACCGAATCGCGTTGTCACCGCACTGCACCTTGTGGCGCCGCCGACGGCACGGGTACTCGACGAGCTCACCGCACTCGATGTCCAGGGCCTGCCGCGCGATCCGGCGACGACACGCATCATTGCGACTGCGGTCACACAGCTCACCCTGACGCGTGCGCAGGCCGAGGCCTCCGCCGTCGCCTGTGCAGGCGTTGTGCCGACGCCGATCATGGCAACCGTCGTGCGGACGGCGACCAACCCACAGGACGATCTCGTGCTGTTGAAGATCAACGCCCCCGATGCGCCCACGCTCCTTCTCGACGACGGCCAGACCGCAGACACACCCATCGCAGTGATCGGGTTCGGTGGCCAGCAAAGCGCGATCCCGGCCATTCGAACCGGTGCCGTCAAGCAGTCCGCCGCCATCGCCACCAACGACGCGTTCGCCACGATCACCGTCGACGTCGTCCGCGGTGACTCCGGCGCACCCGCGGTCGACGACCACGGACACAGCCGCGGTGTCGTTCTTCGACGTGAGACCGAGCAGACCGAACCGGTGATGGCACAGGCCAAGTCCGTTCGGAAGCTTCTCGAGGCGGATGGTGCGACCAACGGTGAAACGATCGCAACGACGGGATTCCGCGCAGCAATGGCTGCCTTCTGGTCCCGCGACTACGTCGTGGCGGCGGACCGCTTGGCGGCGCTGGTGCCGACGTACGCCGATGCCGCGCTCGTGCGCTGCGAACAACAGCAGGCCGCGGCGCTCGCGACCGCCGGGTATGCGATCTCGGGTCCCTCGACGACCCGTTCGGCAATCCTCGCGCTGGGCGCGATGGCCACATTGGTCGCGGCGCTCCTCGGCATCCTCCGGGTACGCCGACATCCACTCGACTGAGCGGTGGCGACTCGCGCGTGAACGGTGAGGCATAGACTCAGCGCGCCATCTACCGGAGGTGCGAAAATGCGTGTCGGGGTGCCCCGTGAGGTGAAGGTCGACGAGTACCGCGTGGCCCTCACCCCGGCTGGTGCGGATGCGCTGGTGCATGCCGGGCACACCGTGATCGTCGAGGCCGCTGCCGGAGACGGCGCAGGGTTCGATGACGCCGCATACCGCGCCGTCGGCGCAGCGATCGGCGACGCCGCGGACGCCTGGGGCGCCGACCTGGTGCTCAAGGTCAAGGAGCCGCAGGCATCCGAGTTCGGGCACATGCGCGACGACCACACGTTGTTCACCTACCTGCACCTGGCCGCGGCTCCCGATGTGGCCGGCGCGCTGCAGGCGGCCGGCACCACGGCAATCGCCTACGAGACGGTGGAAGACGCGGCGGGACGCCTGCCGCTCCTCGCACCGATGAGCGAGATTGCGGGACGCCTCTCGGTACAGGCCGGCGCCAAACACCTGGAGAAGCCACTCGGCGGGCGCGGGGTACTGCTGGGCGGCGTGGCCGGGGTCGCACCGGGCAACGTCGTGGTGCTCGGTGGCGGGATCGTCGGCATCAACGCGGCGATGGTGGCCGTCGGGATGCAGGCCCACGTCACCGTGCTCGACGTCAACCTGGACCGGCTCCGTGACCTGGAGTTGGTGCTGGCCGGTCGGGTCACCTTCATCTACTCAACGCGCCTGGCGATCGCCGAGCTCATCCAGCAGGCCGACCTGGTCGTCGGCGCCGTGCTCGTCCCCGGGCGCAAGGCACCGCGGCTCATCACCCGCGAGATGCTTTCCACCATGAAACCCGGCTCGGTCATCGTCGATGTCGCGGTCGACCAGGGCGGCTGCGTCGAAACCGTCCATCCGACCACGCACTCCGATCCCACGTATGTCGTCGACGGTGTCATCCACTACTGCGTCGCCAACATGCCGGGAGCGGTCCCGGTCACGTCGACCCAGGCCCTGTGCAACGCCACGCTGCCCTATGTGTTGGCGCTCGCCAACGACGGTACCGAGCAAGCCGTCGAACGACACCCCTCGCTGCGTCCCGGAGTCAACGTGCGTGGCGGCGAGATCGTCAACGCGGCGGTCGCCGAAGCGCTTGCCTCCTAGTGCAACACGGGTGCTTCGAGCAAGGGGCATGGGCGCGGTTGCTCGCCCCAACGCGCCCACGACGCCCTTGCTGGCGGTGATGTTCGACGCATTTCGGCAGGCTCCTGCAAGCGTGCCTGCAGTGTGCGCTCGTGCCCGATGCTCACCTCCTTCCGCGCTCCCGAGCTGACCACCCCCATGCGGCTGCTCCACACAGGCGATTGGCACATCGGCAAGCGCCTGTACGGCAACGACCGGCTGGATGAGACGCAACGCGTCTTGAGCGAGGTGGCCCAGGTGGCGCGCGACGAAGGGGTCGACGCGATCTTGGTGGCCGGCGACAACCTGGATCGTCGCCTCGTCGAGCCCGCAGTCCTCGCAACGTGCCTGAGGGCGCTCGAGGAACTCGCCGCGGTGGCACCGGTCGTCGCCGTCACGGGCAACCACGAGGATCCACTGTTTTGGGCACAGATCGCCCCGTACCTGGCGCCGCGAATCCGCCTGGCTGCGGCCGACGCGGTGTTTCCCGTCGACACACGGGCCGGGCGCCTGTACGTGGGCTGCCTGCCCTGGCCGGAACCCGCCGAGGTCGCCGCTGATCCGGGGATCGATCGCACCAGCTCTCGCGGCGACTACGCCGCATACGCACGCGAGCGGATTGACGCGCTTGCTGCCGAGCTGCGTTCGAAACGTCGGGACGGTGGGGGTGTCGCGGTCGTGCTGGGACACCTGATGGTCAGCCGCGGTATCGCCGGCGGCGGCGAACGCGAGCTGACGCTCGGAGGCACCTACGCGGTCGACGGCGCTGCGTTTCCCAGCGATCTGGACTACGTCGCGTTGGGACACCTGCACCGACCGCAGCCGTTGCCGGGCTTCACCGGTCTCGGGCGCTACGCCGGGAGTCCGATGGCGCTCGACTTTTCGGGTGACGGGACGGCACCATCGGTTGCCGTGATCGACATCACGCCGTCGGGAGCCAAGGCGCGGGAGATTCCGTTGTCCTCCGGTCGTCGCCTCATGCGGCTGCGCGGATCGCTTGATGAGCTCGAATCGCTGGCGTCGCACCACCCAGGGGCGTGGTTTTTCTGCGAGGTCGTCGTCGACCAGATCCGCTTGGACCTCGTACGCCATGTCCGTGAGCGGATTCCCGACGCGCTGCGCGTCGAGCCGATCACGCCCGCAGGCGGCAATCAGACCGATGCCGAGGTCGATCAGCTCAGCCAACGTGACCTGGGCGACGTCTACGGCGAGTGGCTCGAGCAGTCCGGACGCGGACACGACGAACGCCTGGTGGCCGCGTTTCGGGCGGCGCTCGCGCATGCAGAGACGCAGCCGGGCTGATGCGCCCACTCGAACTCACCATGATCGCGTTTCGGTCGTATGCGTCCGAGACGATCGACTTCAGACGACACGGCCTGGTGGTCATCTCGGGTGACACCGGCGCCGGCAAGACGTCCATCCTGGACGCCATCTGCTTCGCGCTCTATGGTCGCACGCCCGAGCAATCCGGGTCGCGGGAGCTCTTGACGCTCGGTGCCGAGCACGGTGAGGTGCGCCTGACGTTCAGCACGGGTGCAGGCGTCTGGCGCGTGTCACGTCGCCTCGGCCGCGGAGCTCCTGAGCCGATGCACCTGCTCGAGGCGCTGAGCGCAGACCGTGGGGAGGTCACGGACCAGGTCACAGGCGCCGCCGCCGTCGGTGCCAGGCTGGTGGAGCTGGTCGGCATGGGCTTCCACGCGTTCACGAGCGCCGTGTTGCTGGCGCAGGGGCGGTTTGCGCAGTTCCTGCAATCCACGCCCCGCGACCGCGACATGATCCTGCGTGAGCTGTTCGGGATCGCCTCCCTCGACGACGCCCGCACGGCGGCTCTGGCGGCTCGGGACGCCGCCGCGCGCGAAGCGGTCGTTTTGGAGCGTGAGCGCGCCATCCTGCCCGTGCACACCGCTGCCGCCCGAACGGCCCAGGCGCGACTGACGCGATCAGCGGCAGTCCGCGTCGCCGGCGTGCGTGCGTTGCACTCACTCGTCGATTCAGCGGTACTCGAGCGCACCCGTTCGGGCGAGGCCGCCGCCAGCGCAGCCCGGATCCGTGCAGCGTTGGCCGAGCTCCCCACGGCCTCGGAACGCCGCGCCCTGGTCGAACTGCACGCCGCCGCAGAGCGCGATGCCCGGGGTGCGCGCGCGCTTCACGACGAGGCCCAGCAGTCAATGGCAGACGCCGCGCGGGCACGCGACCGGCTGCGCGAGCGCCACGGAGGAACCGCATCTGAGCTCGCCGCGTTGCGCGGCCTCGCCGAGCGGGCGACGATCGCCAGGGACTCGATCCCGCGCGAAGAGGCGGCCGCGCGCGACCAGGAGACCGAGCTGACGCACCGGCGCAACCGGTTGGAGCGATTGCACGCCGAGATCGCCGCGTCCCGCCATCACCGCGAGGCCTTGGGCGCGCTCGCAGAGGCGTTGAAGGATCTCGGTGCCGCACGCGACACGACTGCGACGGCAGTCGCCGCAGTCACGGACGCGATCACCAACCGTGACGCCGCGCGTGACGCCGCGCGACGTGCAACGGATGAGGCGAGCGTCGCCGACGCAGCGCTCGACGAGCTGCGCACCGCCCACCTGGCCGCGACGATGCGCGCCGGCGTCGCCCCAGGCGCACCATGTCCCGTGTGCGGTCAGGTCGTCCACACGGTTCCACACGATCGACCTCAAGATCTGCATGACGTGGAAGAGGGCGTCATCATGCTGCGCGACCGTGCACGTGCCGCTGCGGATCGCTTGGCCGAAGCCGAGCTGGGGGTCCGGACGGCGCAGCACGCCCACGCGGCTCGCGTGGAGGACGTGGCCGATGCTGAGCAGCGTGTCACTGCGCGGGGTGGTGATGTCACCGCAGACGCCGACGAGGCCGCCCGGCTCGCGGCGGAGGCCGCCCGGGTCAACGCGGAAGCCGCCGCGCCGGAGCGAGAGGCCACGACGCTGAGCGCGGCGACCGAACAGGCAGCCGGGGCGTTGGCCGAGGTGCATCGTCGCCTCGACAAGGACCGTCAGGAACTGGCTGACCTGGAGGAGCGCTTGGGCCGCTATGGGCAGACCGATCGCCCGGTGGCCGATCTGGATGCCGCGGTTCGCGAACTCGAGATGATGGAGCAGGCGCTCAGCGCGTCAACGACCTACGCGACGCAGGTCGCCACGAAGCGCGCCGATGCAGCGAGCATCGTCGCGGCGATCGAGCGCGACGAGGTTGCCACGCTCCGCCAGGCGCTGACGTTGCTGGCGGGCAGGATCGGGATGGAACCGCTGCCTGCCGATCTCGCATCGCATGCCTTGCCGGTCCGGGCCGACGAGTTGGTCGGCCGGGCCGAGCGGGCGGCGTCCGATGCGGAGCAGCGCGCAGCGGCGGCGCGAACGGCGGCGGATGACCTGGACGCCGCGCTCGGTGCGCGCGGAGCCGCCTTCGGTATCCAGGGAGCTGACGGCTTCGCGGCGCGCCACCACTCGGCGGCTCAGACGCTGCGTGCCGCGCAAACAGAACTTGCGCAGATCGAACGCCACGCCGGCGACGGCCATCGCCTCTCGCGGGCCCGCCACTCGGCCGAAACCGAGGCCGAGGTGTTCGCCCAGGTCGCGGCGGACCTGCAGGCGAACCGGTTCCCACGGTACCTGCTTGCGCGCTTCCACGAACGGCTCGCGTTGGGTGCGTCAGCACGGTTGCAAGCGTTGTCGCACGGGGCGTTCAGCTTCGTCGGCGAGGACCCTGACCCGCTTGCCGTGGTCGACCACCGGCGGGGCCGGCGGGTGCGCGGCGCCGGCACGCTGTCCGGAGGTGAGCGGTTTCTGGCGAGCCTCGCGCTGGCGCTGGCGCTGTCGGACATCGCGAGCGGCTCAGCGGGACGGCTGGACTGCCTGTTCCTGGACGAGGGTTTCTCGTCGCTCGACGGAGAATCCCTGGAGGTCGCGATCGCCGCGGTCGAACGGATGGCCGATCACGGCCGCCTCGTCGCAGTCATCACGCACCTGCCAGGCGTGGCCGAACGCCTGGGCGCCGCCATCCACGTCATCAAAGACCCCGCCGGCGCCAGCCACATCGTCGACCGCGCCGAACTCCTCGTGTAGCGCACCACGACGCCGTGTCACATTGTGCGTTTATGTCACATGGTGTCAGTTGCGTGGGCGTTGCAAACGCCCACCCCGCTGGGGGGAAAGCAGAACCTCGCGACGCGCACTGCGCGGCGCTCAGTTCTGCTTTTCGCCACAGACACGGATTGGTCGCAAACCCTTGTGGATAAAGGGCTCGCGCGTTCCGAAATGACCCTTCCCTACAGCTGATTCGCGGTGGCCGAACGGCCGCCAAGGTGGGCTGCGAGAAAGCGCTCGACTGCCCGGTAGACGTCGAGCTTGTTCTCGGGTTTGACGAACCCGTGGCCCTCGTCGTCCTTGACGATGTACTCCACCGGGACGCCACGGGCGCGCAGGGCCTCGACGATCTGGTCGGACTCGGCCTTCTTGACCCGCGGGTCGTTGGCCCCTTGCAGCACCATCAACGGGGCCGTGATCTGATCGACCCTGTTGATCGGCGAACGGGCTTCGAGGTCCTTGAGCTCCTCCGGATCATCGGGGTCGCCGACGAATTTGAACCAGGTTCCCGCCAGCAGCGGCCGCCAGTACGGCGGGAAGCTTCGCACCAGCGTCACCAGGTTCGACGGACCGACCACGCTGATCGCAGCAGCGAACACATCCGGCGTGAACGTGGCGCCCACCAGCGCCGCGTACCCGCCGTAACTGCCGCCGTAGATCGCCACGCGCTTGGGATCCGCGATACCCTCGCCCACGATCCAGTTGACGCCGTCGATCAGATCGTCATGCATCTTGCCGGCGAACTCCCGCTCAGCCGCGTGGGTGAACGCCTTGCCGAACCCGGTCGAGCCGCGATAGTTGACCTGCAGCACCGCGTACCCGCGGTTGGCCAGGAACTGGGCCGTCGGCTCCCAACCCCAGCTGTCGCGCGCCCACGGCCCGCCGTGCACGTACAGCACGGTCGGCAAGCCGATGGGCTCCACCCCGACCGGAAGCGTCAGGTAGGACCGCAGCGCCAAGCCGTCGCGCGACGTGATGCGCACGGGCGTGCGCTCGGCCAGGATCGTCGGATCCAGCCACGGCCGGGACCGGAACAGCAGACGCGAGTCGCCCGTCCGCCGATCGAACAGATACGTCGCGCCCGGGTCACGGTCATCGTCGAACGCGACCGTCCACAGCGTCTCGTCGTCGTTGGTGCTCCCGATCATCGGGTCACCGGGATGGATGGCCCGGACGCGTTCCCAGTCACGCGCGAACGCATCGTCGAACGTGTGCAACACGATGCGATCGCGCCGATATCCGGCGCCGATGAGCTCGCCCGTGCGGTCCGAGATGATCGGTGATCCCAGGTCGGCCTCGTCGTCGGCATCGATGACCCGCTCCTCGCCGCTCGCGATGTCAAGGGTCACGAGCCGCACCAGATCGTTGTCGCGCGCGCTGCCCACATAGAGCGCACGGCCGTCGGCGGTGAACGCGTAGGGCGCACCCGAGTCCTCGTTGGCGTAGTCGGCCAGCACACGGAAGGGCTGGTCCTCGGAGTCGCGCACCAATACCTGGTGATCGCCCGTCGGCGTCTGGGCGAACGCAGCGCGCAGCCGTCCCTCGCGGTCGGTCAACCAACCCATGATGTTGCCCGGGTTCTCGGCAATGCGTTCAATCGCACCGGTCTCCAGGTTGAGGCGCTCCACATCGAACAACCCGCGGTCCCGCCGGTTGGTCGAGATCAACACGTGGCCCGGATCGCCGCGCGGAACGTCCACCACGCCAACCTTGACCCCGTCGAACGGCGTCAGATCGCGATCGGGTGCGTCCGGGTGATCGAGGTCGGCCGCAAACAGGTGGTAGTTCTCGTCGCCGCCGGTGTCCTGCATGTAGAGGATGCGAGCCCCGTCACGCGACCAGGAGTACGCGCGCACCCCGCGATCGCGGTCATTCGTGACCTGCAGCGGATCACCGCCGTCGATGGGCGCAACCCACACGTTGAGGGGACCATCGGCGGGCGCGAGCCAGGCGAGACGGCGGCCGTCGGGCGACACCCGCGCCGCGGCACGCTCCGGATCGTCATAGAAGTGCTCGAGCGGGATCAGCGGAATGTCCATAGGCGCCCAGTTTGACATCGTGGACACCATGAACGTCTCGCGCCTTCAGATCGTCGCGGCAGCGATCCTGTTTTCGACCGGTGGGGCCGCGATCAAGGCCACGAGCTTCGACGGCTTGTCCGGCGGGATTACCGTTGCGTGCTTTCGTTCCGGGGTGGCGGCACTGGCGATCACGATCATGCTGCCCCGCTCGCGTCGCAACTGGTCGTGGCGGACCCTGCTCGTGGGCCTGACGTTCGCCGTCACGTTGATCTTGTTTGTCGCGGCCAACAAGTTGACGACATCCGCCAACACGATCTTCTTGCAGTCCACCGCCCCCTTGTGGATCGCGATCGCCGCGCCGTTCATGCTGCGCGAGCGGGTCGTCCGGCGCGACGTGATCTTCATGATGATCCTGGCCGCCGGCCTGGCGCTGTTCTTCGTGGACGCCCCCGCCGCGGTCGCCACCGCGCCGCAGCCGGTCCTTGGTGACATCCTCGCCGTCATCTCCGGCGTGGGTTGGGCAGGCACCGTGATGGGGCTGCGCTGGCTCGGCCGTCGTGATGGCACCGATGCCGCCGCCGCCGCAACGGTCGCCGGCAACGTGATCGCGTTCGTCGTCTGCCTGCCGTTCGCGATCGGTCCCGCCACCGACAGCGTCGGGAGCGACTGGATCTGGATCCTCTATCTCGGGGTCATCCAGATCGGTCTGGCCTACGTGTTCATCACCCGGGCCGTGCCGCACCTGCGCGCCTTGGAGGTGTCGCTGCTGCTCTACGTCGAGCCGGCGCTCAACCCGGTGTGGTCATGGTTGGCGCACGGCGAAACCGTCGGGGCGCTCTCGATCACAGGCGGGTTGGTGATCCTGGGCGTGACCGCGGTCAGGAGCCTGCAGGACGGGCGACGTACCGTCCCGGTCTCTCCAGAGGCGGCGGTACTGGAGTCCGATACGAGTTAGGTAATCGAGCGCACCAGCGCGCGAACGCCGGCGGCATCCGCACACGCCAACGCGTCGGCGGCACGTCGCGCGAGGTCCGAGGAATCGAGCGTTCGCACCAGGCCCTTGATCTGCGCGATTGCGGGGATCCCCACCGACAGCTCGCGGACACCCAACCCGATCAGCAGCGGCGCAATGTCAGGGTCCGCCGCCGCCTCGCCGCAGACGCCGACCTGGCGACCGTGCCGATCCGCCGCGTCGCAGACGTGTGCGATGAGTCGCAGCACCGCCGGATGCGCCGCGTCGGCCAGGTCGACCACAGCCGGGTTGCCGCGCTCCGCCGCCATGACGTACTGGGTCAGATCGTTGGTGCCGATCGAAAAGAAGTCGACCTCGGGTGCGAGCAGGTCGGCCATGAGCGCCGCCGACGGCACCTCGATCATCACTCCCACCTCAGGTATCCCTGCAGCGATCCCGGCACGATCAAGTTCATCCCGAGCCGTCCGCAGCGCAGACCGTGCATGGCGCAGCTCACCCAGGGTGGCGACCATGGGGAACATGATCGCGACGTTCCGATGGTGCGCCGCGACCTGCAGGATGGCCCGCAGTTGGACGCCGAGGAACTCGGGATTGGCCAGGCTCAACCGCAGGCCGCGGCGTCCCAGGAACGGGTTCGCCTCGTGTGCCTGAGCGATGGAGCTGATCGGCTTGTCGGCACCTGCGTCGAGGGTCCGGATGATCAGCCTGCGGCCGCCGAGCGCGTCTGCGGCGGCGGCGTACGCGTCGCGCTGTTGCCGCTCGCTCGGAGCATCCCCACGGTTCATGAACAAGAACTCCGTACGGAACAGACCCACGCCATCGGCACCGCCCGCGACAGCCCGAGCCGCGTCGTCGACTCCCGCGATGTTGGCGGCCACCTCGATGGCGACACCGTCGCGCGTGGCGGCCGAACCCTGCGCATTGTGGCGCGCGTGCTCCGACGCCTCGGCCCGTCCGGCCTGGACCCGCTGGGCGGCAACAACTGTGGCCTCGTCAGGTTCGATCG
This sequence comes from Actinomycetota bacterium, assembly GCA_031372145.1. GTDB lineage: Bacteria > Actinomycetota > Thermoleophilia > Miltoncostaeales > Miltoncostaeaceae > CALMEC01. Next base: position 7,456 of record JANMKR010000146.1, on the reverse strand, counting down.
TGATGGTTCCGGCGTCGCCGTCGACCATCAGCACCATCTCCTCGGCGATGGTCGTGATCACCTCACCGGCGTTGAGAACCGCGGGCACGCCCAACGCGCGCGCCAGAATCGCCGCATGGGACGTCGGGCTGCCGGTCGCCACGACGATGCCATGCACCATCGACAGATCGAGGGTCGCGGTCTGGGCGGCGCCGAGTTCGCGCGCCACCAGGATGCCCGGCCCGCGCAACACCATCGTCGCGCCCATCCCCATCAGATGGTCCAGAATCCGCCGACCGACCTCGCGTACGTCCTCGGCGCGCACCCGCAGATAGGCGTCGTCCAGGTCGGTGAAGCGCTGCGCGACCGTGGCGACCGCGCGATCCCAGGCAGACTCGGCGCGTGTTCCTTCGGCGATTGCCGTGCGCGCCGGATCGAGCAGGGCGTCGTCGCCGAGCAGTGCGAGCTGCGCATCGAGCATCGTGGCGTGCTCCTCACCCGCCTGGCGGGCAAGCGTGTCGCGCAGCACCTGCAGGTCGGCGCGCGCCCGCTCGAGTGCCGCGTCGAGCGTGGCCTGCTCGGCTTGGGGCGTGCCGTGCGCACGCGGTTTGGGTGGCCCCCGGCGTATGCGGCGGGCCTGACCCACGGCCACGCCCGGGGACGCCGCGAGCCCGTGGATGGCCCCGCCGTCCGAGAACGAGACGTCATGCACAGGCGGTCGCGTCACCGATGCGGGCGCCGCGACCGGGCCGTGGGCCTCGTCGAACCCGCGGCCCGCCAGGGCGGTCAGCGCGGCAAGCGCCTGAGGTGCCTGCGTCCCGCGGGCCCGGACCCGCAGTTGGTGGCCCTGGGATGCTCCGAGCGTGGCAACGTCGGTCAAGCTTCGGGCCCGTGCGGGGCCGGCGCCGGTCGAGAGGTTGTCGGCCAGGATCTCGGCGTCGAACGTCGCCGCGGTCTGAACGAATCGTGCGGCCGGTCTGGCGTGGAGCCCCATGGGATTGGTGATGACGATCGTCGTCTCGCTCCACGCTGCCCGGGTCAGCGTCGTGGCAATCGCACCGTCACCGGACGCACCGCCCCCGAGCTGAGCGACCTTCGCCGCCAACCCGTTGCGCGCCTCGGCCGTGACGTCTGCCAGTGAGCCGCCGATGCTCGCCGCAACCGCCGCGGCGACCGCGCCCTCGACGAGCGGCGCCTCACACAGCACAACCTGCGCCGCGATCACCGGATCCAGCAGCGCGCGGGCGTGTTCAGCGGCGTCCACCGCGCTGCCCAGATCCATCAGGACGAGCACGCCCTCGCCGTCGCCCGCTGCGGCGATTGCCGCCATGATCCGGATCGGATCGGCGCCGACGGCGTCGCCTTGCGCATCGAGCCCACCGGCCGCGTGGATGGCGACGTCCGGGCCGGCCATCAGCCGTGCCAATGCGACGACGCCCTCCGCGATCCCCCGGCTGTGCGAGACGATGACGATTCCGACCATCCCCGCATCCTCGTCATGCGTGACGCCGGGCACAAGCGCCGGGCCGACGGGTCAGCCGATCGACGGCCCTGCCCGAGCCGGATGCGATCGGCAATCGACACCGGCGCACACCTGCAGGTCGGCGGCACGCGGTGACATGCGCGTACGATGGATGCGTGGTCACAGACGCCAAACCGATCGTCGTGTTTGCACCGGACCTCTTGATGCGCCAGCAGATCGTCGAGGGCTTGAAGGCCGCCGACGTGCCCGCCCGCGGAGCGGCGACGGCGACGCGCTTTGCAACCGCAGTGGCGGACGGGGCCTCAGGGTTGATCGTCGAGTTGGACGGAATCGGGATCGACGGCATCGCCCTCGTCACGCAGCTCACGACGGATCCGGCGACGTGCTCGATCCCACTGGTCGGGTTCTGCGCACACACCCGCGTGGACCTGATCAAGGGTGCGCGGGCGGCCGGGGCAACCAAGGTCGTCGCACGGGGAGAGCTGGTCCGCCGACTTCCCGAGATCGTCAGTGCCGTCGTCGGGACCGCGGTCGGCGATGTCGACCGACCGTAACCCCTACCCGCCGCAGTTGCAGCCCACCGCGGTCGGCGGACACGTCGCACCTGAGCGCGACCTGGGACCGGTACACCCGGAAACCGGCATGCGACGACTCCTCCGCCGCCTGTGGGCACCGATCGCAGCCGTGGCCGGACTTGGGCTCAAGTTCAAGGCGGCCCTGCTGCTCGTGTTCAAACTCAAGTTCCTGGCGACGTCGGCGTCGATGCTGGTCTCGGTTGCGGGGTACACGATCTTCTGGGGCTGGAAGTTCGCCGTCGGATTCGTGGCGCTGCTGTTCGTCCACGAACTCGGCCATGTCCTCGAAGCCCGACGACAGGGGCTCAAGACGGGCGGTGTGTACTTCATCCCGTTCCTCGGCGCGGTCATGCTGCTCAAACAGCGGTCCAAGGATGCCGCGCAGGCGGCGTGGTTGGGCCTGGGCGGCCCGATCCTGGGCAGCGCGGCGGCGGCACTCACCTGGCTCGGCGGGCTCGCGTTCGAGTCGGACCTGCTGGTGGCGCTGGGATTCACCGGGTTCCTGCTCAACCTGTTCAACCTGATCCCCGTCATGCCGCTGGATGGCGGGTGGGCGACCGCGGTGTTCCACCCGATCTGGTGGGTGTTCGGGCTGGTGGGCCTGGTCGTGTTGTTCCTCGCGTTCCCGAGCCCGATCATCGGCCTCGTCATCGTGTTCGGACTCGTCGAACTGCGCCGCCGCTGGAAGCGCCGCAACGACGAGGAGACGTCCGCGTACTTCACCATCAGTTCGGGTCAACGCGCGGCGATCGCCGGGGTCTACCTGTCGTTGGCCGTGCTCCTCGCACTCGGAATGAGCGTGAGTCACAACAAGCGCGGCATCGACGGCAAGGAGCCCGCCGTGGCACGCGGCGAAGCAGCACAGGTCATTCCGCGACCGGACCTGCGCTCCTCAGGGCGCACGGTGATCGCAGACCTGAGGTCGCCGACGTCGTAGCGTGCGGGAGGGTGCGCGCGACAAGCGATCCGGTACCCTGGGTGGATGAGCGTCCGTGCCGCACTCGAAGCCATCGTGGCGGAGCGCATCCTGATCCTTGACGGGGCGATGGGCACGATGATCCAGCGCCACGAATTGGGTGAGGACGACTTCCGTGGTCGGGTGCTCCGTGATCACCCGTCCCCGCTGCAGGGCAACATGGACCTGCTGCCGCTGACGCGGCCCGACATCATCGCCGAGATCCACGATGCCTTCTTTGCCGCCGGTGCCGACGTGGTCACCACCGACACGTTCACGGCGACCTCCATCGCCCAGGCCGACTACGGCACGCAGGGGCTCGTGCGTGACATGAACATCGCCTCCGCGCGGGTCGCGCGCGACGTCGCCGACCGCTGGACCGCAGCCGACCCCACGCGCCCGCGGTTTGTCGCGGGTTCGATGGGACCGCTCAACGTGACGCTCTCGATCTCGCCGGACGTCGACGACGCGAGCCTGCGCAGGGTCACGTTCGATCAGGTGCGTGATGCCTACGCTGAGCAGGTGCGCGCCCTCATCGAGGGCGGCGTCGACATCATCCTGATCGAGACGATCTTCGACACACTCAACTCCAAGGCCGCGCTCGTGGCGATCCGCGAGACGTTCGCCGCGATGGACGTGGAGTTGCCGATCATGATCTCGGTCACGATCACGGACCGCAGCGGACGGACGCTGTCGGGGCAGACCGTCGAGGCGTTCTGGGCATCGGTCGCCCACGCCGAGCCGTTCTCGGTCGGTATCAACTGCGCCCTGGGCGCAACCGAGATGCGGCCGTTCCTGGAGGCCCTGTCCGACGTCGCCCCGGTCTACGTCAGCTGTTATCCCAATGCCGGCCTGCCCAACGCCTTCGGTGGATACGACGAGAAGCCCTCCGAGACCTCGAAGGAACTCGGTGAGTTCGCGCGCTCAGGTCTGTTCAACATCGTCGGCGGCTGTTGCGGCACGACGCCCGAACACATCCGCGCCGTCGCACGCGCCGTCGAGGCGGTGCCACCCCGGCGCATCCCTGGACCCGACCGGCTGACGCGCTTCGCCGGGCTCGAGCCCTTTGCGATCTTCTCCGGGTCGAGTTTTACGATGATCGGCGAGCGCACCAACGTCACCGGATCGCGCCGCTTTGCCAAGCTCATTCTGGACGGCGACTACACCACCGCGCTCGAGGTCGCAGCCGAGCAGGTGCGCAATGGCGCCAACATCATCGATGTCAACATGGACGAGGGCATGCTCGACTCCGAGCACGCCATGACCACGTTCCTCAACATGGTCGCAACCGAGCCCGAGATCGCCCGGGTCCCGGTCATGATCGATTCGAGCAAATGGTCCGTCATCGAGGCCGGGCTCAAATGCGTCCAGGGAAAGTCGATCGCCAACTCCATCAGCCTCAAAGAGGGTGAGGAGGATTTCCTCGCCAAGGCACGCACGCTCCGCCGCTACGGCGCCGGCTGCGTGGTCATGTGCTTCGACGAGACCGGCCAGGCCGATACCACCGAGCGCCGTGTCGCGATCGCCGAGCGCGCCTACCGGCTCCTTGTGGATCACGCCGGCATGCCGCCTGAGGACATCATCATCGACCCCAACGTGCTGGCCGTCGCGACCGGGCTGGAGGAGCACGCCGACTACGCCCGCGGCTTCATCGCGGCGGTGCGGCAGATCAAAGAGCGCTGTCCCGGAGTTCGCACAAGCGGCGGCATCAGCAACCTGTCGTTTGCGTTTCGGGGCAACGACGTCGTGCGTGAGGCCATGCACACGGCGTTCCTCTACCACGCGATCAACGCCGGCCTGGACATGGGCATCGTCAACGCGGGACAGCTCGGCGTCTACCAGGACATCCCGCCCGAACTGCTGGAACTCGTCGAGGATGTCATCCACAATCGGCGCGACGACGCGACCGAGCGGCTGATCACATTCGCCGAAACGGTCAAGGGCGACGGCGTGCAGCGACAGGTTGTCAACGCCGCGTGGCGTGAGGGCTCGCTGGAGGAGCGGCTGTCGCATGCCCTCGTCCACGGAATCGTCGATCACATCGAAGCGGACACCGAAGAGGCCCGCCTGATCTACCCCTCCCCGCTCTCGGTGATCGAAGGTCCGTTGATGGATGGGATCCGGATCGTGGGTCTGCGGTTTGGCGAGGGTCAGATGTTCTTGCCGCAGGTGGTCAAGAGCGCACGCGTCATGAAGCGGGCCGTCGCCATTCTGGAGCCGTACATGGAAGAGGATCGCGAGCGCACCGGCGCCACGTCGCAAGGCAAGATGGTGATCGCCACGGTCAAGGGCGACGTGCACGACATCGGCAAGAACATCGTGGGCGTGGTGCTGGGCTGCAACGGGTACGAGGTCGTCGATCTGGGGGTGATGGTCGCTGCCGACCGGATCCTGGATGCCGCAATCGCGGAGGACGCCGACATCGTCGGGTTGTCCGGCCTGATCACGCCGTCCCTGGACGAGATGGTGCATGTGGCTCGCGAGATGGAGCGGCGCAACTTCCAGCTGCCGCTCTTGATCGGTGGGGCGACCACGAGCAAGCAGCACACCGCGGTCAAGATCGCTCCGGAGTATTCCGGTCTGGTCGCCCACGTGCTCGATGCGTCCAGGGCCGTCGACGTCGTGGCCCGCGTCATCGACCAGGACGCGCGCCAGGAGTTCCTGGTCGACCTGCGCACCGCACAGGAGGAGCTTCGCGAGGCGCATGCGGGCAAGTCGGCGCGACCGATGCTCCAACTCGCCGACGCGCGGGCCAAGCGGACGCCGATCGCCTGGAGCGCCGACGACATCTCCGTGCCCGAGTTCACGGGTGTGCGGATCTTGGATGACGTCCCGCTGACCGACCTGGTGCCCTATGTCGATTGGACGTTCTTCTTCCACGCGTGGGAGCTGCGTGGACGGTTCCCCGGCGTGCTCGACCACCCCAAGTACGGCGCTGCGGCGCGTGAGCTCTACGCAAACGCCACCGAGCTGCTCGACCGCATCATCGACGAGAAGCTGCTGCAGGCGCGGGGGGTCTACGGGTTCTGGCCGGCCAACGCCGACGGCGACGACATCGTGTTATTTGCGGACCCTGCCCGCGCATTGGAGTTGACGCGGTTCCCGATGCTGCGTCAACAGCGCGCGAAGGCCGACGACAAGCCGAGCTATTGCCTGGCGGACTTCATCGCCCCGCGCGGCGCGGGCCTGCCGGACCACCTGGGTGCGTTCGCGGTGACCGCCGGACTGGGCGCCGACGCGCTCATCCAGGCGTTCGAGCGCGACAACGACGACTACACGGCGATCATGGTGCGCGCCCTCGCCGACCGCCTCGCCGAGGCCTTCGCCGAGATGCTCCACCAGCGCGTGCGCCGCGAGTGGGGCTACGGCGCGGACGAGGAACTGGGGACCGACGATCTGACCGCCGAGCGCTACCGCGGCATCCGGCCCGCATTCGGCTACCCGGCGTGTCCCGACCACACCGAGAAGCGCCGGCTGTTTGACCTGCTCCGCGGCGAGGAGCAAGGGATCACACTCACCGAAAGCTTTGCGATGCTCCCCGCCGCCTCGGTCAGCGGCATCTACCTGGCCCACCCGGCGACCCGGTACTTCGCCGTCGGCCCGATCAACGCCGATCAGGTCGTCGACTATGCCGCCCGCAAGGGCATCACCGTCGCCGAAGCCGAACGCTGGCTCGGCCCGAACCTGGCCTACGAACCCGGTGAGCTGGTTCCGGCGTAGACCACGTGGGAGTTGTGCGACATCCGGGGATGGCGCGTGCCGGGCGTGCGATCGTTCCGCGACACCTCGTGGGAATCTCAGTCGAACTGTTGCTTGGCCAGGTACAAACGCACGTGCCGGACGCCGTCGACGACCGCCCCCAGTATCCGCGTGGCGGCTTCGGGTTCGACCGTCGCCAAACCTCCCGTGGCGATCCACCATGCCGACGGATCGTTCCCGATCGCGGCCAGCACGAATCGCGCGATGTCGTTGGCATCGCCGACCGCTCCTGCGGCATCGATGACGACCAGCTCGTCCGGATGGATGCGGTACGCCCCTGCGGTTGGCCCGCCGTCGCATTCGACGAGCCGGGCCCCGACGACGCTGCCGGTCGCCTTCACAGGTCGGTGTGGCACCGCAGACAGCGCAGCCGCGTAGGTCGCCGGAGTGTCCGTGCCGGCACCGCTCGAGACGACGTCAAGGCCGATTCGCTCGAGCCGAAGTGCCCAATCAGGCGCTCCAGGCAGCCCACCAAGGACAATTGTCGGCAGAACAGGGAGCTGAATGCCCAAGGAAGCGAGTTCATTACGGCGCATTTGCAGACGCTACCCGGCCGGCAAGGTAGTTTTGTCCGTTAGAACGCCAACGGGGTACGGGAGACAACTGGATGAGTGACGAGACGGGACGCCGCGGATCGGTCGGGCTTGACGCCCACGGGATCAGCGCAACGGGCGACGTGGTGTGGAACGCCACCGCACCCGAGCT
>JANMKR010000059.1:0-22497 GCA_031372145.1 Actinomycetota bacterium | reverse complement strand
CGGCCGTTCGGGCTGCTCGAATTCCTTGACCATGACCGCCCCCAGTCGGGCGGTTGCCGGCCAGTGGACGTGGCGCAGCGGATCGCCTGGGGTGTAGTCGCGTACCCCGCGCACCTGATCGCCGCCGCTCCCCGCGCTCGTCGTGGTGACCTCTCCCAGCGCGCCGCCCGGAGGCGACGGCAGGAGGCGTTCGCCGATGCGCGGTGCGATCTCGACTGCACGATCAAGACCAACGGTCATGCGGCGACGCCACCAGACCAGCCCGAACGGCGCGGCCGAAGCCAGCTCGACCTGGACGGTGTCGACGACCCCGCGTCGATCGGGGATGACCTCGGTCGACGTCTCGGTGTCTCCGACCGCGGCAGTCGGCCGGCCGGCGAGCGAGATGGGGAGGATGCGGACGCCGAGCCCCGCGTGCATGACGCGCAACGTCAGCCGCAACGGCTCGTCGACCCTGGCATCGTGCGGAGTGCTCGCCGCGATCCGAACGCGCGCCAGGCCGATTCGTGGCCAGACGCAGCCGACGAGCAGCACTCCGGTGAGTGCGCAGAGGATGACCAACAGCCACCCGGCGCCGGTCGTGCGCGCTGCAAAGTACAACGCGCCGCCGATTCCTGCGATAACGTACGCGCCCTTGGTGGCTCCCCGCCCGGTCATCCCCGTGGTGGCGGCAGCCTCCGCAGGATCGCGTCGACCACTGCGCGGCCACGGGTCAGGTCGGGACCGCCGCTCAGGATCAGGCGGTGCGCGAGCGCGGCGGGGGCGATGGCTTTGACATCGTCAGGGGTGACGAAGCGCCGACCGTCGGTCACCGCATAGGCCTGTGCCGTCCGAAGGGCGCTGACGCTCGCGCGCGGGCTCGCTCCCAGGGAAACGCCGTCGTGGGACCGCGTCGCGGTCACGATGTCCAGCAGGTACTCGACGATGGGGGCAGCGACGTGCACCTCGCGGATGGCGGTGCGCGCGTGGCGCAGATCGTCCGCATCCGCAACCGGCTGCAGCAGGTCGAGCGCGGCTGGGCCGCCGGCGCCGGTCAGGATCTGCCGCTCGGCCTCGCGGTCGGGCAGGCCGATCTCCAGGGCGATCGCAAACCGGTCGCGCTGCCCTTCGACCAGCGGGAACGTTCCGGCGTGCTCGTGAGGGTTCTGTGTCGCGATGACGATGAACGGCTCGGGCAGTCGCCGGGTGACGCCGTCGGCGCTGACCTGGCCCTCCTCCATGGCTTCGAGGAGCGCGGATTGGGTGCGGGGAGTGGCCCGGTTGATCTCGTCGACCAGCACGACGTTGGCAAACAGTGGGCCGGGACGAAACCGCCATGTGCTGTCGGACTGATCGAGCACCGAGACGCCGGTCAGGTCGGCCGGCAGCAGATCCGGCGTCCCCTGGACGCGGCGGAACGTGCCCTGGATCGATCGCGCGACGGCCTTGGCCAAGAGCGTCTTGCCCACGCCGGGAACGTCCTCGAGCAAGAGATGCCCTCCGGACAGTGCGGCGACGGTGGCCAGCCGGATCGCATCGGCCTTGCCGCGGACCACGAGCGCCAGGTTGGTTTGGAGCGCGGATGCCAGCGTGGTGGCGTCCTTCAGGGGCTTCGTGCCGGTGGGGATCTCCGTTGTCGCCATCGAGAGTTCATCGGCGCCCGCGGGCGGTGGCTTGAGGTTCATGCATCTGTACAGGCCACGCTCCGGGTCTTTGGCCACATGTCCAAAGTGCCTGCGGTGCGCGAACCGAAGAATCCGCCGCGTTCGGGTACGTGAGGTCCCGACGACGAAGGGGAAACGTGAATAAGGCGATCGACACCGTTTGGGTGGCGTTCGCGGGGTGCCTTGTGCTGCTCATGCAAGGCGGCTTCGCGATGCTCGAAGTTGGTCTGACGCGGATGAAGAACGCCGGTGCCGTCGCGGCGAAAGTCCTGGTCAATCTGGCGTTCTCGTTCGCGGCGTTCTGGGCGATCGGCTACGCATTCGCGTTCGGCGATGGCAACGGATTCGTCGGGGCGTCCGGCTGGTTCTTGGAGCTCGGCAACGGCCAAGGTGTGCAGTCCTTGGCGTATTCGGTGGTCGACGAGCCGATGAAGTTCTTCTTCGAGGCGACGTTCGCCGCGGTGGCGCTGGCCATCGTGTGGGGCACGACGCTCGACCGGATCCGCTTTGGCGCGTACCTGCCGTTCGCCCTGGTGTTCGTCGGGGTCATCTACCCGATCGTGGTCCACTGGGTGTGGGGCGGCGGATGGCTGTCGACACACTTCCAGGACTTTGCGGGCTCAGGTGTGGTTCACGTGACCGGTGCAGCCGGAGCGCTGGCCGCGGCCATGCTGCTGGGACCGCGCATCGGCAAGTTCCGTGAGGGCAAGCCCCAGCCGATTCCGGGTCACTCGATGCCGTTGGCGTTGCTCGGCATCTTCATCCTTTGGGTCGGGTGGATGGGGTTCAACGCCGGCTCGTTCCTGGGCGCCGTGGACAAGCCGCTCGGTCAGGTCATCGTGGTGACCAACCTGGCGGGCGCGTTCGGGGTGATCGGGGCGACGCTCGTCGCGCGCCTCAGACTCGGCACGCTCGACATCGGGATGATGGGCAACGGTGCGATCGCCGGGCTCGGCGCGATCGCCGGCCCGTGTGCCTATGTCGCCCCTTGGGGCGGTGCGCTCATCGGGCTCGTGGCCGGGTCGCTGATGGTGCTGGTCGTGCTCGCAGTGGACCGCATTCGTGTGGACGACCCCATTGGCGCGATCGCCGGGCACGGGCTGGGCGGGGTCGTCGGGGTGATCGGTGCCGGGGTGTTGACGACACCGTCAGCGGCCAAGTCGCTCGGGGTCGGCAATGAGGGACTCGTTTATGGCGGTGGGTTCGGTCAGCTCGGCTGGCAACTCGCCGGACTGGTGTGCATCGCGGCGTTTGCGTTTGCGGCGTCGTATGCCGTGTTCTGGGTGATCCGCGCGACCATGGGTCTTCGGGCACCAGAGGAGGCGGAACTCGCGGGGCTCGACATCTCCGAGCACGGCATGTTCGGCTATCCCGAGCGGTTCATGGAGGTCTCCGGAGCCGAGCCCGAGGAGCCGGTCCTCATCTCACGGTCGTAGCGAACCGACGCCGGGTCGCCTCGTGCGGGCGGCCCGGCGGGGAGAACGGTTCGGTCAGACCAGGTGGGCGGTGTCGATCGTGAGGTGGCGATCAAGACGGATCGCCCGGGGCATCGCCTCGATGACACACATCACCGAATACAGGTCCCCGCGGCGCAGCAAGTCGAGCGGCTCGTAGTAGTCGAGCGCGGCGCTCGGCGAGTTGAGCCATTCGTGGGCCGATCGAGGGGTCATCTTGACGAACAGTCCCTCCAACACCTGCAACAGCTCATCGAGTTTCTCGCGTGAGCGCGGTCCGGGCGTCATCTGCCCGGTCAGCCATGCCTCGACGATCCCTGGGGTTGCGTCGAGCATCTGCGCGATGTCGAAGCGACTCAACCCGATGCTCTTTGCAACACGCTCGAGCGGGCTCATTTCGTAACTCACGTTCCCCTCCATGGGCGGCTGTCTCATCTGCTGGGACGTCCAATGCCCAGCGCGTGAGGCAAGCCTAGCAAGCACCTTCACAAAGCCAAAACAATCGGTGCGACGCGTTGCGGTCTACACCTCGTGACGCGGATTTCCCCAGCCGTCGTCGTGGACGAGCGTCCGCCATGGGCGCTTGATGGCCTTGAGGGCCGGCGGCAGGCTGGTCGGAAATTCGACCGGGTAGCCCAGCGGCGTGATGAGCGGGATCTCGAGTTCCGTCGGGATGTCGAGCAGTGCCCGGAATGCATCCTCGACGAACCAGTGGAACACGGTCGGGACCGTGCCGAGTCCACGGGCGCGAGCGGCGACGAACAGGTTCTCCATCGCGAAGGCCAGCGATGCCACATCCGCGGTGCGCTCGGCGTCGCGTTGATCGGCCGGGAACACGTTGCGCGGGACGACCAAGCCGACGATCCACACCGGCACGTCGCGATAGGTGCCAAGAGCCTGCTCGGCATAGCCCTTCGCCCAGGCGGCGTGCTCCTCGTCGCTGGTTTCGGGCGCGGCCGGCCGCACGATGCGGAAGTACTCGCCGCCGCCACGGATGACGAGTTCTGCAACGGCGCGACGCTTCTCGGCGTCCCGCACGACGACAAAGCTCCATGCCTGCGCCATGCCGCCGGTAGGAGCGAGCAGTGCGAGTTGCAACAGCGCGTCGATGTCGGCATCAGCGACCGGTGCATCGGTGTAGCGGCGCACGCTCCGGCGTTGGCGAATGGCATCATCGGCGTTCAACGTCCTCGTCCTTCCGCGTCATGTGACGAACGCCGAGCAGGCTCTCATATTCGGTCGGCCGCCGCGGGTGGCAGGATTGTGCTGTGGAGCGCGAATCCCCGGTGCTTGCCGTGAACGACGAAGCCGCCCGCAGGCGCGGGCTGCGACAGATGAAGGTGCGCGCGACCGGCTTGCTCGTGTTCGCAGCGCTGGTGTACGTGGCGGTGCGGCTCTTCGGCGGCGGCGAGGACTGGGCGGGCTACGTCGAGGCCGCCACCGAGGGGGCGATGGTCGGCGGGTTGGCCGACTGGTTTGCGGTCACGGCCTTGTTTCGCCATCCCATGGGCATCCCGATCCCGCATACCGCGTTGATCCCGACGCGCAAGGATCAGCTCGGGCGTGCGATCGGCGGATTTGTCGAGGAGAACTTCCTGACCGGCGGGGTCGTGCTGGAGCGCCTGCGCTCGGTCGGGATCGCACGTCGCGCCGCGGCGTGGGTCAGCGCGGACGAGCACGCCGCGACCATCGCGCGCCACTCCTCGGCGGCGCTGGCCGGGACAGCGGGCGTTCTGCGTGATGACACGGTGCAGACGGCCATCGAACACTCCATCGCCGGGTGGGTGCACCGCGTGCAGTTGGCGCCGCTGGCCGGCCGGGCGCTGACCATCGCCACCGCCGAGGGTCGTCACGTCGAGTTGGTGGACGCCGCCGTGCGTGGGGGTCTGCGGTTCATGGACGACCACCGCGAGTCGTTGCGACAGCGCTTCGGCAAGGAGTCGCCGTGGTGGGTGCCGGAGTCCATCGATGACAGGATCTTCACCAAGCTCTTCGACGGGCTTCGTGCGTTTTTGGCCGAGGTGGGCGAGGCGCCGCATCACGAGTTCCGCCAGTACCTGGAAGAGCGGATGGCGCAACTGGCTGAGCGGTTGCAGCACGATCCCGAACTGATCGTCCGTGGCGAGGAGATCAAAGAGCAGATCGTCAACCACCCGGCGGTGCAGCGATGGACTGCGTCGCTGTGGACCGACCTCAAGGCGCTGTTGCAGCGGCAGGCAGACGATCCGTCGTCGCAGCTTCGTCAGCGCATCGCGATCGAGATTCAGTCCATCGGTCGTCGCGTGGCGCAGGATCCCGAGCTTCAGGCCAAGATCGACAGTTGGGTCGAGTCGGTTGTGACGTATCTGCTCGAGGAGCACCGACACCAGGCCGGCGACCTGATCGCGTCGACCGTCGCCCGATGGAACCCCGAGGACGCCTCCCGCCGGGTGGAGCTGGCGGTCGGGCGCGACCTGCAGTTCATCCGCATCAACGGCACCGTCGTCGGCGGCCTGGCAGGCGTCGCGATCTACGCGGTGGGACGCCTGATCGGCTGACGTGGCGAGTCTGTTGTGCGCTCGTCAGCCCTCCGACCCCGAGCGCAGGAGTGTCATGGGTCGGCTCGCCACCACCCGCGGCACCGCCGCCGTTTCCGATGCCGGATGACCCTCGGTGCCGGGCACCGAAATTGCACGCCCTCATCCGCACGACGACGATGCACGGGAAACATGCGTCGACGGGATGGTTTTCGGCTTCGAACGATGCGATTCGCGTACAACTTGATCGAGTGCACACCAAGGGCCCCGACGAAAAAAGTTCGCTCCGAGCGGCAAGTTCGGTGACGCGGGGTGCCGGGCACGTTTTGCATGACCGGCGGGCGACGGGTGGAAGCTCCGTCGATCTGCGCTCAGTGTCGAGGCGGGCCGTCAACCGCGGCCTCGCGCACTGCGGCTGCGGTTGCCCGCTCGAGCCCGAAGCTGCAGAGCCACCAGGTCGCCCCGGCCGCGATCCACGGGGCGGGGTCGTCGTCGGGCGCGGTCTCGATGACCAGATCGAAGCCGTCCAGGTGCCCCCGAAGGGCGCGGATCTGCTCGGCGCACTCGGCCAGTTGATCAGGGTCGGCCAGGTCGATGGGGAAGTACCCGTCCCACCTGGCCGCACGACGGATCGGAGCGCGCCTGGGCCACCGCCCGCCAATCCAGATCGGGATGCGCGGCATTTGCACGGGGCGCGGCTCGAACGTGACATCCCGCGCCTGGTAATGCCGCCCATCGTGGTCGACGGGCGCGCCCGTCCAGAGTCGCTCGATCAGTTCCAGTGACTCGTCGAGCATGGCGGCGCGCTCCCGATCGTCGGTCTCCTCACCGAATGCCGAAAGCTCATGACCGCTCTGGTCGCGACCCAATGCGGCGCCCAGGATCATGCGACCGCCGCTCAACACGTCCAGCGTCGTCGTCTGGCGGGCGACGATCTGCGGACGTCGGCGTGCGAGCGGAGTGACGAGCGCGCCGATGCGAATGCGTTCAGTCCGCGTTGCGATCGCCGCCAGCGCGATCCACGGGTCGGCCACCTCGCGCACCGGGGGGCGGTACAGCACGTGGTCCCAGACGAACAACCCGTCCCAACCGGCGGCTTCGGCCTCTGCGCCGATGTCTGCGAGGACGCGCGGATCGGCCAGCTCTCCAAACGGCGGGACGAACAGACCGAACTGCGTCGCCATCAGCGGTCCGGGAGGTCGATCACGATGAGTCGGGACTCGGTCATGGAACGCACCGCGGCGGCCGGTCCCTCACGGGTGTTGCCGCTGTTCTTGACCCCACCGTAGGGCATCTGATCGGCACGGAACGTCGGGGTCTCGTTGATCAGGATGGCGCCGAAATGCAGTCGCCGGGCCCATGCGAGTGCATGATCGACCCGTGACGTGAAGATGCCGGCCTGCAACCCGAACGGCGTTGCGTTTGCCAAGTCGATCGCCTCGTCAATCGTGGTGAACGTGGTGAGCCCGACGACCGGGCCGAACACCTCGTCATGGAACACACGCATGGCAGGGGTGACGCCCGTCAGGACGGTGGGGTGGAGCAGGCCGTCGTGGATCGTACCGCCGGTGACGACGCGTGCACCGGAGTCCGTCGCCGCTGCGATCCACGTCGCCACCCGGTCACGTGCCGCGGTCGTGATGAGCGGACCCACGTCGGTGAGCGGATCGAGCGGATCACCCACAACGAGCCGCTCCACGCGGCTGACGATCGCATCGCGCAACCCATCGTGGATCGAGGCCTCGACCAGGACCCGTTGCACCGACACACACGACTGGCCGGCGTGCGTGAAGCCGGACGCGGCGATTCGGGTTGCCGCATCGTCCACGTCCGCGTCGGCGGTGACGATGACCGGCGTGGAGTTGCCGAGTTCCAATGCAACGCGGATGCGCGGGTGGCGACGGGCCAACTCCCAACCGACCTCGGCGCTTCCCGTAAACGAGATCATCGCGATGTCGGGATTGCCCGCCAACGCCGCTCCAATGGTCTCACCGGGGCCGTTCAGGAGCTGCAGAGCACCCGACGCTAGCCCGGCTTCGGAGAGGATCTCGGCAAAAGCGAGTGCCGAGAGCGGCGTCTCCTCGGATGGCTTCAGCACAACCGGGCAGCCTGCGGCGATTGCGGGCGCCACCTTGTGTGCGACGAGGTTGAGCGGGAAGTTGAACGGTGAGATCGCGGCGATCACGCCGATCGGCTCCCGGAACGTGAACGCGATCTTGCCGGCCCCCGACGCGGAGGCGTCGATCGGCACCATCTCGCCGGACAGGGTCCGGGCTTCGACCGCCGCGAACGTCAGCGTGTCGACGCATCGGGCGGCTTCGACCTGTGCCTGCTTGAGCGGCTTGCCCGCCTCTGCGGCAATCGTGAGGGCAAGCTCATCCCGGCGGGCGGCGACCAGTGCCGCGGCTCGTTCCAGGATGGCGGCGCGCGCTGCGGGTGTCGGGGCCGGCAGATGGTCGAGGGCGGTCGCAACCGCGTGGCCGACCTCATCGACGGAGGCGTGGGCCACCGAGCCGATCTGCTCGCCGGTAAACGGGTTGGTGACCGTCAGTTCCGTGGGCGGGCGTGCCATCCAGTCGACAACTTACGGGCCGCGTCGGATATTTGCCATGACGCAGCCGCCTGGATCAATCCTCGGGTGCACGCAGCGTGATCGCCATCCTGCTTGGCGTGGCAACACCCGCACCGGACGACGGCACCAACCTGACGCGGACCTTCAGCGACGTGTGGTACGCGAGGAGCATCTGCGCGCGCTCGGTCAGCGTCACCCGAATAGCGCGCTTGGTTCCGCTCTTGATTGAGTACGCCTGGGCGCCGAGCACGAGGTTTCCGCGCTTGCCAGTCCGTTTGTTCAGCACTCTGATGACCAATGAGATCCGACCCCGACAGGTCACCCCGGCGGGTCCGGTGCACGAGACGGCGAGTGGGACGATCCAATTCGTGCGCCTGATTGAGGACACCGACGTGGTGGCCGTGGTGCGCGATGTGCGGGCGGCTGTGCCGGACGCGGTGCGCGACGCTGCGGACTCGGCGCCGCCGGTCACCACGCCAAAGGCGGCCACGACGGCCAACGCGACCAACGCCATGGTGCGCCGCTGCCGCAAGCGATCTGCTGCGGCGGTGCTCGATCGAAGGTGTCCTGGGAGGAGCGCCATGTCGGTGACCTCATGTCAGGGGCGCTGATACGACGAGGCGGGGAGCATCGTGCGGTGATTCCAGTCGAGAGAATCGAGGTTGATCGTGCCGAGCGCCACCACACGAACGGCTAGTTGTGACTGAACGAAAGTCGAGTTCAGACCTCCCGGCCCTACCCGAACGTTCAGTTCCCCATGGAAACTCGTCCAATAGTACGTCATGCCAACAATGCGATGTCTTCCAGCTGAGCGACGCAGATCAGCCGACGTGTGACCGGTGTGGACGGCCAATTGGCACTCGCGGACGCGGCCAATTGGCCGAGGTGCCGCCAGGTGAATGTGGTCGGATTGTGACGGTCAGGTAAGCACTCGGGCAGTTCGTGAGCATCCTGCGCGAGCGGGGTAAGGAGTCTGTGAGACCGGCCCACGCGGTCCCGCTGTCGCCGTACGGTCCGTCGCACCATGGATCCGGGCCTCCCGCCCGTCCTGAGATCAGAAAGGTGCACGCAATGAGGAAGATCAGATTTCCCTCGCCGGCGATGATCGTGTCGATGGTGGCGTTGTTCGTCGCGCTCGGAGGTGCCGGCTACGCCGCCGTGACGCTCCCGCGGGCGAGTGTCGGGAGCGCTCAGCTTCGCACGGCCGCCGTCACCGAGACCAAGATTGCCTCCGGCGCCGTACGGAGCTTCAAGATCCGCACCAACGCCATTTCGAGCATCAAGGTCAAGAACAACTCGCTGACCGGAGACGACATCCTCGAGAGCTCGCTCGGTCCGGTTCCCAAGGTCGACGGCATGAAGAAGATCGCGCTCGTGCGAGCCGTTCCCACGGCCGGAGCGGACGAGACGGCGGCCCGCGCTGCCGCACCCGAGATCCCGCTCTCGACCAACGGACCCCTGACGATCTACGGCAAGTGCCTCAAGGACAACGCGCTCAACATCGTCCGGGCCGAAGTCTTCGTCAAGACGACGGCAGACGGTTCGATCCTGACGCCGGCGCTCGACGGGGGCACCGGAGCGACGTTTCTCAACGTCGCCACCGCCGAGCTCAATCGTCGTGCCGACACGGAGACCGCTGCGGTCAACACCGCGAGCGCAGCCGGAAACGCAGTGGTCGCGATCGCTCCGGACGGCACGGCGGTCCGGACGCTCACCTACTCGGGGGCCAAGAACGGCACGCTGGCCGGACCCGCCGGGCAGGGGCTCTACGGCAACGGTGATGGCTGCTTCTTCGGCGGCTTCGTCTTCGGATGATCGATGCGACGGGTCGGCGTACCGGGACCGTCTACTCGGCGGCCTCGGGGCGCCGACGCATCGTTTTGACGCGGGAGCGTTGCGCCTTCTGATCGAGTCGTCTGGCGACCGAGCTCTTGGACGGGGCCGTTGGGCGCCGTGTCTTTCGCGGCACGAGGGCCGTGGCGACGCGCGCCCTCAGGTTGGCTTCGACTGTCGCCCGATTGCGCTCTCGAGATCGGTCGGCCTGGGACGCGAGCCGCAACGGGCGGCGCTTCAAATGCAACGCAGCCGTCAGGCGCGCCTCGATCTGCGGCGGCAACCCTTCGAGCGCATCGCTCGCGACGATGAGTTCTGCGCGGGTCTCGGTGTGGTCTCGGTGCTGCCCACCGGGACCGGACGCCCGTGAGTACCGCCACGTCGACGCAGCGAGGATGTGGTCGGTGACCGCGTCCGGGGTCACTGGGGTGTTGCGGTTGCCTCCGGGGCTCCCGCGGGCTGCTCGTGCGCTTCGAGAAGGCGCTCAGCAGCTTCCTCGCGCGTCACGTCGTGGCCCTTCTCGCGTTTCCAGATGACGAACCCGCACCCAGGGTTCTTGCGGCTCTTCCAGCTGCTGCACCCGTAGGCACGGCTGTTCTCGTTGATCTCGCCGCCGCAGCCGGGTGTGGGGCATTTGCCGATCGGCTCCTTGGATGGCACCGGAGCGGCGTTGGTCTCACCGGCTGCCACCATCTGCGTGGCGGTCTCGACGTCGACCTCGCCCTTCTGGCCGCGGACGCGCTTCCAGATGACAAAGCCACAGCCGGTTTCGGTGCGACTCTTCCAGCTCGTGCACCCGTAGCTGCGCGTGCGTTCGATGATCTCGCCGTCGCAGCCGGGCGTGGGGCAGGGGCCGATGATCTCGCGCTCCTCGACCAGGTCCTTGCTTGATTTTCCCGCCGCGATGTACTCGAGCGCCTGCTCCATGGTCAGGTTCTTGCCGTTGGCCTGCTTCCACAGCGTGTACCCGCAGCCGGTCTCGTCCTTGCTCTTGTAGCTGTTGCACCCGTAGCTTTTGGGGTACTCAACGATGTGACCCTCACACCCAGGGGTGGGGCAGGGGGCCAGCTCGCGCCGCTCGATGCGCAGGTTCTCGCGATCCTTGTCGGCGAACCACGTGACCACGTCGCGGGTGAAATCCACCACGTCTTTGCGGAAGTCCTCGTGGCGCTGCGTGCCGCGCTGGATCTCGTTGAGGCGCTGCTCCCACTGGCCCGTCAGCTCCGGCTTGGTCAACACGTGGTCGCCCAGCATCTGGATCAGGCCGACACCCTTCTCGGTCGCGCGCAGGCTGCGGCCCTCGCGCTCGATGTACTCGGCGTCGATCAGGCGTTCGATGGTGGCGGCGCGCGTGGCCGGTGTGCCCAAGCCGGCGTCCTTCATCGCCTCGGCCGCCTCGTCATCGTCGACGAGCTTGCCGGCGGTCTCCATCGCGCGCAACAACGTGCCTTCGCTGAAACGCGCGGGCGGCTTGGTGCGCTTTGCCAGGGCCTCGACCTCGGCGCAGTCGACGGCTTCGCCCTGCGTGACCTGCGGGAGCTTCTGCTCGGGCTCCTCGTCCTCCTTGGTGGGGCCGCGCGTCTCGTCGGCTTCCTCGCCGTAGACGGCGCGCCACCCGGCCTCGATCAGGACCTTGCCGCGACTGCGGAACAGATGTCCTTCGCAGCGGGTCTCGATGACGGTGTTCTCGAAGCGTGCTGGCGGGTGGAAGACCGCCAGGAACCGGCGCGCGACCAGGTCGTAGATCCGGGCTTCGTCCCGGTTGAGTGCGCCGAGATCGTGGTCGCCGTCGGTCGGGATGATGGCGTGGTGATCGGTCACCTTGGCGTCGTTGATGACCTTGCCGAGCGGCAACTTCTCGAGCCCCATCACAAAGCGGGCGGCGTCGGCATAGACCGGGGCGGCCGAGCCCACGCGGGCGGCGATCGGCTTGAGCTGGGCGATCATGTCGCCGGACAGGTAGCGCGAGTTGGTACGCGGATACGTCAGCACCTTGTGCTGGTCATAGAGCGCCTGCGCCGCCGACAGCGTTCGCGACGCCGAGAACCCGAAGCGGCGGTTGGCCTCGCGCTGCAGGGTGGTCAGGTCGTAGAGGAGGGGAGACTGTTCGGTCTGTGGCTTGGTCTCGAGGGACTCGATCACGGCGGGCTTATCGTGGACGGCCTCCACGATCGCGTCCGCCGGTGCCCCGGCGGTCAAGCGGGTGGTCGCGCCCTCGTGCCACATGCCGACGTACCGGGCACCGGTCGACGTCGCGAACGTCGCCGCGACCTCCCAATAGTCCTCGGGCACGAAGGCCTGGATCGCCAGATCGCGATTGGCGATCAGCGCGAGCGTGGGCGTCTGGACGCGGCCGAGCGACAGGACCTTGCGGGCCGAACCGGCCTTGGTGGTGGCGGCGCGGGTGGCGTTCATCCCCACGAGCCAGTCCGCCTCGCTGCGTGCGCGGGCGGCCTCCTCGAGCGGGATCATCTCCTCGTCGTCGCGCAGATGCTCGAATGCGTCGCGGATCGCCCCTGCGGTCATCGATGAGAACCATGCACGTTTGATCGGCTTGTCGTGCGCCTTCTTGGGCGCAGTCTCGAGGATGAGCTTGAAGATCAGCTCGCCTTCGCGTCCGGCGTCGCAGGCGTTGACGATGACATCGACGTCTGCCGAGGCCATGTACTTGTGGAGTGACTTGAGTTGCTTGCCCGCTTTGGCGTCACGCGCCTGGTACTTGAACTCCTCGGGCACGATCGGCAGATCCTCGTACTTCCACTTCTTGTAGCGCTCGTCGTACTGGTCCGGGTCGACCTGCTCCACCAGGTGGCCGATCGCGAACCCAACGATGGTGGTATCGCTCTCGTAGAAGTCGCCGTTCTTGGCAAACGTGCCAGGCAGAGCCGTCGAGACGTCGCGGGCGACGGAGGGCTTTTCGCAGATGATGAGTGAGCGAGGCATCGGCCGGCGAGGGTAGCACCATTGTGGTTGGAGCCGCCAAGCGAGGTGTTTCCCGTGCGCGCTCGGCAGGTCGTCAGTGGCGCCGGACGGCGACGTCCGGGAGCCCGTCGAACCCGCGGCCATCCGAGGTCACGACGGTGCGTCTTGTCGCGACAGCTGTGGCGGCGATAATGAGGTCGAACGCGCCTCGGGGACTGCCTGCGCTGCGTGTCCAGGCGAGAAGTTGCGCGTGTGCCCGCGCCACGGTCAGGTCGTAGTCCTCCACGGGAATGGTCCCAAGGACGTGGCTGATGTAGTGCTCCCGAGCCTCTCGATGTCGCTCGTCACTGAGTTGGGCACCAAGCAGAAGCTCGGTCGCGGTAATCGCCGCGATCGAGACGTCATCGCTGTCACTCAAGAGGTCGGCCAGTGTCTGCCCGGAGCGTTCAGCCTCGATCAGAAAGGTCGTGTCGAGAATCAGTCGGGCCACACGCGCTCTTCGGTGATCAGAAGATCTCTGACCGACTCGACGTCTTCGACGAAGCCGCCCATCTCGGGACGAGCGCGCAAGAGTGCAATGACGGCCTTGCCGTTGGGTGAACGGGAAGGGGTCAACTTCGCAACCTCTTTGCCGTGACGGACGACAACGAACGTCTCCCCGTCGGTTTCAACCGCATCGAGCACGTCGGACAGGTTTCTGCTCAGCGTTGTCGCGCTGATCCGCTTCATGCGAATCAGATTATCAGACTCGTTCGGGTCAGCCGAAGAACGGTTCGGCCACCGCGAAGCGTTCGGGTGGGACTGCCTTGAGCTTGGCGACGCCCTCGGCGATGGGGATGTCGACTACGTCGTCGCCGTGCAGGGCCACCATCCGGCCGAAACGCCCCTGGGCGACGAGTTCGGCGGCGTGGCTGCCGAAACGCGTGGCGAGGATCCGGTCGTAGGCGTTGGGTGTGCCGCCACGCTGAATGTGCCCCAGGACCGCGACGCGGGTGTCGAAGCCGGTGCGTTCGCGAAGGCCTTCCGCGATCTGCTCCCCGATCCCGGTCTTGGCCAGTTGCTTGTGGCCGAACTCGTCCAGCTCGGCCGTCGCATCGTCGCCTTCGAGTTCGAAGCCTTCGCTGACCACGATGATCGAGAAGTCTTTGCCGCGGTCGTGCCGCGAGCTGATGGCGGCGCAGACATCGTCCAGGGTCCGCGGGACCTCGGGGATCAGGATCGCGTCGGCGCCGCCGGCCAGGCCCGCGTAGGTCGCGATCCAACCGACGTGGCGGCCCATGACCTCGACCACCATGACTCGGTCGTGCGACTCGGCCGTGCTGTGCAGGCGGTCGATGGCGTCGGTTGCGATCTGCACCGCGGTCGAGAACCCGAACGTGTAGTCCGTTCCGTCCAGGTCGTTGTCGATGGTCTTGGGGACCCCGACGCACGGCACGTCGAACTGCTCGGTCAGCTTGGCCGCCACCCCCAGCGTGTCCTCGCCGCCGATCGCGACCAGGGCGTCGAGACCCAGCGCCCGGAAGTTGGCGGCGCAGTTCGCCCCGCCTTCCGGGTCCTTGAACGGGTTGGTGCGCGATGTGCCGAGGATGGTGCCGCCGCGCGGAAGGAGGCCGCTGACCGCGTCCAGGTCGAGGGGCATCGTCTTTTGATCCAGCAGTCCGCGCCAACCATTGCGAAGCCCCACGTGCGTCTGGCCGAACCGCGAGTTCCCGACCCGCACGATCGCGCGGATGACGGCGTTGAGCCCGGGGCAGTCACCGCCGCCCGTAAGGATTCCGACCTGCATGAACCGCAGGTTATCGTGCCCGCGGGCGACGATTGATGCCCAGCCGCCGGCGCCGGAAATCGAACGCAAACCGATCTTGTGCAATTCGGTAAAGCGACGGTTAACCGTGTCTGACACCAGATTTGCCGCCAACCCTTTCTGAAAAACGGTTCGTGGGGTGGAGGGAAGGGTCAATTCGGCCTGCTTTTCGCATGTCACAAAGTCGGTTGCCGCCGGGCACGACGCCTGCAACTTCGGGCATGCGGCGGTGGCCCTGTGCGCCGGGGAGCGAAATTGGCCCGCGGCAACCGGGTTGCGGACGCCCTCGTCCATTTTTGTGTCAGACACGGATGTACCGAGAACGCGCTTCGGCAAACGGTTTTCGGGGTGCGAACGAGACCTTCCCGGCACCGGACAATCAGGCGGGCAGGGGCTCCTGCGTGGAGGTGACCGAGGCTGCGGGGCGGGGGTGTCCCAGCAGATAGCCCTGACCCCACGTCGCGCCGAAGGCCCGGACGGCATCGAGCTGCGTCTCGCGCTCGATCCCCTCTGCGACCACATGGGCACCCAAGCGCTCCGAGAGCCCGATCATCGCCGCCAAAAAGTCGTCCTCGCGGCCGCCGTCGCCCGCGGTTGCCACGTAGCTGCGGTCGATCTTGACGATGTTGACCGGCAGCTTGCGCAACACGGACAATGATGCGAACCCGGTGCCGAAGTCGTCCAGTGCGATGTCGATGCCACGTTCGCGCAGCCGTTCGAGAATCGATGCGGCGCGATCCAGATCGTCGATCACAGCCGTCTCGGCGAGCTCCAGGCAGAGCGTGTGCCCGGTCAGCTCATGCCGGTCAAGGCTGTCGAGCACGCGGCTCGCGAACCGTCGGTCCATCAGTTGCCGCGCAGAGATGTTGACGCCGATCACCTGGTCGCCCAGGCCCGCACGCCAGGCACACGCGGCGTTGACGACCCACGTGCCGATGTCCAGGATGGCACCTGTGCGCTCGGCGATCGGGATGAACTCCAGCGGTGCGACGGGTCCCAAGCGTGGATGGGTGTAGCGAAGGAGCGACTCCCAGCCGCTCACGGCCCCGGTCGCGAGGCAGACGAGGGGCTGCACGTACAGCTGCAGCGCGTCGTCGCGGACGGCTCGGTTGAGCCCGTCGGCGATCGTGGCCTCGCGCGTGCTGGGCAGAAACAGCGACATTGATTGTCCTATCGGCCGACCGGCCGAAAGCCTGAGCGGGTCAGGCGCCGGTCAAATGCGCCGCGACGGCCTCGCCCGTCTGGGCGAACGCGTCCCACATCACCGGATGGTTCCCCGGGACACCGATCACGGTCAGCCGATCGCCAAGCGCGTCGCGAAGCAGGGCCTCCTGCCGGTCATCCAGAATCCCGTTCGCCGCGCGGACGAGCAGCGTGGGGCAGCCGGTCGGCAACAGCGGAGGGCGTGCCATCTCGCCGTAGGCGGCGACCACCGCACTGCGGGCGACCCGGTAGCGCAGACGCCCGTCCTCCCCGGTCACGAGGGCCTCTGCCACATCCTCGTCCACAAGCTCGCGCGGCGTATGGGCGAGCGTCGCAAGCCGAGCGTCGACTGCCTCGTCGACATCGTCGAACGACACGTCCGGGCGTGTCTGATCGGCAAAGCCCAGTGCCGCATCAGGCGCGAGCTGGATCGCGGGATCGAGCAGCGCCAAGCGCCGGACGCGATCGGGGTGCGCTGCAGCGAGCTCGAGGCCCAGGCGCCCACCGAAGCTGAAACCGATGACATCGGTCTGGGTGATGGCTTCGGCGTCGAGCGTCTCGCAGACGTCGGCGACGAACGTCGCAATGTCCCACGGCGGCTCCCACCCGGACACACCGTGGCCGCGCAGGTCGACCGCCACGACATGCCGATCGGCCAGGTACGTCTGCGCCAGCCGGCGGAAGCGGCCGCCGTGACCCATGACGCCGTGCATGCACAGCACGGGCATCGCCGACGGATCGCCCCACCGATGGACGTGCAATCGCATTGCCGAATCCTCTCAGTTGTGCGGGCGTTGCAAACGCCCACCCGCTGACGGGAAAATAGAACCTCGCGACGCGAGCGTCGCGACGATCAGTTCTGTCTTCCCGTCAGGCCGTGCGCCGCGGTCGCGTGAGAGGATCGACGCGTGGTGATCTGCACACTAGGCGACCTGCTGCTGGACGTCGTCGTCCGACTGGGCGGGCCGCTGGCGCGTGGTGGGGACGCCCCCGCGACGACGCGGCTGAGCGCGGGTGGACAGGCGGCCAACGTCGCCGCGTGGGTCGCGCACCTGGGCGGCGAGGCCCGGTTCATCGGCGTCCGATCGCGCGACGCCGTCGGCATGCTCGTGGCCAACGACCTTGGCGCGCACGGCGTGGAGCTGTTGGGTCCGACGTTGGAGCGGGGGACGGGCACGGTGGTCGCATTGGTCGATGACACGTTCGAGCGGACGATGGCCACCGATCGCGGCATCGCCACCACACTGCGCTTCGAGCACATCGACCCGGCGTGGTTTGCCGGGTGCGATCGTCTGCATCTGTCCGGCTACAGCCTGATGCGCTCGCCGATCGACACGGCTGCCCTCCGCGGTGCCCGCGAGGCCCAGCTGGTCGGTGCCCGTGTCAGCATCGACCTGTCCTCGTGGAGCGCGATCCGCGACTTCGGTCCGGCCAAGTTCCGGGACCGCCTCACGGTCGTCGCCCCGGACGTGGTGTTCGCAAACGAACAGGAACTCGAGGTGCTCGGCGACGAGCCCACATGCCGGGTCTTGGTGACCAAGAGAGGCGCGGATGGGTGCGTGGTGCGCTGGCCGGGCGGCGAGATCCGTTTGCCGGCGTTGCCCGCCGACGTGATCGACACCACCGGTGCGGGCGACGCGTTCGCCGCCGGGTTCCTGCTCGGGGACTCCGCCGAGGACGCCGCCGGCCGCGGTCTCGCCGCCGCCGCGACCTGCGTCGCACAAGTCGGCGCGATGCCAATATGACCATGGTATGATGACCATAGTCGTAAATGATGGAGGTGTCTGATGGCTGAACGTGCGATCACGGCGACACAGTTCAAGGCAAAGTGCCTCGGGCTGCTGGATGAGGTCGCTGCAACAGGGGAGGATCTCATCGTCACCAAACATGGGCATCCTGTCGCTCGCGTGGTCGCGATCGTCCCGCCCGCGTCCCTTCTCAGGAGCGTGACGCAGCTGGTCAGCGACGATGAACTCATCGCACCGCTTGGTGAAGCCTGGGATGCCGAGCGGGCGTGATCGTTCTCGATACCCATGTCGTGATCTGGATGTACTCAGACCCGAAGAAGCTCTCAAGAGCGGCTCGTACTGCAATGAAGGCATCGCCTCAGACGGCGGTGTCGGCGATTACCTGCTGGGAGGTGGCGACGCTCGTCCGGCTCCAGAGAATCTCGCTCGATCGCGATGTGAATCTGTGGCTTCGCCAGGTCGCCGCGGATCTCGAGGTCGTACCCATCGACTGCGCGATTGCGCGTCATGCCGGTGAACTCGCGAGTACGGACATCCCAGGCGATCCGGCTGACCGGCTGATCTGGGCGACAGCGCAGTCGGTTGGCGCGCCTCTTGTCACGGCCGACAGCAACCTGCGTCGGTTTGCGCCGGGAGGGACCATCTGGTGATGTCGCCCAGTTCCGAGCGATTCGTCAGCAGCGATCTGATCGTCATCGCTCCCGAGGTTCGCGAGGCCCTGGCGGCCGGCGGCGCAGTGGTGGCGCTTGAGACGACGCTCGTCGCCCACGGGTTCCCACACCCCGAAGGCGTCGAGGTGGGCGCTGGGTCCGAGGAGGCTGTGCGCGGCGCAGGTGCGGTCCCGGCCACGATCGGGGTCATCGACGGTCGCATCCGGGTTGGCCTGACCTCGGCCGAGGTCGCGCGGTTCGGCGAGGCCGGCTCGGCTGCGCGCAAGTTGGGTCCCCGTGACTTGGCGGTCTGCGCCGTGCAGGGTGCGCTCGGGGCGACGACCGTCGGCGGCACCCTTGCCGCGTGCCGGGCAATCGGGATCACGGTCATGGGGACCGGCGGCCTGGGCGGGGTCCACCGCGGCTACCCGTCGCCACCCGATGTCTCGGCCGACCTGGTCGAGCTGGCCCGCACCCAGGTCGTCGTGGTGAGCGCCGGCATCAAGTCGCTGCTCGACGTGCCCGCCACCTGCGAGATGCTCGAGACCCTGTGCGTGCCGGTGCTGGGTTGGCAGACCGACGAGCTGCCGCGCTTCTACAGCGCCCACGGTGGGCCGCCGGTCTCGGCGCGTGTCGAGTCGACAGCCGAGGTTGCCCGCATCGCCCGTGTCCACTGGGACCTGGGCGGCTGCGGCATCGTGCTGGCCCGCCCACCCGACACGTCACTGGACGATGTCGAGCCCCTGATCGACGAAGCGATCGCGGAGGCCATGCGGCAGGGGATCTCGGGCCAGGCGGTCACCCCGTTCGTGCTCGCCCGCCTGCACGAGCGAAGCGACGGACGCACCCTCCGCGCCAACCGTGACCTGATCATCGCCAACGCCGGCCTGGCCGGCCAGATCGCGACCGAGACAAGTGTGTGAGCGTTCTCGTATGACGACGTCGTCCTTGGTGCCCTCCATCCTGCTCGCCCCGGCGTCGGGTGCGGAGAACTCACGCGGAGGTCCGTTTCGCGATCGCCACCGGTTGGCTGGGGGTCGCGGCTGCAGGGCTACCGCACGGCGATGTCCGGGTGGGACGGGGAAGCGGTGCGATCAGGGCACGTGATGGCCGCCGCTCCGGCGCTCACCAGTCCGCGAAGCGCCTCGACGGTCACCGGGCAGAATTGCCAGCCGGACTCGAGCACGCAGTCCACGAGCGCCTCCGCCACCGGCATTGGGCTCTGGTAGCAACGCTCGTGGGTCATGGCGTCCCAAGCGTCGGCCAATCCCAGGATTCGCGCGCCCTGAGGAATCCGCTCGCCCGTCAGGCCGTCCGGGTAGCCCGCTCCGTCGTAGCGTTCATGGTGGTGGCGAACCCACTCCACCTGTTCGGCGGTGAGGATCCCATCGATCATCTCGGCGCCGACGCTCGCGTGGCGCTTCATCGTTTCCCGTTCGTCTGCGCTCAGCTGGCCGGGCTTCAGCAGGATCGATCCGGCGAGCCCGATCTTGCCGATGTCGCGGACGTACGCCGCCTCGCCCAGGAGCATCGCGCGACTGCCCGACCATCCGAGTTCCAGCGCGAGGGTCTGCGCCAGTTCGGAGATGCGCTCTGCGCTTCCGCGGGCCGTGAGATCCTGTGATTCCACCACCCGCGCGAGGATCTTCAGGGCGGCGAGGTGGCGCCTGACAGGGACCGTCTCCACCGACCGTTCCGGGGTGATCGTGTCACCACCCTGTTTGGCGTCGTGCAGCGCGAGCTCGGCGCAACGCACCAGTTCGTGTGCGTCCCCGCCCGCGCCCGCAAGGTCGCTGATGCCGACGCTCACCGAAATTGGCGGCTCGCCTCTTGTGTCGATGCATGCGATGGATGCGAGCGCGCGGTTCGCCGCTTGCCTCGCGCTTTGCGCGTCGGCACCCGGAAGCAACCACCCGAACGCGCCGGCGCGGAGGCGCCCGAGGGTGTCACCGTTGCGGGCAACCCGACCGAGCTGGTCCGCGACCTGGAGGAGCGTGTGCCCATCGAGTTCGGCACCGTTGTCATGGGCGAGCCGGGTGAACTGGTCGAACTCGACCGCGATGAAGGCCACGGTGCCGTCAGTCGTGCCCGCGGTCTCGACCGCGCCTGCGATTCGAAGTTCAAGCTCCTCACGAGCCACGAGTCCACTTTGGCGATCCCGGGCGTGCACGGCGTCGGATCCTTCATCCAGTGTGCCGAGTGCCAGTGCGAGCGTCGCAAAGCAGGCGAGTTCCTCTTGCGCCTCAGGTCGGGTGACGCGACCGGCCGCGGTGTTTGTCTGGATCACACCCCATCGTTCTTCACCGCGCCGGACTTCCGCGGTCAGACCGGTGCCGCCGGACCGACGCGGATCGAAACCTGGTTGCGCCCACGCGCCCATTATTGTGGCGCTTCGCTCGCCGAGTCGGACGATTCGGGCTGCGTCGGCACCGACCAGGCGTGCTGCCGCCTCGGCCATCAGCTGGTAGACGGCGCTGGTGGGCGCGCCGGCCGACACCGCGGCGGCGACGCGTCGCATGGCCTCGCCGCAGCGGGCGAGTCCGACCGTTCCCGGGTCCGGCTGGACAATCGCCCGGGCGTCGATCAGCTCGTGGATGGTCGCGGCGTATCCGATCGAGACACCGTCCCGATCGCGCAACGGGGCAACGACGACGCTTGCCTCAAAGATGTCGGCGTTGGCGCGACAGAACATCAGTCGACACGAGCCGCCTTCCGCGAACGCACCGTGGAGGAGTTCCGCGAGCTTCTGCGCATTGCGGCGGGCGTCGGCCTTGCTCCAGAAAGGGTAGGGCGCGCGACTCCCCAACAGCTGCCCACGATTGAATCCGGTCATCTGGCAGAGCAGCTGGTTGACGTCGACGATCCGACCATGCTCGTCGACGGTGATGAGGCCATCCTGGATGGAAGCGATGACGGCCGAGGCGTGCTTGGCGGCCCGCCGCGCCGAGAGGTGGGCAAGCGCGACGCGCGCGTCGCTGCGTTGCGTCAGCTCTCGCGTCGGCGACGTTGCCTCCCACACGCCCTTGCTGGTCTGCTTCACGTTGCCGAGTTCCGCCATGGCCGTGCACCCTTGTTCGACGAGTCTGGGACTTCCATACGCCTGGACGGGTGACCACGCCCAAACGTCACCGACTCTTGTATCGGGCGTGCCCGGCCACGTGGTGATTGTTGGAACAGGAGCGGTTGGGTATGGATTCGGTGGTGGTTGGCCTCAGGCTCTGTGGCGCGCGCGCCGATAGACAGGCTACGTCAGCCGCATGAGAGGCAGGTTTCGATCGCATGACAGGAGCCCTCCCGGAGCTTCACGCCCCCATTCTTGTCGTCGACGACGAGCAGGACATCCGATCCCTGGTTCGGGAGACACTCGAGCGAGACGGGCACCGGACCGTCGAGGCGGGCGACGGAAAGGCGGCGCTTCGGCAGCTGCACGAGACGCATCCCCGGCTTGTCGTGCTCGACGTGATGATGCCGGAGCTCGACGGATGGCAGACCCTCGAGCGGATTCGCGACGTGTCGAACGTTCCGGTGATCTTGCTCACCGCACGGGCACTCGAATGGGAGCGGACGCGTGGTTTGCGCAGCGGGGCCGACGACTATCTGACCAAGCCCTTCTCCCCGATGGAGCTCGCCGCGCGCGTCGAGGCGCTGCTTCGGCGCAGCGGCGGCCCGGACACCGACCGACCGGTGATCTACGACGACGGCTTTGTGCAGATCGATTTCGCCCTGCGGCAAGTCGCGGCCGCCGGCCGCCAGGTCAGCCTCACTCCGCTCGAGTTCCGGCTGCTCAGCGCGTTCACCGAGAACCGTGAGCAGGTCCTCGATCGGGATCAGCTCCTGACAATGGTGTGGGGCGGCCGCACCGCCGTGTTTCCGGACCAGGTCAAGCTGTATGTCGGCTACCTGCGCCGCAAGATCGGGGTACGGGCGGATGGCACGTCACCGATCGAGACGGTGAGGGGTTTCGGATACATCTACCGTGCGGGTCCCGGTGGCTCAGACGTCCGGGTCGCAGAGCAATGCCCCCGATAGGCGGAGTGAAGCGCGTCGTTCTCATACTCGCGGTGTTCGTCGCGGCCGCCGGTCTGTTGCTTGGCGACCTGTGGGGTGGCGCCGGAACGGTCGATCGACGGCCCGTCGTCGCTGCCGAACAGT
>JANMKR010000053.1:0-21700 GCA_031372145.1 Actinomycetota bacterium | reverse complement strand
CCGAGGTCACCGAGCACCTCAACCGTCTGGAGGACGACGTCGGCAAGCGCCTGGGCGATCCCGAGAACCCACTGTTGGTGTCGGTGCGAAGCGGCGCAAAGTTTTCGATGCCCGGGATGCTGGACACGGTGCTCAACCTGGGTCTCAACGACCTCAGCGTCGCCGGCCTGACCGAGCGAACGGGCAACCCACGCTTTGCGTTCGACTCGTACCGGCGGTTCATCCAGATGTTCGGCGATGTCGTGGCGGGTGTCGAGAAGCGGCATTTCGAGGAGGCGCTGACGGCCCTCAAAGCCGCGCGTGGCGCCATCAACGACGTCGACCTGACCGCCGGTGACCTGCAAGGTCTGGTGGCGGCCTACAAGGCGATCTATCAGGAGCACAAAGGCGAGCCGTTCCCGCAGGATCCCCGGGCGCAGCTGGACGGGTCGATTCAAGCGGTGTTCGACTCATGGGACAACCGCCGCGCGCAGGACTACCGGCGTCTCAACAACATCCCGTGGACCCTGGGCACCGCGGTCAACGTTCAGCAGATGGTCTTCGGCAATTCCGGTGAGCGTTCGGGGACCGGCGTGGCGTTCTCGCGCAACAACGTCACGGGCGAGACGGGTGAGCCGTTCGGCGATTTCCTGATCAACGCTCAGGGCGAGGACGTCGTCGCAGGCATCCGGACGCCACGTCCGCTGGCCGAACTGCGCGAAGAGTTGCCGCAGGCCTTCGCGCAGCTGCTCGACACGATGGCCATGCTCGAGCGGACCTACCACAACATGCAGGACGTCGAGTTCACCATCGAGGAGGGGCGTCTGTACATGCTGCAGACGCGCAACGGCAAGCGCAGCGCCCCGGCGATGGTCAAGATCGCCGTCGACATGGTGGCCGAGGGACTCGTGACCTCGGACGAGGCGCTCCGCGACCTGGTCGACCCCGGTCAGGTCCGCCAACTCCTGCTGCCGCAGCTCGACGCGACCGCGGCCGGAGAGCCGATTGCACGTGGGGTCAATGCGAGCCCCGGAGCCGCTGTCGGAGCGATCGTGTTCGACGCCGACGACGCGGAGCGGCGTGGCACTGAAGGCGAGCGCGTCATCCTGGTGCGCGAGGAGACGACCCCGGACGACCTGCACGGCATGATCCAGGCGCAGGGCATCCTGACCGCGCGGGGCGGCAAGACGTCGCACGCGGCCATCGTCGCAGTCGGCATGGGCAAGCCCGCCGTCTGCGGCGTCGCCGCGATCGAGATCGATGACCTGGACGGCACGATGACGATCGGCGACCTGACGCTCAACGAGGGTGACGTCATCACGATCGACGGCACCACGGGCGGCGTCTACGTCGGTGCGGCCCCGCTCATCCCGCCCCAGACCGACAACCCGCACCTGATCAAGATCCTCGAATGGGCCGACGCCGCCCGGACCCTTCGTGTGCGAACCAATGCCGACACGCCGGACGATGCCCGTCGCGCACGTGCGTTCGGAGCGGAGGGCATCGGTCTGTGTCGCACGGAGCACATGTTCTTCGCCGAGGGGCGCATCCCGATCGTGCAAGAGATGATCATGGCGACCGACGACGCATCCCGAGCGGACGCGTTGGAGCGCCTGCGACCATTCCAGGAGGAGGATTTTGTCGGGATCTTCCAGGCGATGGCGGGCCTGCCGGTGACGATCCGCCTGCTCGACCCGCCGCTGCATGAGTTCCTGCCGAGCCTGCTGGAGCTGTCGGTCGAGATCGAGCATCAACGTGCGTCGGGCATCGTCGACCCGCAGACACTGCGCCGGCTCGGCCGGGTGCAGGAGCTGGACGAGGTCAACCCGATGCTCGGCATGCGCGGATGTCGTCTGGGCATCGTGTGGCCCGAGATCTACCGCATGCAGGTCCAGGCGATCATCAGCGCCGCGCTGACGGTCAAAGTCGAGACCGGCGATCCTCCCCTCGTCGAAATCATGATCCCTCTGGTGGGCTTCGAGGAGGAGCTTCGTGTCATGCGTGAGGAGGTGAGCGATGCCGCTGAGGACGTCATGCAGACGGCCGGTGAGCGGATCGACTACAGCATCGGCACGATGATCGAAGTTCCGCGCGCGGCGCTCACTGCAGGCGAAATCGCGCGGCAGGCCGACTTCTTCTCGTTCGGCACGAACGACCTGACCCAGGCGACGCTGGCCTTCAGTCGCGACGATGCGGAAGGCAAGTTCCTGACCCGGTATCTGGCGCGCAACATCCTGTCGGCGAACCCGTTCGAAACGCTCGATCAGGACGGCGTCGGCAAGCTCATCCAGATGGCCGCCGAGCTGTCGCGGGCGGTCAAGCCTGACATCAAGCTCGGTATCTGCGGTGAGCACGGAGGCGATCCCGAGTCGGTCAAGTTCTGTCACCGCGTCGGTCTGGACTACGTCTCGTGCTCGCCCTACCGCGTGCAGGTCGCACGGATCGCAGCCGGGCAGGCCGCGTTGGAATCGATGGCCACCGGCCGGAAGGACGTGTAGACATGGCTGACTTCGCCGCCGACCTCGCCGCGGGCTACGGATTCGAGGGGCCTGCGATCCACCTGGGCCGGCCGTTCGTCGACCCTGAGCACACTGAGAACGCGGTCGACGTGCGGATCCCGCTCAACCTGATCAACCGGCACGGGTTGATCGCGGGCGCCACCGGCACCGGCAAGACCAAGACGCTGCAACTCATCGCCGAACAGATCTCCGCAGCCGGAAGCCCCGTCTTCGCGGCCGACATGAAGGGCGACCTGGCGGGTATCGGCGCGCCGGGTGAGGCCAACGAGCGCGTCACCACCCGGGCGACGGGCCTGGGCTATGACTGGACGGCCTCGGCGGCGCCGGTGGACATCGTGTCTCTGACGGGCACGGACGGCACGCCGATCCGGGCGTCGCTCACGCAGTTCGGCCCGACATTGCTGTCCAAGGTCCTGTCGCTCAACGAGACGCAGGAATCGAGTCTCTCGCTCGTGTTCCGTTTCTGCGAGGAGAAGGACCTGCCGCTCATCGAGCTGGAGGACCTGCGGGCCGCGCTGGCGTATCTGGTCGGGCCGGGCAAGGCCGACCTCAAGAACCTGGGTGGCCTGTCCAGCGCGACGGTCGGGGTGCTGCAACGCAAGGTCTCCGAACTGGAAGGCGACGGTGGGGACGTGTTCTTCGGCGAACCCGGGCTGGACGTACGCGATCTGCTGCGCACTACCCCGGACGGCAAGGGCATCGTCACGGTCATGTCGCTGCCGTCGGTTGCGACCAAGCCGGCGTTGTTCTCGACGTTCCTGATGTGGGTGCTGGCTGAGCTGTTCGAGGAGCTCCCCGAGGTCGGCGACCCCGACAAGCCCACGCTGGCGTTCTTCTTCGACGAGGCGCACCTGCTGTTTGCCGATGCCAGCAAGGGGTTCATGCAGTCGGTCACGCAGACCGTCCGGCTGATTCGTTCCAAGGGCGTCGGCGTCTTCTTCATCACGCAGCTTCCGACGGACGTTCCCGACGAGGTCTTGAGCCAGCTCGGCCACCGTGTTCAGCACGCCGTGCGCGCGTTCACACCCAAGGACGCGAAGGCGCTGAAGGCGGCCGTCGAGACGTTCCCGACGACGGCGCACTACAAGCTGGACGAGACCCTGCAGTCCCTCGGTGTCGGCGAGGCCGTGGTGACGGTGCTCAATCCCAAAGGCGTGCCCACACCGGTCGCGGCAACGCGCCTGTACCCACCGGCGTCACGCATGGCGCCGCTGACCGATGCCGAGCGCGCCGCGATCATCAGCGCCTCACCACTCGGTCCCAAATATGGCCAGCGCGTCGATCGGGAGAGCGCCGAGGAGATGCTCGCAGCCCGCATGGAACACGATCCGGACCTGGTCGAGGAGGTCCGCCAGAAGGCCCGCCCCGAATCCGAACCCCGCCCACGTACGTCCGACGAGTCCCTGGTCGAGCGGGTCAGCGACGCACTCGATTCCTCGATGGCTCGAACCGTCGGCCGCGAACTCGTCAAGGGGATCTTCGGAATGCTGAAGCGCCGCCGGTAGCTCGCCTGGTCGCCCTGCTCCATCGGAGTGGGTCGCTCGCCATACCCTCGTGTGCGATGGGCGATCTGGTCCCGGAGGCGATCGGCCCGAGTATCCTGCGGTGCGTCGACCGACCTCGGAGGATGTTGTGTCAATGCAGGAGCCATACCGCCTCGGGAGCTTGGGCGACCTCGTGGAGTTGCTCGTCGACGGGTGGGAGATCACCGGGCTGCACTACTCGGAGACGTGTGCGGACCTGGACGTCCCCGAAGGCAAGGCCGCGGCGTTCGTCAGCTTGATGCGTCCCGACGCCGGTGCGCAGGGGTTGTTCATCCCCGACGACGAGCGCACGTTCTCGCATCGGGCGTTGCTCGCGGTGTTCAGGGAGTCGCCGCGCATCTGGAAGTACCGCAACCCCGACACCATCCACGCCCGGCTGGCCGAACTCTCCACCACCCAGCGTCCCGACCCCGAGTCCTGGCAGGACGTGCCGGATCCGGCGGATGTTCGGCTCGATGTGAGTCCGTCCACCCTGCAGGGGGTCGTCGCACTTGGGCAGGTCGAATCGATCGCGGACGTCACGGTCGCGCTGCTGTCGTTGGAGCGCTTCAGAGACTTCTCGCGTCTGCGGTACCTGGCGCACACGGACGATGCCGTACGTCGGGGATCGATCGCAGCGCTCGACGTGTTGGCGGTCGATGAGCGGGGCCGCAGGTATCGCACAGCGTCGCTCGCGGTCGAACGTGCCGGCAGCCGGCTCGAAGGCGTGATCGTGTTGGCGCCCGGTATCCCGCGCGAGACGGTCAACCTGACGATCACGATCGGCACGCTGGGTGAGTCGGGCCCGACCGGGGTGCTCGGACCGTGGGTCTTTCCGATCCAGTTGCCCACACCGTCGCGCTGATGCGCGCGTCCACCGCGCCGTTTGCCGCGTCGCCGCAGGCCGCCGTGCGCGAGGTGCCGGAGGCGTCCGATCCGTTGCGCTCGCCGTACCAGCGCGATCGCGATCGGATCATCCACACCAAGTCGTTCCGCCGGCTCAAGCACAAGACGCAGGTGTTCATCGCGCCCGAGGGCGATCATTACCGCACCCGTCTGACCCACACGCTCGAGGTTTCGGCGCTGGCCAGAACCGTGGCACGTGCGCTGGCGCTCAACGAGGATCTGGTCGAGGCCATCACGATGGGGCACGACTTGGGGCATGCGCCGTTCGGACACGCCGGCGAAGCGGCCCTGCACGAGATTCTGTCCGGGCGGTTCGAGCGGCGGTTCTTGCACAACGAGCAGAGCCTGCGCGTGGTCGAGCGGGTCGAGCGTGATGGGCGAGGGCTCAACCTGACCCGGGGGGTGCGCGACGGCATCCTGCGCCATACCGGCGCAGACACGCCGAGCACGCTCGAAGGGCAGATCGTGCGCCTGGTCGATCGGGTTGCGTACGTCAACCACGACATCGAGGATGCGATCCGCGCGGGCATCCTGGATGCGGCCGAGCTTCCCGGTGACGAGATCGCGCTGCTCGGCGACACCACCAGCCGTCGCCTGACGCGACTCGTGACCGACATCGTCGAGACGAGCCGCGGCAACGAGCAGATCACCCAGAGCGACGAGGTGGGGGAGGCATTCCGCCGCCTGCGGGCATTCATGTTCGAACGGGTCTACCTGGCGCCTCCGAACAGTGACGAGGCCGAACGTGCCCGCAGCGTCGTGACGGCGCTGTTCGACTTGTGCGTGCGTGAGCCCGAACGGCTCCCGCCGTCGACGGAGACCGACCTGGTCACGCGGGTCACCGACTTCGTTTCGGGCATGACCGACCGGTATGCGCTGCGCGTGTTTCGGGAGGCATTCCTGCCGCGAGACGCGCCGATCTGGACCGGATGACATCGGGCCGTCTCGACTTGGCATCGGCGGGCTTCGCCGGTGGTGAGCGCTACGAACGTGCGCGACCGGGGTATCCGGCGGATGCGATTGCGGCGCTGTGTACGGCATGTGAGATCGGCCTGGGCCGCAGGGTGCTCGACCTCGCCGCCGGCACCGGCAAGCTGACGCGTCACCTCGTGGCGCAGGGTGCGGATGTCATCGCGGTCGAACCGGTTGCCGGGATGCGTGAGCAGCTCGCGTCGACGATGCCCGGCGTCAGCGTGGTCCATGGGACGGCAGAATTGCTGCCCGTGGACGACGCCACGATCGACGTGGTGACGGTGGGCCAGGCGTTCCACTGGTTCGACGGTCCGGCGGCCTTACGCGAGATTCACCGCGCGCTCGTGCCCGGCGGCGCGATCGGGTTGGTCTGGAACGTGATGGATCGCCGCGTCAGGTGGGTCGAACGCCTGCAGGAGCTGATTCACCGCCATCGCGGCCCAAACCCGTGGTACGCGGGGCATGTTTGGCGTGCGGCATTCTCGCCGGGCGCCGGGTTCACCACCCTGGAGCACCGCGCGTTCGCGAACGCGCAGACGGTGGACATCGATGGCCTCATCGATCGGGTCGCGTCGGTCAGCTTCATTGCGACGCTGCCGGACGAGGTGTGTCTGGAGGTCACCGCCGAGATTCGACAGATCGTCGCCGAGGAACTGTCGGACCAGGTGCAGTTTGCGATCCCCTACGTGACGGACGTCTTCTGGTCCCACCGCGGCGGCTGATCAGCCGGCGGGCTCCGTGTGGACGACGACGTCGGCCAGTTCGGGTCGTTCGCGCCGCAGGCGCGAGCGCACCGTTCCCCCGATTGCGTGGGCCGTTGCAAGTGTTGGATCGCCGTTCAGCGCAAGGGTCAGGAACGCCACGACCCCGCCGTCGGTGCCCACGAAGCGAAGCACGCGAGGATTGTTGCCGGTCAGTTCCGCGACGATGCGTCGTACCTCGCGATCGGTGGTGGCGACTTCGGCCCCCGCCAACTCGTCGGCTGCGATCGGTGCTTCGAGCGGCTCCAGGTGCGTCGTCACCGCCGCCACCGACGGGAGTGCGTGTTCGATTGCCGCTTCGACGTCGTTGGCCAGTGCGTGGGCTTGGTCCAAGCTGGCATCACCCGGAAACTTGAGGTGCAGCGACACTTCAATCCGGCCCCCCGCCCGCAACACGCGCACGTTGTGGATCTCGCGAACGCCGGCGACGGTCAAGGCCGCGGCGAGCGCACCCTCGGTCAGCGAGTCCGCTTGTGCCGGCTCGACATGCACGACTACATCGCTGCCCGGCAGCGCATCGAGCACGGCTGCCTCAACTGCATCCGCGGCGGCGTGGCCCTCGGCGAGTGCTGCCGAGGGCGAGATCGAGATCACGACATCGGAGAAATGCCTGCCGGCTGCAGTACGCATCCGCAGACGGTCGAGTGTGACGGCGGGGCTGAGCGACTCGATCGCACGGCGGGCGAGGTCCTCGGCGTCCTTCGGCGTGCGGTCCATCAGGACGTCGGTGTTCGTCGTGGCCAGCTTGCCTGCGGCGACAAGAACGAGTAGGGCGACGAAGAGCGCCGCGATCGCATCGGCCTTGGGATAGCCGGCGCGGACGAGCACCAAACCCACGAGCACGGCAATCGTCCCGGCCAGGTCGCCGGCAAAGTGGATCGCATTGGAGAGCAGCGCGGGGCTGCTGTAGCGGCGGGCCGAGCGCAGCGAGATCGACGCCCGCGCGAGGTCGATGGCGATGACGACGCCGATGACCGCGAATGCGTACCACGTGGCATCGACGGCGGTGACGGCATTTCCCGTCAGTCGCCGCAACGCGTGCCATGCGATGAAGGCGCTCACACCAGCCAAGATGATGCTCTCGCCGAGCGCAGAGAGGTGCTCGGCCTTGCCGTGACCCCACGCGTGCGTGGCGTCAGCCGGGCGACCAGAGACTCCGAGTGCGAAGAACGTGAGCAGCGCAGCAACCAGATCGGTCCCCGAGTGGGCGGCCTCACTCAGAAGTCCCAGGCTCTGCGTCAGGAGCCCGACAACGAGC
Organism: Actinomycetota bacterium; assembly: GCA_031372145.1. Classification (GTDB taxonomy): domain Bacteria; phylum Actinomycetota; class Thermoleophilia; order Miltoncostaeales; family Miltoncostaeaceae; genus CALMEC01. The sequence continues at coordinate 13,782 of JANMKR010000053.1, read as the reverse complement.
TTGAGGCCGATCAGGATGGCTGCGGCGACCACCGAGACGAGCGCGGTCCGACGTGCGGGAGACATCACGGAAACCATGCTTTCAGGTTCGCCGGCCGAGCATGCTGTCGGTTCGACACAGGGCCCGACATGTAGACGGGTTGGCCGGTGCCGGTTCGCCCGGCGACCTTGGCCCTGCACCTGGGACGTCCGCAGCAACCGTGGTGTTAGTCGCTGGTTGGCGGGCCTTCGCGTTCCGGGTCGCTCCGTTCGCGAAGGAAGCGCTCGAACTCGGCGGCGATGGCATCGCCCGACGGAATCGGTCCGAACGGCTGGTCCAACTCGTTGTCGTAGGCGCGTTCGAGTTCGCCGACCATGTTGGCGGCCTGTGGATTGCGCTGCACCGCCTCGTCGACCTGCTCCTCGAAATGACCGACCGCGCGTTCCAGGTCGGCAAGGTCGATCGTCAGGCCCGCAACCTCCTGCGCCGCGCGCAGCAAGGCGAGCGCGGCTTTGGGGCTTGGCGCGGCGCCGACGTAGTGGGGAACGGCCGCCCAGAGCGACGCTGACGGCATCCCACGTTCGGCGGCCATTGCGTGCAACACGCCGACGATGCCGGTGGGTCCCTGGTAGTCCGGTCGGCGCAGCCCGAGCGTCTCGACGAGCTCCAACGGCGCACCCAACCCGCTGACCCGCACCGGTCGGGTGTGCGGAACGTCGGCCAGAAGCGCGCCAAGGGTGACGACGAGCTCGACACCCAGATCGGTGGCCATGTCCAGGATCGCGTCGCACAGCGTCGGCCAGCGCATCGATGGCTCGATGCCGTTGACGAGGATGAGGTGACGCTCCGGAGCGGGCTTCGTGGTCAAGATCTCGATGCGTGGCCAGTCGACGGGGCCTGTCAGGGCTCCATCTTCGATGTGGATGCGCGGGCGGTGGCTCTGAAAGTCGAAGAAGTCCTCGGGAGGAACCGTCGCGAAGGTGGTCGCTTCGAGCGTCGCCTGCAGGTACCCGACGGCGAAGCTCGCGGCCTCACCGGCGTCGTTCCATCCGCGGAATGCCGCGACCAGGACGGGCGCGCGAAGGTCGGTCGGACGTCGCTCCCAGCGCAATGCATCCACGCGATCACCGTACACGATGCCGGCCCGCATCGACCCGAGCGGCGTGCCGCTGGGCGTAGCATCGGGCGGTGTTGTCGTCGCCACCCACCACGTGCAGCGTCGAGCGCGGAGCCGGAAACCAGACAGCGGCACCGGGGTGAGGCCCCGCCATGTCCTCATGCTGGCCGTCCTCTCCGGGATCTGGGGGGCGTCCTACCTGCTGATCAAGTACGCGCTGCGCGACCTGTCGGAGCCGATGATCGTGTTCGGCAGGACGGCACTCGCGACCGTTGCGCTGTTGTTGTTCCTCAGAATGCAGGGCGGTGCGGCGATGGCTGCGCTGGGTGACGTTCGCCGCCGACCGGGCCTGGCGTTCCTGCTCGGGGTCACGGCGATCGGCGCCCCGTTTCTCCTCATCACCTACGGCGAACGGACCGTGCCGTCCGGACTGACCGCCGTGCTGATCGCATCGGCGCCGATCTTCATCGCGATCCTTGCGCCGTTCCTGGACCGCAGCGAGGTGATGTCGCGCGCGCAGTGGGTCGGTTTGCTCGTCGGACTCGTGGGGGTCGGGCTGCTCGTCGGCGTCGAGCAGATCGACAGCCTGGGTGCGTTCCTGGGGGCACTCGCGGTCATCGCCGCCGCAGCGAGCTATGGGGTCTCAGGATTCATCCTCAAACGCGGCTATCCGGGGGTTTCGCCGGTCGTCACAGGCGTCCTGTCGACGGGGACGTCGGCGTTGATCGTACTTCCGCTCGCAGTGGCCCAGCCACCGACCGAGGTCCCAGGTGGGCTTGCGATCTTCGCGGTCATCGTGCTCGGTCTTTTCGGCACCGCCTATGCGTTCGTCGTCTACTACCAGCTGATCGCCGAGATCGGATTCGGGCGAGCATCGGTCGTGGCGTACACGATCCCGCCGGTGGCCTTGGTGTACGGCAGCCTGCTCCTCGACGAGTCGATCACTCTCGCCATGGTGGGCGGCATGGCGCTGATCCTCGTCGGTGTGTTCCTGATCGCGCGTGGCCGTCGTGTCGCTGCCGTGCCGGATACTGCGACGATCAGGACCGGGGAATCAATGCTTCCGTGACGGACCTGGCGCACGACGAGCGTCGCGGTAGCTCCGGGCCGCGCTCACCAGGGCCGTGAACAAGGCCATGTCCGGTCCCTCCTCAGGGTGCCACTGGACGCCGAGGGCAAACGCGCGATCGGGGTCTTCGAGCGCTTCAACCGTGCCGTCAGGTGACCACGCAACTGGCATGAGCCCTGCGCCGATGTGGTCGGCGGCCTGATGGTGGTGCGACTTGACCGGTGCGGTGGGACCCAGGATGCTCGCGAGCAAGCTGTCCGGCGCGATCGTCACCGGGTGCTCGGAGAAAACGCCGACGACCTCGCGGTGGGCCGAGCTGTCCAGGTGCTCGGGCAGGTCTTGGATCAGGCTGCCGCCGCGGGCAACGTTCATGACCTGCAGTCCGCGGCAGATCGCGAGGACCGGCATGTCGCGCTCGAGCGCGCCGCTCAGGAGGGCCAGCTCGCCCCGGTCGCGCTCTGGCTGAGGGTCTTGGGTTTCGGGATGTTGCTCGGCGCCGTATGCGGTCGGGTCGAGGTCGTTGCCTCCGGCGAGCATCAGGCCGTCGAGCACGTCGAGCGTCTCGTCAAGGCCGTGGTCTGCGGGAGGGATCAAGATCGTTCGCCCGCCGGCGCGGTGGATGGCATCCACGTACACCCACCCCACCACTGCGGCCTTGCCCTCCCAGACCGCCCAGCGCGCGGTCTCGGCGTAGGACGTCAGTCCGATGAGGGGGGTCCGCATACGCGGATTGTGCCAGGCGCCGTGTGGCGACCGGCGCTGCCGAACACACGGCCCGGCTGATGGCGCTCGGGGAGCACCACAGCTGAACGCTGCGGGACAGGCCGACATCCGACGACCCGCCCGCAGTACGAGGTCAACCGACCCAGAGCGCGCTCAGGAACCTCATCCGTTTGCTGTACACCGAGACCTCCTTGTCTCAGAATTGTGCCTCGTTATCGGCGCGAACATCACTTTTCTTTAACAATTTGGCGATCGAGCGGTTGTGGCGCCAGGCGGGCTGCTGCGATTTCGATCGCGTCGGGGTTGCGATCGATGCAGACGTAGTGCCGCCCGGCGGCGGTTGCGACTGCGCCGAGGGTGCCGGATCCGGCGAAGAAGTCCAGGCACCAGTCGCCCGCCGTGCTGGATGCCGCGACCATCCGGCGCACGATGCCCTCGGGTTTCTGGGTCGGGTAGCCGGTGCGTTCACGGCCGTTGGTCGGAACGATCGTGTGCCACCACACGTCGGTCGGAAGCTTGCCGCGGGCGGCCTTCTCGGCGGTGACGAGTCCGGGCGCCATGTAGGGCTCACGGTCGACGGCCTCGGAGTCGAAATGATAGCTCGCACGGTTCTTGACGTAGACCAGGATCGTGTCGTGTTTGGCGGGCCACCGGCGCTTGCTCTTGGCGCCGTAGTCGTAGGCCCAGATGATCTCGTTGAGGAAGCAGTCGCGGCCGAAGATCTCATCGAGCGCGACCTTGACGTAGTGGGCTTCGCGGGCATCGAGGTGGACGTACAAGGTTCCACGATCGTTGAGCAGGCGGTGGGCCTGGTTCAGGAACGGGCGAATGAAGCCGAGGTAGTCGTCAAACGTGTCCTCGTACGAGTGGCGCGAGACGGTCTGCATCCGGTAGGGACGGCCGCCAAACCCCGCGGTGCTGGCCTCGGGATCGTGAATGGCGCGGACCGCATGCAGTTGGCGTCGCTGTCCCGTGTTGAACGGTGGGTCGATCGCGATGAGCGTGAACATCTCTGATGGGAGACACGGGAGGACGTCCGTCGCGTCGGCGTGCACCAGCAGATCATCGTCAAGCCGGAGCGACGCGGCGTCGACGCCGGTGACGACCCTCACGCCGAAACCGGGATCTCGAGCTCGGTGTCGGGCGGCTTCTGCGGCGGCTCGGGTTCGTGCGCCGGTGGGTGTCGATGCGACCACCAGTCCTGCAGGAGGATCTTGATCATCGATGCCGCGGGAATCGCAAGGAGTGCACCGAGGATGCCGAGAAGCTGGGCCCCGAGCAGTACGGTGACGAGTACGACCAACGGGTTGAGACTCGCCGTGCGGCGCATGACGATGGGTTGGACGAAGTGATTCTCGACCTGCTGATAGACGAGGAAGTAGATGGCGACAACCAACCCGATGCGCCAACCGCTGAAGAACGCCACCGCGATGGCAGGAATGGCTCCGACGGTCGCCCCGACCAGCGGCACCAGGTCCGCGATCGCCACCCAGAACGCCAGGGCGGAGGCCGCGGGGATGCCGAAGATCTCGAGCACGATGAACGCCGCCACGCCGGCGATGATGCTGATCAGCAGGTTGCCGGCCACGTAGCCGCCGACGCTGCGGTACATGCGATCCAGGAGTCGTCCCACGCGCTCGCGCCGGTCGACCGGCAGCATGTCGATGCTCTGACGGCGAAACTGGTGGCCGTAGATCAGGAGCAAGAACGTCAGCACCAGGACGGTCAGCCCGCCCAAGAGACCCGACAGCAGGCTCTGCGCGACGTTGACGGCTGCGCCCGCACCGCCCAGCTTGTCCGGGATCCCCTTGACGAAGTCCTTGAGTCGAACGATGACGTCGTACCGCTGGTCGAGGTCTTGGACCAGGCGCGTACGGCCGAGCCGGTCGAGGTAGCCGGGGGCGTCATCGGCGAGTTGCTGCCCACCGTCGATCAGCGGCGGGACGAAGAGCAACAGAATCCCTGTGGTCATTGCGATTCCGAGCAGGAAGGTCAGGGAGATCGCAGGCACCCGTCGCAGGCGAAACCACCGCTGGAACGCATCGACGACCGGGTTGAGCGCGACGGCGAGGAACAGCGCGATGATCACCCAGGTCAGGATGCGGCGCGTGAGCCACAGGATCCAAAGCGCGGCGGCGACGGCGACCACCAGCCCGACGACTGTCAGAATCGCCCTGGGCGTGACGTTCGTGATCGCCACGCGCCGCGGCGGATCGGGGGGCGCGTCGCGCCGCGAGACGATGGTTGGATCTCCGCTCACGACCCAATGCTAAGCGTGCCCTCCGACGGCTCCCGGGACCGGCGGTCGTATGTGCGCCTGCCCCCGGCGCGGAGGGCTACGATTCGCTTTGGCCGGCACGGTTGGGGGAAACGATCGACGGGGTCTTCGACAAGCAGGCACGGACCCAACGGGCACTCACTCGCGCCGTTGCCCAGACGCGCGGAGGTCCTCGGGGGGGTGGTGCTCGGGCGCTCGTCGCGGCGTACTTTCGGCATGTCGCAGATGACGACATGGCGGTGCGCACCACTGATGCGCTCGCACAGATTGTCGTGGAACACTGGCGGCTCGCGCAGCGGCGGGCACCGGGCACTGCGCACGTCGTCGCACGCCCCGTTGCCGGCGCCGTCGGACACAGCGTCATGCTGATCGTCACCGACGACATGCCGTTCCTCGTGGATTCGGTCAGCGCGGCGCTGACACGTTCAGGTCATCCGATCCATGTCGTGATGCATCCCCAACTTGTCGTGCCCCGCGATCGGCGGGGACGCATCAGCGGGCCTGTGAGCGAGTTGGAACACGGTACGGGATCGGGTGTGGCCGAGGCGTGGATGCATTTCGAGATCGGAGCGCTTGCCGGTGGCACGGCGCACGACGACGTCGTCGAGACGATCCGCCGTGTGCTCGACGACGTGCGGCTGGTCGTCGGCGATTGGTCGGCCATGCGGACGCGGGCGCTCGAAATCGCCGATGCGCTCGCCGCGCACCCGCCGCCGCAACGTGTCGCTGACGTCGGCGAGGCCCGTGAGTTGTTGCGATGGCTCGTCGACGACCACTTCACGTTCTTGGGCTACGCCGACTACGCGCTTGCCAGAGGGCGCGGAAAACCGGTGTTGCGTGCCGATTCGACCACGTCCCTCGGCATCCTGCGGCACGATCAGGCATCGCCGCGTGCATTGACACCGCTGGTTGAGGCGTTCGCGCGCGATGCGTCGGCCATCGTGGTCACCAAGTCGACGGCGCGCGCAACCGTCCACCGCACGTCGCATCTGGACCACATCGGGATCAAGCGCTTCGACGACGACGGTAACCCGGTGGGTGAGCAACGGTTCGTCGGACTCTTCACCTCGTCCGTCTACACGGAGCGAGTCGATCGCATCCCCATGTTGCGGCGCAAGGTTCGCGACGTGATCAGGCAGTCGGGACTCCCGCCGACCGGCCATAGTGGCAGGGACCTCGTCGAGATCCTCGAGACCTATCCCCGCGACGAGTTGTTCCAGATGTCTGCGGCCGAACTGACCGAGGTCGCGACTGGGGTACTCGGACTCGAGGAGCGTCGCCGACTGCGCCTGTTCGTCCGGCACGATCGGTTGGGACGGTTCGTGTCGTGTCTGGTGTACTTCCCGCGCGATCGCTATACGACCGACGCGCGGCTGCGCATCGCGCAGCTCTTGCACGAGGCGTTCGACGCCCACGAGATCGACCATGCAGCGCGCGTCAGCGAGTCGGTGTTGGCCCGGTTGCATTTCACGCTGTGGCTGCGGCCCGGCACCCAGGCTGCGCAGGTCGACGTGGCGGCGCTCGAGCAGCGGCTCTCCCAGGCCACACGCGTGTGGGTCGATGATCTCGCCGATGCGCTTGTGATCCGGCACGGCGAGGCGGGCGGGGGTCGGCTCCTTGCGATGTATGGCACCGCCTTTCCCGAGGCCTACAAAGAGGAGGTTCCTGCCGCGGTCGCGGTCGATGACATCGACCGGTTGGAGGCGGGTGCTGAAGGCACAATCGCGGCGTGGCTCTCGGAACCGCTTGCCGCGCACCCGGACGGGCGACGCCTCAAGCTCTACCGGCACGGGCCCGCCATCTCGCTGTCACAGATTCTCCCCATCCTGGAACGGATGCACATCGAGGTCATCGACGAGCGTCCGTACGAGGTCGTGCGCCACGACGGGTCCAGCGTCTGGATCTACGACTTCGGCGTCCGCTACGCGACGCCGGCGGACCTGCGGGGCGAGGTTCCGCGTCGCCTGGTTGAGCTGGCGGTCGTGGCCGTGTGGAACGGTGACGCCGAGTCGGATGGGTTCAACGCGCTGGTTCCCCTCGCCGGTTGTGGCTGGCGTGAGGCGACGATCATGCGCGCATACGGCAAGTACCTGCGTCAGACCGGTTCCGCATTCAGTCAGGAGTACATCGAGGACTGCCTCGTTGCGAACGTGCCGGTGGCGCGCAAGCTGCTCGAGCTGTTCACGGTGCGGTTCGATCCCGCTGCTGTGGGCGATCGCAGCGTCGCTGAACGCGATCTGATCATGGCGATCCGCCGTCAGCTCGAGGACGTGCAGAGCCTCGACCATGACCGGATTCTGCGCGCGATGCTCGGCGTGATCGTCGCGACGGTCCGCACCAACTACTACCAGCGCGATCCCGATGGGCGCCCGCATTCGGTCCTTGCGCTCAAACTCGACCCGCAGGCGATTCCCGACCTGCCCCGTCCCCGCCCGCGCCACGAAGTGTGGGTGTCGTCACCGCGGGTTGAGGCCTCGCACCTGCGCTTCGGTCCGATCGGCCGCGGTGGTCTGCGGTGGTCGGACCGCCGTGAAGACCTGCGCACCGAGGTGCTCGACCTCGCCAAGACCCAGATGGTCAAGAATGCGGTGATCGTGCCGGTGGGCGCGAAGGGCGGGTTCGTCGTCAAGCGGCCCCCGGCCGACCCGGTGGCCGCGCTCGCCGAGGGGGTTGCGTGCTACCGGATGTTCATCTCAGCATTGCTCGACCTGACCGACAACCGTGTCGAGGACAGCATCGTTCCGCCTCCCGACGTCGTGCGCCACGACGAGGACGACACGTACATGGTCGTCGCAGCCGACAAGGGCACCGCCACGTTCTCGGATATCGCCAACACGGTTTCGGCCGAACACGGCTACTGGTTGGGCGACGCGTTCGCGTCGGGTGGGTCCACCGGGTACGACCATAAGGCGATGGGAATCACCGCGCGCGGCGCGTGGGTCTCGGTCGAATTCCATCTTCGGGCGCTGGGGCTCGATCCGGCCAACGACGAGCTGACGGTCGTCGGCGTCGGGGACATGTCGGGGGACGTGTTCGGCAACGGCCTGCTCTACTCGCCGCACCTTCGGCTCCTCGCGGCGTTCGATCATCGCAACGTGTTCTTGGACCCGGACCCCGACCCTGCCGTCGCGTTCGTGGAGCGCCGTCGCCTGTATGACACGGCGGGCTCGTCCTGGGCGGACTATTCGCCCAAACTCATCTCGTACGGTGGCGGCGTGTACCCGCGTTCTGCCAAATCCGTTCCCGTCAGCAGGCAGGTACGCGCGGCGCTCGGGATCGCGGACGGTGTGGATGTCATGACGCCGCAGGAGTTGCTCAGGGCGATTCTGTGCGCGCCGGTCGACCTGTTGTGGAACGGCGGAATCGGCACGTTCGTCAAGGCCTCCGACGAACGCCAAGCGGAGGTCGGCGATCGGGCCAACGACGCGATCCGCGTCAACGGCGGCGACCTGCGCTGCCGGGTGGTCGGGGAGGGAGGCAACCTGGGGTTGACCCAGTTGGGACGGGTCGAGTATGCGCTCGGCGGCGGGCTGCTCAACACGGATGCCGTCGACAACTCCGCCGGTGTGGACACCTCGGATCGTGAGGTCAACATCAAGATTCTGCTCGACCGTGTCGTGCGGTTAGGTGGGTTGACGGTTCGGCGTCGCAACTCGTTGCTCGCAAAGATGACCGACGAGGTCGCGGCGCAGGTGCTGGCCGACAATGCCAACCAGAACGTGGCTCTGGCCAACAACGCGTCGCAGTCCGCCGCGTTGCTCCACGTGCACGAGCGTCTGATGCGCACGCTCGAGGCCACCGGTCGTCTGGACCGTGAGGTCGAGCGCCTCCCGTCGGCCAAAGGCATCGCAGAGCGTCGGCAGGCTGGACTGGGGTTGTGTGCCCCCGAGCTGGCCGTGCTGCTGGCCTATGCGAAGATCGTGTTGTACGACGAGCTTCTGGCCTCGGATCTGCCCGACGAGCCGTACTTTCGTGATGCGCTGCAGGAGTACTTCCCGGCACCGCTCCGGCGTCGGTACGCCGGCGAGATCTCTGATCATCCGTTGCGGCGCGAGATCACCGCAACCCAGGTCGCCAATCGACTCGTCAATCGTGCGGGCATCACGTTCTGGTTGCGTATCCGTGACGAGACCGGTGCGTCGTTTGCCGAGATCGCCCGGGCGCATGCCGCGTCGTGGGCCATCTTTCGGATGCGCAGCCTGTGGGATGCGGTGGAGGCACTTCCGCCGTCGATCTCGGGTGCGATGGCGATGGACGTGCGCCTGCAAGGTGAGCGCCTCGTCGAGCGGGGCGCCCGCTGGCTGATCGCCAACCGTTGGGCATGGCGCGATACGGAGTCGGCGGTCGCGTTGTTTCAGCAAGGGGCAGGCGAGGTCATCCGCATGTTCCCTGAGGCACTCCGAGGGCTCGACCGAACCGTGGCCGAGGAACGCCGGGAGGTCTGGCAGGCCGCGGGCGTCCCACCGACCGTCGCCGAGCGCGCTGCGGTCATGGAGGCGGGCTACGGCGCGCTCGACGTGGTCGAGGTCGCAACCGAGCGTGGGCAACCTGTCGCCGATGTGTGTCGGGTGCACTTCGCGCTGGCCGACCGGCTGGGCATTGCGTCACTGATGGAGCGGATCAACAGCTTGCCGCGCGACGAGCGTTGGGGGACCCTCGCACGCGCGACGCTCCGCGAGGACCTGTTCGCAGTCCACGCACGCCTGACGGCGAACGTCATCGACACGACCGAGTCATCGGGTTCCCCCGACGACCGGTTGGATACGTGGTGGGAGCAATCGTCCCCCGCCGTCGACGACGCGGTGGGCGCGCTTGACGAGATCGCAACCTCCGCCACCGCGAACCTGGCGAGCTTGTCGGTGGCAACCCGCGTTCTGCGCAGTCTGGTACGCGCCGTGACTGGCGCACATTTCTGAGACCCGAAGGTTCGCGCGTCCCCGGAGCTTGATCGCGCGATCACTGTCCACCGATTGCCGGACGTCCGCGATCGCGAAAGACCAACGGGATCAACAGTCCCATCACTGGATCTTCGCTCCGAGCGGGATTTGCGATGATCGGTGGTGCCGGGCACCATTTGCATGGTGCCCTGCACCACCGTGCGATCGCGGGTGACGCGCGGCGTGTCGGCCACGCGTGTGGTCGTTGACGACGTGCGGCGAAACGTGGGTTCGCGCGGGTCAGGAGTCGCGCCAACGAGGGGCTACGCCGAACCGTTCGCTACCCGCGCGCGGCGTCTCCGAACAGGTCGCGCGCGATGACGAGGCGCTGGATCTCGCTGGTGCCTTCGTAGATCTGGGTGATGCGGGCGTCGCGGTAGAGGCGCTCTGCGGGGAACTCGGCGCTGTAGCCCATTCCACCCAGGGTCTGGACGGCGACGTTGGACGCTTCGACCGCGACGGAGCTGGCGAAGAGCTTGGCTTTGGCGCCGATCACCGAGATCGGCTCGCCGGCGTCGTGCATCGCCGCGGCTTGCAGGGTCAATGCCCGGGCCGCGTCGATCTTGGCGGCCACGTCTGCCAGCGGGAACTGGACGCCCTGGAACCTGGCGATCGGCCCGCCGAACGCGGTGCGCTCCTTGGCGTACCCGGTGGCCAGATCGAGTGCGGCACGCGCGATGCCGACCGCCTGTGCGGCGACCGTGATGCGTCCGCTGTCCAGCGTCGACAGCGCGATCTGCATCCCCTGGCCGGGGCTTCCCAGCAGCGCGTCCCCGTCGAGGCGATAGTCGTCGAACGCCAGCTCAACGGTCGACGAGGTGTGCAGACCGAGCTTCGGAATTTCTTTGCCCACGGTCAGGCCCTCGCCCGGCCCACCGATGAACGCGCTGATCCCATGCGCACCCGGGCCTTCGGTCCGGGCAAACAGGATGAACAAGCTCGCGTAGCCACCGGCCGAGATCCACATCTTGCTGCCGGTGATCGCGAACGAGCCATCGTCGAGACGGCGTCCCTGTGTCTTGAGCCCCGCGACGTCCGAACCCGCATCGGGCTCGGTCAGCGCATACGAGCAGAACCGCTCGCCCGACACGATCACGGGGAGCAATGCACGCTTCTGCTCCTCCGTCCCGTAGTTCAGGATGGGCTCAGCCCCCAACCCGTTTTGCACGGCGAATCCGGTCGAGAGCCCCGCATCCGCTGCCGCCAACTCCTCCATGACAAGGCAGACCGTCCTGTGGTCCAGGCCGGTCCCGCCGTATTCCTCCGGAACGACAATGCCCAGAAACCCCAATTCGGCCATCTTGAGCAGCATCTCGACCGGGACGTGATGCTCGGCGTTCCAGCGTGCCGAGTTCGGCGCGATCTCGTTGCGCGCGAAGTCGCGGGCGAGGGCTTGCACCTGATGATGCTGTTCGGTGAGCTGGATCATGCGATGCGCTCCAGGATCGTTGCGTTTGCCATGCCACCGCCTTCGCACATGGTTTGCAGGGCGTATCGGCCTTGCGTGCGCTGGAGTTCGTGGACCATGGTCGCCATCAGCCGGGCGCCAGAGGCCCCAACGGGGTGGCCCAGGGCGATCGCGCCGCCGTTGACATTGACCTGGGCCATGTCCGCGCCGATCTCCTTCTGCCATGCCAGTGGCACGGACGCGAACGCCTCGTTGACCTCGTAGAGGTCGATGTCATCAACGCCCAGGCCGCTGCGCGCGAACGCCTTGCGGGTTGCCGGAATCGGGCCCGACAACATCTCGACCGGATCGATGCCGGCCACTGCGAACGTGTGAAAGCGGGCGAGGGGGGTCAGGCCCAACTCCTGGGCCTTGCGCTCGCTCATGATCAAGAGCGCCGCAGCGCCGTCGGTCAGCTGGGACGAGTTGCCGGCGGTCAGCTTGCCGTCGTCGCGGAACACGGTGCGGAGTTTGGCGAGTCCCTCCATCGTGCTGGTGGCACGAATGCCCTCGTCGGTGGACATCATCTCTTCGCCGTCCTCCGTGACGACGTGCAGCGGAATGATCTCGCGTCCGAAGCGCCCTTCGCTGGTCGCGCGAGCGGCTCGCAGATGGGACTCGAGCGCAAAAGCGTCCAGCTCCTCGCGGCCGATTCCCCATTTATCGGCGACGATCTCGCCCGAAATGCCCTGGTGGATGAATTCGTCGGGGCCCAGGTCGTAGCGCGCACGGAATCGCGGCCCGAAAACTTCGCGCTTGTCGGGCACGTTGGACCAGAAGGGCACGCGCGTCATGGACTCAACGCCCGCGGCAATCACGATGTCGTACGCGCCGGCCATGACGCCCTGCGCGGCGAAGTGCGCCGACTGCTGGGAGCTGCCGCATTGGCGGTCGACCGTGGTACCGGGCACGGAGTCTGGGAATCCCGCAGCGAGCGCGGCGATGCGGCCGATGTTGGCACCTTGCTCACCGACCTGGTCGAGGCAGCCCATGATGACGTCGTCGATGAGCGCGGGGTCAAAGTCGTTGCGCTCGACGAGTGCCCGCAGGACATGGGCGGCCAAGTCGACTGGATGCCAGTCCTTGAGCTTACCGCGCTGCCGACCCAACGGTGTCCGGACGGCGTCGACGATGACCGCTTCCTCGAGGGTCCGCACGCCTACCACCTCGCGGGGTCGCGGTGGCGCCCCCACACATCGCCAAACACGTCGCAAATCGCTCCCATTGTGGCTCCTGTCTGTGCCGCGTCAATTGATTGCCGCTTCACCATTTCGCTTCCCTCGCGCGTCTCACGCAAGACGGTCGGGAGGAAATGTAGGCGTCAGCATCCCGCCTCGCCCGATCGTCGCGTCGCGTCGCCAGGAATCGGTGCGGGCCCGGCGAGCAGACATCACGCGATTTATTCGGAATTCCGACCAACACATCGGATAGTATTCGGATACCCGAACATCTGTCAACCCTGGGAGACAGTCGTGCACGACGACGAGGACGTTCGACCCCGTGACGCGGTCCAAGAGGCCGTTCGTCACTGGGCCGAACGGTACCCCGAAACGCAGGGTTTCTCGGGACTCGTCTCGATGATCCGGGCGTACGGCGTCGCCGTCCGTTCGATCGAGATCGTGCTGCGACCGCTGGGGCTCAACTTGTCCCGCTACGAGGTCCTGCTGCTGCTGTCGTTCACGCGGACGGGGCAACTGCCGACGATGCGCCTCCGCGATCTGCTGATGGTGCACGGATCGAGCGTCACATACCTCGTCGACAAGCTTGAAGCGGTTGGACTCGTCGAGCGCCGGCAGGATCCGCAGGACGGGCGGGTCTTGCTCGTGTGCGTCACCGACGGCGGGCGAGCGCTGGTCGATCAGGCATCGCTCGCGCTCTGCGCCGCGGGGTTCGGAGCCTTCGCATCGCTGACCGAGGAGCAGGCCACCCAACTGATCGCAATCCTCGCCCAGGTGCGTGGGAGCCAGCCGGTCGGTGTCGCAGCGCGCTGAGTGGCTTAGTGCTCGCTTTCGTAAGTACGACCACGTCTCCCGGCTGCAAACCGTCGCCAGGCGGTGTCCTCGGTCTCGCCGTTATGGGTACCGAGAGCGGCTAGTGGCCTGTCTCAGGAATAGCTTTGCAGTCTGGCGGCTGCAAAGCTCCGCAGGGGCGCATACCGTTCAGACAGACGTTTCGCCTTTGGAGCGTTGTCCTCGCCTTCGCCCATATGGTCCGATATGAACGAAGGCTGCG
>JANMKR010000043.1:0-37066 GCA_031372145.1 Actinomycetota bacterium | reverse complement strand
AAGACCGTCACCGTCGAGTAGCGCGGCGGGCGACTCGGGCCAGGCCCGGGTGCGCAGAGCCTCGAACCGCTGGCGGGCGGGCCGGACCGGTGATGGACCATCCGCCGCGCGTCTGCGCTGTCCCCACCGCCCCACCCATCTAACGGGCCACGTGTCGGGCGGTTGCCACGCGAAGGTGTCCGTCACCCACGACGGGCCCCCGGAACGGCCATTTGGCCGAACACGCTGCGGCCAATCGTCACATTCCCTGTGACACATGCGTGACAGTGACGACACACTTCGGGCGGGGAATGGCCGCACCGCGCACCCTCGGATGCGCGTCGCCGCAATCCAGGCCTGGGAAGCGGTCATTTGGCCGACACCGCCGTGGCCAATCGTTACATGAGCGGTGACGATGCGTGGCAGAGATGACACACATCGGCTGTGGACGGCCGAGCGGATGTGCGCAGACCACTAGGCTTGGGCCATGGAGCACGTGAGGATCTACCACAACCCCCATTGCGGTTCGTCGGTCAACGCCGTGGTCATTGCCGAGGAGCTTGGCGTCGCGGCCGAGATCATCGTCTACCAGAAAACCCCGCCGGATCGGGACGAGTTGTCGTGGCTTGTGGCACATCTCGAGGACCCGCCCGCAGACCTGGTGCGCAAGGACAGCCTGTTCAAGAAACTCGAACTGGACACAGCGGATTTCCAAACCGCTGAACAGGTCGTCGACATCATCGCCAAGCACAAGATGCTGATGCAGCGTCCGGTCGTCGTTCGTGGCGAGACGGCGATCATCGGGCGACCCAAGGACCGGGTGCGCGACCTGCTGTCCTGATCGACGTCCGCGACCATCGACGACCGGCACGTTTTCATGCCGGCTGCGGTTGCGCGCGAGGTCCTCGCGCGATCCCCAGGGCCGCGAACCCGGCAAGGAGTGCCAGTAAGCCCGCGCCGGTGAAGGCGATCAGGTAGTCGCCGAACGCCTCCCGGAATGTTCCGGCAAGCCAGGCCGCCGCGCCGCCGCCCAACATGTGGGCGCAAAATACCCAGCCGAACACCACCGACGCATGCTCTCGACCGAAGGCCTGGTTGGTCAGCGCGATCGTGGGCGGGACGGTTGCGACCCAGTCAAGGCCGTAGACGACGGCGAACGCGACGAGCGGGAGTTGCGAGCCCTGGAGCAAGAAGGGCAGGGCCGCGAGTGACGTGCCGCGCAGGCAGTAGTAGAGGAACAACAGCCGGCGCGGGTCGGTGCGGTCGGTCAGCCACCCTGACGCCGTGCTGCCCAGGATGTCGAACACGCCGATGACCGCAAGCAGGCTCGCCGCACGGACCTCGGGGATGCCATGGTCGTGCGCCGCGGGAATGAAGTGCGACTGCACTGCCCCGTTGGTCGTCCAGCCGCAGATGAAGAACGTCCCGGCGAGCAGCCAGAAGTCACGGATGTGCACGGCGTGGCGCAACACCCGGAAGGGCGTCGCGAACACGCTGCCGGTCGGGGCCGGCGGCGCGCGCGGCGTCGCACTGTCTGCGCCGTAGGGCGCAAGCCCCAGGTCGGCTGGACGCTCGCGCATCAGGATGAGCACGACCGGGACCATCGCAGCGGCCGTGATCGCAACGATGGCGACGGCCCACCGCCAGCCGTGCCCGTCGGTGATCCACGCGAGCAACGGCAGGAACACGAGGTTGCCGGTCGCAAAGCTCGCGGTCAGCAGCCCGGTCACAAACCCGCGATGGCGGACGAACCATCTGGTGGCGATGATGGCCGAGAGTGGAATCGAGATCGCGCCGGTGGCCGTACCGATGACGATGCCCCACAGGACGTCCAGCTGCCACAGCGACGTCATCGCGATCGTCAGTGCCGCTCCAGCGCTGACGGCGATGAGCCCCGCCACCATGATGCGGCGGGCGCCCATGCGCTCCACGAACGCTGCGGCGAAGGGCGCGACCAGGCCGTAGACGACGAGGTTGATCGCGATCGCGAGCGACACGTCGCCGCGGCTCCATCCGAACTCGTCCTGGAGCGGCACCACGAACACCCCGACGGTCGAGCGGAACCCCGCCGCCCCCAGCAGGACCAAGAACGTGACCGTCGCGATGACCCAGCCGTAATGGATGCGTCGCGCCCTCACCGGCGTCAGGGTACCTCGCCGCGCACGCTACAAGTCGATCTGCATTCCCAGTTCGGCGATCTGCTCGGACGGGATGTTGAAGAACTGCGCTGCGCTCGTGCTGTTGCGGCTCATCGCTGCGAAGAGCCGCTCACGCCAGCGCGCCATGCCCGGTTTGGGGGTCGAGACGAAGCTCACGCGGTTGAGAAAGTACGTGGCGGTGTCGGGGTCCATGTCCAAGCCGAGCGGTTGCGCGTCACGCAACGTCTGTGGAATGTCCGGGAGCTCTTGAAAGCCGTAGCTGGCGGTGACGCGCCGGAGCCCGTGCCACAGATGTTCGACCTTCAATCGGCCGTCGTCCGGCGCCACGGGAACGTTGAGCGTCCGAGCGGTGAAGATGACGACTTTCTGGTGCAGCACCCGGTTGTGCTCCAGATTGTGGATGAGTGCACGTGGTGTTCCGCCCTCGACGGCGGTCAGGAACACGGCGCACCCCGGTACGCGGAGAACTGGCAGCGTGCTGAGCGATTGAACGAAATTGGCCAGCGGCATTTCCTTTTCACGAATCCGCTCTTTGAGCAGTTCGCGTCCGCGGCGCCAGGTGGTGAGCGCGGTGAACACGATCAGCGCGATCGCAAGCGGAAACCAGCCACCGTGGACGATCTTGGTGGTGTTGGCGGCGAAGAAGGTCAGGTCCACGGTCAGGAACGCCGTCGCGCCCGCGATGACGAGCCACAGTGGCTTGCGCCACAGCAGCCGCACCACGATGAATGCAAGGAGCGTGTCGACGGCGAGCGTTCCCGTGACGGCGATGCCGTACGCGGACGCAAGGTGCGACGAGGAGCGGAAACCGATCACCAGGCCGAGCACCGCAAGCATCAGCCCCCAGTTGACGGCGGGGACGTAGACCTGACCCACCTCCGTCGCCGAGGTGTGCCGGATGCGCATCCGTGGCAAGAAGCCCAGCTGCACGGCTTGGCGCGTCACCGAGAATGCGCCGGAGATGACCGCCTGTGACGCGATCACGGTCGCAGCCGTCGCCAGGAACACCATCGGCAGCTGGGCCCAGTCGGGAAAGAGTCGAAAGAACGGGCTGTCGACCGAATCTGGCTCGGCCAGGATGAGCGCCCCTTGGCCCATGTACTGCAGGAGCAGTGCGGGTAACACGGCGAACACCCAACCTCGTGCGATCGCGGGCCGGCCGAAGTGGCCCATGTCCGCGTAGAGCGCCTCGGCGCCGGTGACGACCAGCACCACCGACCCGAGCGCGATGAACCCCCGACCCGGCTCATTGAACAGGAACTGCAGTCCGGGGAGCGGGGAGAGGGCCTTGAGGATTGCCGGATGACGAACCGTCTCGAGCAGACCGGTGGTCCCAAGGATCCCGAACCACAGGACCATCACGGGCCCGAACAGCTTGCCGACGGTGCCGGTTCCGAAACGTTGGATCGCGAACAGGCCGACGATGATGACGAGCGTGATCGGGATGACCAATCGGTCGAGACCAGGCTCCACGACACCGAGCCCCTCGACCGCCGACAGCACCGACGTCGCCGGGGTGATCATCCCGTCGCCATAGAAGAGCGCGGCCCCGAAGATGCCGAGCGCGATCAGGCCGGCTCTGGCCCGCGCAGTGCGAAACGGCGCCCCCTGAACGAGCGAGATCAACGCCATGATCCCACCTTCACCGTGGTTGTCGGCCCGCATGATGAACGCCACGTACTTGATCGTCACGATCACCATCAACGACCAGAAGACGAGCGAGACGACGCCGAAAATGCGGTCGTGCGTCACGGCGAGGTGGTGCGATCCGGCGAAGACCTCGCGCATGGCGTACAGCGGGCTGGTGCCGATATCGCCGAACACGACACCCAGCGCGCCGAGCGTCAGCGCGGCCGCCCCGGTGCGTGATGCGCCATGGTGTCCGCTCGCGGTGTCGTCCCCCACTGTCCCATGACCGTGTGTTGCCACGGGGCGACACACTACGCTCATACCTCTGGTCGAACGGGGTAGCGTGCGGGGCGTGAGTGTACGTCGTACTCGACTCCCCGTGGCCGCGCCGCCCGTCCCCCACCACGAGCTTCCCGCCGGCAACGTGGTCGTCGAGATCCGGGCCGATCCCGCGCGGGCGGGTGGGCGTCTGGTGTTGCAGGACGGCGTCGAATCAAGCTACGTGGACGTGCTCGATCCCACCCATCTCGAGTTCGAGTATCTGCGCCATCTGGTGCGCGTGCTGGACGTGATGCACCCCAAGCGCCGCTCGATGGCGATGGCCCAGATCGGCGGCGGGCCGTGTGTGCTGCCGCGGTACTTGGATGCGACCCGTCGCGACCTGCGTGCGCTCGTGATCGAGCGCGATCCCGAGGTCATCTCGATCGCACGCGAATGGTTGGGATTGCAGACCTCGGCGCGGCTCGAGGCGCGCATCGGTGACGGTCGCGAGGAACTCTCGGCACTGTCACCGGGGTCGCTCGATGTGCTCGTGGTCGACGCGTTCGCCGGCGTCGTCGTACCGCATCACCTCACGACGGTCGAGTTCGTCGATGTCGCCCGCACCGTGCTCGCCGATGACGGGATCCACGTCATCAACCTCATCGACCTCCCGCCGTTGGGCTACGCGGGTGGGGTCGTGGCGACGTTCCGTGAACGGTACGCATCGGTGGCGCTGCTGGCCGACACCGCCACCCTCGAACGACAGACCTCGGGCAACCTGGTCATCGTCGCCACGGACCGGGAGGTGCCCACCGAACAGCTCTCCCGTCTGGCGGGGCTCGACCGCGACCCGTGGGAGGTCGTGTGGGGCAAGCGCCTTGAGCGCCTGTTCGACGGGGCGGCACCCTTGTACGACGATGTCGCGCCCCAGCACTCGCTGGCCCTGCTCGGATCCCTGTGGGGCCGCTCCCGCGAGGCCCACGCACGAGCTGCGAGCCCTAAGTGCCCGCTTTCGTAAGTACAACCACGTCTCCCGGCTGCAAACCGTCGCCAGGCGTTGTCCTCGGTCCCACCGTTATGGCAACCGAGAGCGGCAAGAGACTGCGTCCTCACCTGCCTCGGTTTTCGCGCGGGTACGTTGCCGTACTTACGAAAGCGAGCACGAAGTGGTCCTCCTCGCAAATACGAACACGTTTCCCGGCTGCAAACCGTCGCCAGGCTTTGTCCTCGGTCCCACCGTTATGGCAACCGAGAGCGGCGGGACACTGCGTCCTCGCCTGCCTCGGTTTTCGCGCGGGATACGTTGCCGTACTTACGAGAAGGACCACTAAGTGATCGTCGGGGTCGGGGTCGACATCATCGAGATCGAGCGCATCGTGCGCGCGCTCCAACGCCGCCCGCGCTTCGCCGAGCGCTGTTTCACCGAAGCCGAGGCCGACTACTGCCTGTCACGCGCGTTCCCGGCGCAACACTTCGCCGCACGGTTCGCTGCGAAGGAGGCGGTCGGCAAGGCCCTGGGACGTGGCATGACCCGCTGGCGCGACGTCGAGGTCGTGCGCGGTCGTGGTGCCCCCACCGTTGCGCTGCACGGCCACTACGCCGAGTGGGCGGCACGACTGGGAGTCGATCGCATCCACCTCTCGCTGACACACAGCAAGGGTTTGGCCGCGGCCGTCGCCGTGGCCGAGACCGAGCCGGGCTGACCACGACGCCGCGAACCTGACGCGCGCCGGGGCCGCCGATGGCAGCGCACTAGAATGGGGTGATGCCGATCGCCACGACGACCACGCCGCCGCCGATTGCCGGGTGTACGCCGCTGTTCGGCGCGTCCGCGCTGAGGCTGGCGGACCGGCGTGCATCCGAACGTCACCGGATCCCGTCGATCTTCTTGATGGAGCGCGCGAGTCTGGCGGCGGCGGCGGCGATCACGGATCGATTCAGCGGGATTCATGGCGCACTCGTCGTGTGTGGATCTGGCAACAACGGCGGGGATGGGTATGCGGTGGCACGTCACCTGGCCGATGCCGGGTGGGACGTCGAGATCGCCACGCCCCGAGGGACGTCGCCGACGACGCCAGACGCGATGACGATGGCCACGGTCGCGCGGAGTCTCGGCATGCGGGCGCGGTCGTTCACGCCGACGCTCCTGGGATCGGGTCGTCTGGTGGTGGATGCACTCCTCGGGATCGGCGGGCGCGGTGGTCCCAGCGGCCCCGTGGGCGCCGCGATCGACGCCATCGAGCGGTCGCAGTCGTCCGTCGTGGCCCTTGACGTTCCGTCCGGAGTCAATGCCGATACCGGTGAGGTGCCCGGATGGGCGGTACGCGCCGCGCTGACCGTCACATTCCACGGCGACAAACCCGGCTTGCACATCGAACCCGGCCGCGCGCGCTGCGGCGAGATCGTGGTCTGCGACATCGGTGTCCCGGCCCCCGCGACCTCGACGCCCAACGCCTGGCTGGCCGGAGATCGCTCGGGCGTGGTCCCGCCCAAGCCCCTCACGTCGGACAAGTACGGGGCGGGGTCGGTGCTCGTCATCGCCGGGTCTCCCGGCTTGACCGGTGCCGGGGTGCTTTGTGCACGGGCGACCTTGCGCGCCGGTGCCGGGTTGACCGTGGCGGCGGTGCCGCAGACGTTGCAGCCGATCTTCGCCGCGAGCATGGTCGAGGTCATGAGCGCTCCGATCCCCGACGACGCAGGGTGTCTGACCCACGCATCGCTTGACGCCGTCGTCGCCGAAGCCGGGCGCGTCGGCGCGATCGCGATCGGTCCCGGGCTTGGCCGCCACGCCGCGACCACGGCGTTCGTTCGTGCCGTACTCGAGGCGATCGACCTGCCGACGGTCATCGATGCCGACGGGTTGTGGCACCTGGAGCGCCGGCCGTCATGGCTCGGTGCCCGCAGCGCGCCGACGATCTTGACGCCGCATGCCGGCGAGGCGGCGCGGCTGCTCGGCGTCACGCGTGCCCAGGTGGAGGAGTCCCGACTCGCATCCGCCCGACGTCTGGCCGACACGTCACGTGCCATCGTCGTGTTGAAAGGACCCGGCACCATTACGACCGACGTCGACGGCGCGATCATCGTCGACGCCATCGGCACCGCAGCGCTTGCCAGCGCGGGCAGCGGTGACGTGTTGACCGGAGTTGTCGCGGCGATGCTGGCCAAGGGGATGACGGCGCTCGCCGCCGCTGCCACGGCCGTTGCGGTGCACGCCCGTGCCGGCGTGCTGGCGGACCGGGGAGACGGTGCCATCGCAGGGGACATCATCGAGCAACTCCCAAAGGCAATCGGCGCGCGGTGATGGTCGAACGCAGCGTGGCCCGGATCGACCTGGACGCGATCCGGAACAATGTACGGGTACTCGCAGCAGCCGCAGGGCGCGCTGAGGTGCTCGCAGCGATCAAGGCGAACGCCTACGGGCACGGCGCCGTCCATGTTGCACGAGCTGCGCTCGCGGGCGGTGCCAGCCGGCTTGGGGTGGCGGCGGTCGCCGAGGCCGAGGAGTTGCGCGCCGGTGGGGTCGATGCGCCGCTGGTCATGTGGGGACCGTTGCTCGGCGACGAGTGGGCTCGGGCCGCCGCGACCGGATGCGAGATCGCCGTGTGGACGGTCGACGGCGTCCGGGCCGCCGCCGCGGCGGGTCTGCGATGCATCCATCTCAAGCTCGATACCGGGATGGGGCGCTTGGGCGCTCGAAACGAGCTGGTCGGTGCGCTGGCCGGTGTGGCGGCTGACGCGGACGTCGAAGTCGTCGGGCTGATGACCCACTTCGCGACCGCTGACGAGACCGAGGGCGAGAACGCGGCATTCATGGTTGAGCAACTGGTGCGATTTCGCGCGATGATCGCGCCGCTTCGCGAGCGTTTTCCGAATGCGCTCGTGCACGCGGCGAACTCGGCTGCGACGGTCCGCTCGCCCGACACGCATTTCGACATGGTGCGCTGCGGAATCGCGGTCTACGGGTGCGATCCGTTCGGACACGATCCCGACGACCACGGGCTGCGCCCCGGCATGTCCCTGGGGTCATACCTCTCGTCGGTCAAACCCCTGCTGGGGCGTGAGAGCGTGGGCTACGGCCGGCGCTGGCGCGCTGCGCGCGGGACGTGGATCGGAACGGTGCCGTTCGGGTACGCCGATGGGTATCCCCGAGCGTATGCCAACAACGCCCAGGTGCTCGTGGGCGGGCGGCGCGTACCCGTCGTCGGAATGGTTTCGATGGATCAGATCACGGTCGACTTGGGACCCGAGGCCACCGATGTCGTGGGTGACGAGGTGGTGCTGCTCGGCAGACAGGGTGACGCGCGCCTGACCGCCAAGGAACTCGGCGCCTGGCGCGGGACGATCAGCTACGAGGTCACCTGCGCAATCGGTTCGCGGGTGCGTCGCGAGTACCTCAACCCGTCGTGACGCAGCCGGCCATCGCAGCGCTCTTGGGCCCGCTTGCCCCATTGGGGGGCGATGGGTGGATCGTCGGCGGCGGACTGCGGGACGCGTTGCTCGGTCGTGTGGTGGCCGACGTCGATCTGGCGGTCACCACCGATGCTCAGGACCTCGCGAAGCGTCTTGCGACAGCGCATCGGGCGGCGCGATTCCCGCTGTCGGATGCGTTCGGTGCCTGGCGCGTACACGGCGGTTCCTTGCCGTTCAGCGTCGATCTGACCCCGCTGCAAGGTGGTGGCCTCGATCAGGATCTGGCTCGACGTGACCTGACGGTCAACGCGTTGGCGTTTCCGCTTGCGGGTGGCGACCTGATCGATCGCCACAACGGGTTGCGCGACCTGCGTGCACGCTCACTGCGGATGGTCGGTCCCATGGTGTTGCGTGACGATCCGGTGCGCCTGGTGCGTCTGGCACGGCTCGCGTGCCAGCTGGGCTTCGGCATCGAGGACCAGACGCGCTTGCGGGCCCGGATGGATGCCGGTGGTCTGTCGCGATCCGCGCCCGAGCGGGTTGCGGACGAGCTGCGCCGCATCGCCCGCATGCCCGACGCGTGGCGAGGGTTCGAGATCCTGGACGACCTGGGAGTGCTCGGCGTCGTCGTCCCGCAACTCGAGGAGGGGCGCGGCCTGGAGCAGACCCCCTACCACCACAAGGACATGTTGGATCACACGCTCGAGGTGGTGCGCCATGTCTGCGAGATCCGCACGGATCCATCGCAGATCTTCCGCGCGTCGGGACCGTACATCGCCGCGGATCTGGCCGAGCCGCTGGCCGACGACCTGAATCGTGGCGACACACTCGTCTTCGCCGCCGTGTTCCACGACATGGCCAAGCCCGAGACATATGCCGTCACGCCCGAGGGACGCGCGACGTTCTTCCAGCACGATCGGCGCGGCGCCGAGCTTGCCGATGCGTGGTGTCGCCAGTACCGGACTTCCACCCGGTTTCGCGAGGTCGTCGCACTCTGCGTGCGCAAGCACCTGGCGCTGGGGTTCATGGTGCACCGGCAGCCGCTGTCATTGCGTCAGATCGACCGGTACCTGCGCTCGACCGCTCCCGCCGAGGCTGAACAGATGGTCCTGTCGGTCGCCGATCGTCTCGCCACGGACGGCCCGCGCACGACCCCGCCGCAGATCCAGCGGCACCTGGCCGTCGCCCGCCAGATCGCCGAGTGGTACGTGACGCTCAAGGAGCGTGGACCGGTGCAGCCGCTGGTCAACGGCGCCGAGCTGGGTGAGCTGTTGGGTCGGGTCCCCGGTCGCTGGATGACCGAGTTGCTCGACGCGTTACGCGAAGAGCAGGTGGTTGGCCTGGTGCGCACGAGGGCGCAGGCGGAACGCTTCGCCGTCGCATGGGCCCACGCCCACCCTGCGGCGTAGGCTCACAGCCGATGGTCCGACTCACGCGCATCTACACCCGGCAGGGCGACGGTGGTGACACCCACCTTGGCGACATGTCGCGAGTGCGCAAGACGAGCCTGCGTGTCGTCGCGTACGGTGATGTCGACGAACTCAACAGCGTCATCGGCGTCGCTCGCCGGCAGGCGATGCCCACGGGGTATGACGCGTGGCTCGCGCGGATCCAGAACGACTTGTTCGACATGGGGGCCGACCTGTGCGTGCCCGAGGGCGGCGAGGGCGAGCGCCTGCGGGTCACGGCCAAACAGGTCACGCAACTTGAGGTCTGGTGCGACCAGGTCAATGAGACGCTCGAACCCCTGACGAGCTTCGTGCTGCCCGGTGGCTCGCCGGCGGCCGCCGCCCTGCACCTGGGCCGCACGGTCTGCCGTCGCGCCGAGCGGTCGGTTATCGCGCTGGGCGATGCAGAACCGGTCAACGCACACGCGGTGGAGTACCTCAACCGCCTCTCGGATCTGCTGTTCATCCTGGCGCGTGGCGCAAACGCCACAGGCGATGGCGACGTGTTGTGGGTGCCCGGTGGCCCGCCGGACTGACCCCGTGACGTACGTCGCGTTCCTGCGCGCGATCAACGTCGGTGGGCGCCGCATCACGATGGACGAGCTGCGAAAGGTCTTCATGTCGATGGGGTTCGCGGATGTCGAGAGCTTCATCGCGAGCGGCAACATCATCTTCGGCGCGGAGGGCGGTCGCAGCGCGGAGGTGCTCGAACGCGACATCGAAGACGGCCTGCAGACAGCGCTGGGCTATGCGGTCACCACGTTCCTGCGGGAGCCGCCGGCGCTGGCCGCGATCGTCGACGCGGCGTTCGTCGGCGTCGCCGGCTCGCACCAGATCGGCATGATGAAGGCCCCGCCCCCGCCCGAGAACATCGCCGCCACGCTCGCGTTGCAGACCGACAACGATCTGATCACGATCGTGGACCGGGAGGTTCATTGGGTGCGCCGTGATCCGGGGGGATCCAAGCTCTCCAACGGGCATTTCGAGCGGGCGCTCGGCATGCCCGCGACGTTCAGGAGCGTACCGATGTTGCAGCGCATCACCGCGAAGTGGGGCGCATGACGCCGACACGTGAAACGGAACCGGTCGCTCGCGAGACGGCACCTGCATGAACGCATCAGAAGGCAATGGACGGACCGTGCTCGTCACCGGAGGGACCGGCGCACTCGGCGCGGGCGTGACCACACAGATGATCGACGCCGGGTACCGCGTGCTCGTCACCTGGATACTCGAGCGCGAGGCCGAGGCGTCGCGGGCGGCGTTCGGCGACGCAGTCGAGCTGCTGCAGCTGGACGTGGGCGACGAGGCCGAGGTCGCGGCGACCGCGGCGCGGATCGACGCGGACGGTGGCCTGTGGGGCCTGGTCCACCTGGTGGGCGGGTTCCTCGCGGATCGCCCTGTGGTCGAGATGGAACTCGCCGAATGGGATCGCATGATGACGCTCAACGCCCGTTCGTTCGCGAGCCTGCTGCACGCGTTCCTGCCGGGGATGCTCATGCGTGGCGAGGGACGGGTGGTCGGGGTGGGCACCCGGGCGGCGTTGGCGCCGTTTGCCGGTGGGTCCGCGTATGCGGCGAGCAAGGCCGCGCTCCTGGCGCTGGTCCACGCCGCGAGCGAGGAGACCAAACATCACGGCATTTGCGTCAACGCGATCGTGCCGAGCGTCATCGACACCCCCGCCAACCGCGCCTCGATGCCCGACGCCGACCACGATCGCTGGGTCGATCCCAGCGACCTGGGCGCGGTCATCCGCTTTCTGTGCTCTGACGGGGCGCGCGCCGTGACCGGCGCCGCGATCCCGGTCTACGGCCGGGCCTAACCTCGTGGCTCAGACGGTTCGGCCGGAGCCTGGCCTCCTCGTGCCGGCCAATCGACCAGGCTCGACACGTAGGTCGCCAGCAGCGAGAGCCCGGTCAACATCTCGATGAGTGTGGCGCTCCGTGCCCCGCGCGACGCGGCGATGATGTCGTTGGGCGGCGAGATGAACGCCGTCATCACCGCGTAGTAGAAGAAGTCCGCGAACCGTGGGTCCTGCCCCTGGTGGACGAGTCCGGTGAACGCGTCGCCGGGGTGGTACCACCACACGGCCAGGTAGACGAACGTCCAGAGCAAGAAGAACGCGAGCGCCAGGATGGGCAGCCCGAGCTTGCGGAGCGTGACCAGCACGGCCTGCGCGATCTGCAGGCCGGGGTGCGCGGCCCCAAGGTGATGCACACCGCGCGCCAGGACGACGAACACGATTGCACCCGCGAGGACGGCTGCGGCGCCGACGAGTGCGACCATCCCGGCCGCCTGGGGCGAGAGGCGGGGGCTCAACATCGCGACGGCCACGATGAACCCGCACAGGATGATCAGGCGTGATCCGGAGCGGAGCAATCCCGCGAGGCGGATGACCTCCCGGGTGGGCGCGTCTGGCAGCGCCGAGGTCAGACGCTTGCGAAGCGGTGGGGGCATCGAACGCGAGGCTACCGGCGGCCCCCGACGACCCAGGGGAGGACAGGCTGTCGCAGCCAGGAAAGCAGCCGGGTGGCCCCGGCCCGGGTGCGTTTGGGTCCATGCTGGTCCCCACGAGCATCCAAGGTCGCGACGCTTCCCGGCAAACGCGTGCGCGCTTGCCGTCAGGCGGGTGGTTCGGCCGCCCCCGGACCGGAATGGATCTCGACCGTGGCATTGTCGACCGGATCACCACAATGAGCGCACGTGGTGACGGTTTCCAGCGTGTGGCCGCAGTCGGTGTGGGTGAGCACTGCCGGCGGACCGTTGGGCCATGGAGCGTAGCGATCCCCCCACTCCAGCAGCCCGATCAGCACGGGCAGAAAATCCAGGCCCTTGGTCGTGAGGCGGTATTCGTGACGGACCGGGCGGTCCTGATATTGCACCCGTTCGAGAATCCCCTCGTCGACGAGCCGCGAGAGACGTGTCGTCAGGATGTTTCGCGCGATGCCGAGACCGGAGAGGAAGTCCTCGAACCGGCGGGTGCCGCGAACCGCGTCGCGCAGGATGAGCAGCGTCCACCGCTCCCCGATCACCTCAAGCGCGCATGCGATCGAACAGCTCTGGCCGTCGTATGTGTTTCCGAGCATGAGCGCATGATCCCACAGTGAGTTGCATGGCGCAACTATCTGCGCTACATTCAGTTGTATTACGCAACTGACGACGTTGGAGGACATCGTGTTTCAGAGCTATATCAACCTCACCAACGGCCCCGGAAGCCGACTCACCCCGGGTGTCGAACGTGCGCTTCGCTTTCGTCACGCATCCCGCGCATAGGGAGGACTCCGGCGGCGCCTCGCCCGTTCAAGGCGCCGCCGCCTCCCGCGTCGCGCACCCTGTCCGACGACCTCATCCCGAAAGGAGCGCATCGTGCCCACCGCTCGTCGTCACATATCAGCCGCTCCGCGCGCCGTCCCACCGGATGTGGATGCCTTCCTCGCCGAGCCCAACCCAGCGGTGATCGCTACCGCGCGACGCCCGAATACGCCGCATTCAGTCGCCACGTGGTACGACTGGGAGGGCGGCCGGGTGCTTGTCAACATGGACGAATCCCGGGCCCGCCTGCGATGGATGACGGTGGGGTCCGTGATCTCACTCACCGTGCTCGCTGACGATGGCTGGTCAGTCCACGTCACCCTTGAAGGGCGCGTCGCGGCGCTCCAGGACGATCCGGATCTGGTCGACATCGATCGTCTCTCGATCCGCTACAGCGGCGAGCCCTACTCCGTACGGGACCGCAAGCGCGTGAGTGCCTGGATTGAAATCGAGTCGTGGCACTCGTGGGATTCGCAAGCACGCCGGGTCTCCAGCGGTTCGTGAGGTCCAACCGCATTCCGCGTGACGCCGCCGGGACGTCTCGGACGTTCAGCGTTGCTTGGTCGCCCGGATCGTCGCGCCCATCGCGCCGAACTTCGCCGCCTTGCGGCGAGTGTCCGCGAAGACGGATCGGGCGTAGGTGTCGACGAGTTCGCCCTGGGTGATGTCGGTGTAGGCCCGCTGAACCAGCAGGCGTGCGTGCTCACCGTGGAGCAACGCACCGGCGATTCAGCCGGTCCACAAGTCGATGCGTTTGCGGGCGTCCTCTGAGACCTCGTTGTGGATCACGACGTCGGCGATCTGTAGCCGGCCACCCGGGCGCAGGACGCGGTCGATCTCGTCGAACACTGCGTCCTTGTCGGGCACGAGGTCGACGACTCCGTTGGAGATCACGACGTCGACCGAGGCGTCGGCGAGCGGCAGCGCCTCGATCAGCGCCTCGTACAGTTCCAGGCCCTCCAGCCCCATCTCCCGCGCGCTGACGCGCGCGCGTTCGAGCATCAACGGCGTCATGTCGACGCCGATGACGCGGCCGGCGGGGCCGGTCATCTGCGCGGCGATCAGCAGGTCGGTGCCGGCGCCGCAGCCCAGGTCGAGGACGACCGACCCTGGGTCGATGCGTCCGAGGGTCCAGTGGTTGGCCACGCCGGCGAAGCTCTCCACCGTCCCGTCCGGGACGCGCGCGAGCTCCGGCTCAGGGTAGCCGAGCTCCCGCGCCCAGGCTCGGCCGGTGGGGAAGATGAAGTCCCGCTCCTGGTCGTTCGAGACGTCGGTGTAGGTCGTTCGGATCTCCTCGCGCAGGACATCGACGTCGACGGAGATGTCGATGGCGCTCATGCGACGGTCTCCGCGTCGTAGGCGTCGGCTGCGACCCGCGCTCGGAGCTCCTCGTCGCTGCGTTGCATCTCGGGGTGGTCGCGGTTGAGGTGCTCGCGGGCGAGGCGGAACAGCTCTTGGTCGTTGGCGCCCTCGAGGCGGTGACCGCATGGGCAGTCGATGGCACGCATTTCGTCCTCCTTGTCGCTCACGCGGCTCGGTGATGGTCGGTGGGCGTGTCCGCGAGCCGCCATTCGGGCCAGCCCTCCTGCAGGCGTCGCGCCTTGCGGCCCGCAGCATGCAGTTGGCGGACGGCGTCGTGGGCGTAGGCGCAGAACGGGCCGCGGCAGTAGGCCACGACCTCGCGGCCGGCGGGTAGCTCGGCCAGCCGCTCCAGAAGCTCCTCGAGCGGGATCGAGCGGGCACCGTCGATGTGTCCGGCGGCGTATTCCTGGAGGGGGCGTACGTCGACGAGGACGACGTCGCCCTTGCCCATTCGGGCGATCAGCTCGTCGCGGCCGATCGCCTCGACGTCCTCGCCGAGGTAGTCGCGCGCGGCGCGCTCGACCTCGCCCAGACGCGCGAGCGACGCGTCACGCAGCGCCAGCCACAGCGACAGAACCTCGTCGCCGGCCAGGGCGTACCGCACGCTGGTTCCCTCGCGTGTGCGGGTGACCATGCCTGCGGCGTGCAGCGCCTGCAGGTGTTGGGAGGTGTTCGCCGTCGACTGGTCGCTCGCGCGTGCGAGCTCGTCAACGGTCCGCGACGCCTGCGCGAGCAGGTCGAGCAGCTCCAGCCGCCGCGGGCTTGCGAATGCCTTGCCCATCAGCGCGATGGCCTCGAAGAGGGTGTCTTTCTCGTTGCGGGAACCCATTTTGATATTCAATAGATCAAACGATAACTTGTCAATAGGCGGTGAGCACAAACCCTGGAGGCCGATCTGTACTTTCGACAGCTACTGAACGACGAGACCGCGTGCGCGTCGTACCTACTCGGGTGCAAGACGCACCGCGCCTTCGCGGTGGTGGACCCGCACGTCGCCCTCGTCGACGAGTACATCGCGCGTGCAGCCGGCCAGGGCGCCGCCATCGTCGCGGTCTTTGACACGCACCTGCAGGCCGACCACATCTCGGGCCTGCCCGAGCTCGCCGCCCGCACCGGGGCCACCGCATACCTCCCCGACGGGGCAGGTGTCCACTTCGCGCACCACGCGATGCACGACCACGAGACGGTCACACTCGGCAACACCCAGATCACGGCGATTGCCACGCCGGGCCACGCGCTCGCCCACCACGCCTACCTGGTCGCCGACCGCACGCGCAGCGACGAGCCGTGGCTGGTGCTCACCGGGGACGCGCTGCTGGTGGGCGATGCCGGCCGGCCGGACCTCCACGCCCACGGCGACCACAACGTCGAGCAGATGGCCCGCATCCTCTACCGGTCACTGACCGACCGGCTACTGACGTTGCCCGACCACCTCGTGCTCTACCCGTCGCACTACGCGGGCTCGGTGTGCGGGCGCGGGCTCTCAGCCAACCCCATTTCGACGATCGGCTTCGAGCGCCGCAACAATCCTGCGCTGCGATTCGACTCTGAGGACGCGTTCGTGCAGGCGTTAATCCGCGACATCCCGCCCGCGCCCGAGCAGCAGGTCGCGATCGTCGGTGCCAACCGCAGCGGCCGGCCGCTCGCGGACGTCGTGTGAGGCCTCGGACGATTCGCCTGGGGCTGCGCGAGAACGCCGCGCAGTTCTCGCTGCTGGTCGCCGTCAACGCGTTCGTCGGTGCCATGGTCGGACTCGAGCGCTCGGCGCTGCCGCTCATCGGGCGCGAGGACTTCGGCCTGCATTCAAGTACCGCGGTGCTGTCGTTCATCGTCGCCTTCGGTGCGACCAAGGCGTTGACGAACCTTGCGGCCGGGGCGCTCGCCGGACGCGTAGGTCGCCGGCGGTTGTTGATCGCGGGCTGGGCGGTTGCGCTCCCCGTCCCCCTGCTGATCGCCGTCGCGCCGGGCTGGGCTTGGATCGTCGTCGCAAACGCCTTACTCGGGATCAACCAGGGGCTCGCCTGGTCGATGACCGTGCTCATGAAGATCGACCTCGTCGGACCGCATCGACGCGGCCTGGCGCTCGGCCTCAACGAGTCGGCCGGCTACGGCGGCGTCGCCCTCGCCGCCGCCCTGAGCGGTTGGCTTGCCGCCTCCTTCGCCGCGCGCGACGTGCTCGTCGGCGCCGGCGCGGTGATTGCCGTCATCGCCCTGCTGATGTCCGTCATCTTCGTGCGCGACACCGCGCCTCAGGTCGCGCTTGAGCAGGCCGGCCATCATCCGGGCGCCGACGGTACAGCTCCGACGCTGCCACACGCGTTCAGGCAGGGCACCTACGGTGACCCGGCGCTGCGCTCCTGCTCCCACGCCGGGTTGGTCAACAACCTCAACGACGCCGTCGCCTGGGGCCTCGTTCCGCTCTTCCTCGCCGCCAACGGAGCCGGCATCGGCGGCATCGGTCTCGTGGCGGCGCTCTATCCCGGCGTCTGGAGCGTCGCGCAGATCGCCTCCGGGCATTGGTCAGACCGCGTCGGACGCAAGCCACTGATCGTGGGCGGCATGCTGGTCCAGGCAGCCGCGCTTGGGCTGCTGGCACTCAGCGACGGAGCGCTCGTCGCGGCCAGCGCGGCAGCGGTGTTGCTCGGTCTCGGAACCGCGCTGGTGTACCCCACGCTGATCGCGGCGGTGTCCGACGCCGTCACGCCCGTGGCGCGGGCGCCCGTGGTGGGCATCTACCGATTCTGGCGGGACAGCGGCTACGTCGTCGGTGGACTGATCGCCGGCGGCGTCGCCGACGCGTTCGGATACGGCGGGGCGATTGCCCTTGTCGCAAGTCTCACCGCCGCGTCCGGGCTCTGGGTCCTGTACGACATGCCCTCGCAACACTCCGCCATGGGCAGCGTGCCAGGGCGCGACGACGCGCCCGGATGCACTGCGATCGATCTACCGGACCGCCGGGCCCGCTGAGTCAGACCTGTGCGCGAGCACCGACAAGTGGACCACCTGTGAGCCAACGCTGAGGAGCGCCTGACGCCCCGGGTTCCAGGACTGAACCCCCCTGAAAGGTGTGGTGTCCACGCTTGTGTTCCAGGTGAGCAGAAGTTATGTTTTAGGCTTGCCTAAGTTTCGATTCACGCGCCGGCAACTTCTCGTCGCCGCCGCGCCGGTTGTTGCTGTGGGGCCGCTCGCGAAGCTGGCGCTGGCCGAGGGGCCGGCGAGCGATCCGGCCGCCCACGCGGGGATGGCGCATGCGGCGATGGGCCATGCCGCCATGATCGGACCTGATGCTCCCGCGCCGGGCGGCCCGAACGACCTCGACGCCCTCCTCTACCCGCCGAAGCCGTTGCCGCGCAAGGCGGGTCGCGTGCGTGAGTACACACTCGTCGCCACCGACCGTGACATCGAGGTCGCGAAAGGCGTCACCTTCGCCGCCTGGACGTATAACGGCACCGTCCCGGGGCCCGTGATCCGGGCGACGGAGGACGACCTGCTCCGCGTCACGTTCACGAACGCCGGCTCGCATCCGCACACGATCCACTTCCACGGCATCCACCCGGCGAACATGGACGGCGTCTTCGAGATCGTCGAGCCGGGCGGCAGCCACATCTACGAGTTCCCGGCGCGCCCGTACGGGATGCACCTCTATCACTGCCACGCGACGCCCCTCAAGAAGCACATCGCGAAGGGCCTCTATGGCGCCCTCATCATCGACCCGCCCAAGCCGCGCCGGCCGGCGCAGGAACTCGTGATGGTCCTGAGCGGTTTCGACACCGACGGCGACGGCGAGAACAACTTCTACGGTGTCAACGGGCCCGCCTTCTACTACTCGCGCTACCCGATCCAGGTGCGTCGCTCGCAGACGGTGCGGATCTACATCGCCAACCTGACCGAGTTCGATCAGATCAACTCGTTTCACCTGCACGGCGAGTTCTTCCGCTACTACCCGACCGGCTCGACAGACGCGTTCGAGTACACCGACACCGTGATGCTCTGCCAGGGCCAGCGGGGGATCATCGAGATCGATTTCCACAACACCGGGCGTTTCATGTTCCACGCGCACCAGTCGGAGTTCACCGAGCTTGGTTGGATGGGGTTCTTCGAGGTGGTCGACTGATGGAAGCGAGTTCAACCTCCACACGTCGCTTGCGCCGCGGCGCCTGGCGGTTGTGGGCGCTCGTGCCGATCCTCCTGCTCGTCGGCGTGGTCACGCTCTTCGCCTCGACGGGCGCTTCGCTCCTCGACCTCGTCGGCCGCGCGCCGCCGCCGCTCGACCAGTTCGACGTCCGCACGGTCCAGTTCAGGCCGGGCGAGATCACCGTCCGGGTCACGAACCCACAGCGACCGGAACTGACGATCGCGACCGTCACGGTGGACGATGCGATCGTGCCATTCCGCCTCGACGGGCCGCCGACGCTCGGCCGGCTGCGCTCGAGCACGGTGATCGTGCCCTTCGAGTGGGTTGACGGTGACCCCTACACGGTCGGCATCACCAGCTCGAGAGGGATCGAGACCAGGACCGAGATCGCGGCGGCGATCGAGACACGTGGGGCGTCGCCGCGCGGGTTCCTCGGCTACGCCCTCATCGGCTTGCTCGTCGGCGTCGTCCCCGTCGCGCTCGGACTCGGCTGGCTGCCCTCGCTTCGGCGCGCCGACGCCCGCTGGCTGGCGGCCTTCATGGCGCTGACGGCGGGCCTGCTCAGCTTCCTCGCCCTGGACGCACTCGCCGAGGCGCTCCACCTCCAGACGGCGCTCCCGAGCGGCTTCCAAGGGCCAGGGCTGATCCTGCTGGGCGTTGCCGTCAGCTACCTCGGCCTGACCTTCGTCGCCCAGCGATTCTCGAACGCCGGGCAGCGCGAGCGAGATGCGCCGCTCGAGGGAGCGGCGCTCGCCGCGCTGATCGCCGCCGGGATCGGCCTGCACAACCTCGGCGAGGGTCTGGCGATCGGCTCGTCGATCGCCATCGGTGAGCTCGCGCTCGGCACGTTTCTCATCGTCGGGTTCATGGTGCACAACGTCACCGAAGGGCTCGCCATCGCCACGCCGATCGCCGGCGGGGGACGGGTCAGCCTCGCCCGGCTCTCCATCCTCGCGCTCGTCGCGGGTGCCCCCGCGATCGCCGGCGCCTGGATCGGCGGCTTTGTCACGAGCGACCTGCTCGGCGTCCTCTTCTTTGCGCTCGCCGTCGGAGCGGCACTCCAGGTCGTCGTCGAGGTCGGCCGCTACATCGCTCGACGCGCTCCCGGCGGACTTCGCTCGGGACACGTCGTCGGTGGCTACCTTGCGGGGATCGTCGTCATGTACGCCACCGGGATCCTGGTCGGGTAGGCGTGGTTGTACTTGCGAAAGCGATCGCTCAGCTCGTCGGCATTGCGCACGCCTGCCCGGACATCGGGCCCTCAAGGCCGCGTCGGGAAACGGCGCTCACGACGTAGCAGCGCTGACCGGTGCCGTCGTCGATCGTCGGCCACGGCCAATAGTCCGGGGCGTCGACGACTCCCAGCTTCCCCGGCGCGAGCTGGCCGACGGCAGATGGCAGGACAACTGCGAGGTGGTACAGGGTGTCGTCCTGCTTGGCGCGGTAGACCCGGTAGAAGGCGATCTTTGCGGCTGCGGGGAGCGGATCCCACGTCACCGACACCTCGCCGCTCCCTCCGCCGCCGCCTGCCGTCAAGCTCGACGGGGCTTGCGGAGGGGCGCAGCAACACCACCTTGCAACGAAATGCCGGCCCCGTTTCAGAAGGTCGCCTCTGCTGTTCATCGCTCGTCCTTCCAGGTCGTCGATCGGTCACGGGGAACCCTACCCAGCGAGGTCAGGCGAACCCTGTGCGCCTCACAAGGTCATCGTCGCAACAGGACCAGCGTCTCGCGGAAGCCCTCCGCCCCTTCGGGTGCGGTGATCCGCACCGGAAGCCGGATGAACCCGGCCTTCGGTACGGCCAGAGCGGGATGAGCAGGCGTCGTGCGCCGGGGCCGACACGGAACGTCGTTCGCCGGCCCGGCGCGCGTGGTCGCCACCGAATCGCGACCTGGCCCCGGAACATCGTTGCCAGAGGCCTCAGCGTGCGCGGCGGATGACGAGGAGCGAGTGGGGTTCCATCGCGATCTCGGTTCGGGCGGGGTAGGAGCGACCGTTCTCGACGTCCGGTTCGCTGGTCGAGAGGGCGAGCTCCCACCGTAGGCCGAAGCGTTTGGGGGGCAGGGTCATCAGGACCCGTTCACGGGCGGCGTTCGCGATGACCAGGAACGAGTCGCCCGTGAGCCGTTCGCCATGCTCGGTCGGGGTGGGGATCTCGTCGCCGTTCAAGAACACGGCGAGCGTGCGCAGTCCGGGGTCACTCCAGTTGCGCTGGGCGATCGGCCGCCCGTCCGCGCGAAACCATGCGACATCGGGCAGACCGGAGTCCATGGTCTGGCGTCCGGTCAGGAACGCCCGGCGATGGAACACCGGGTTGTCGCGACGCAGGGCGATGAGTCGGCGGGTGAACTCGAGGAGGCGCTCGCGGTCGGGATCGAGCGACCAGTCGTACCAGCTGATCGCGTTGTCCTGGCAGTAGGCGTTGTTGTTGCCGGCCTGCGCGCGCCCAAGCTCGTCGCCGCCGGACAACATCGGCACGCCCTCTGACAGCAGCAGCGTCACGAGCATGTTGCGGTGCCTTCGGGCGCGCAGCGCGACGATCGCCGGGTCGTCGGTCGGGCCCTCCGCCCCGCTGTTCCAGCTGCGGTTGTCGTCGGTGCCATCGCGGTTGTCCTCGCCGTTCGCCTCGTTGTGCTTGTGGTCGTAGGCGACGAGGTCGGCGAGCGTGAAGCCGTCATGGGCCGTGATGAAGTTGATCGACGCTGACGGGTGACGGCCGTCCTCCTGGTACAGGTCGCTGGATCCGGCATACCGTGAGGCGAACTCGGCGATGCCACCACCCGCGCCGCGCCAGAAATCGCGCATCGTGTCGCGGTACTTGCCGTTCCACTCCGCCCAGAGCACCGGGAAGTTGCCCACCTGATAGCCGCCTTCGCCCAGGTCCCAGGGCTCGGCGATGAGCTTGACCTGACTCAACACCGGGTCCTGGTGGATCGTGTCGAAGAATGTGGAGAGCCGGTCGACGTCCCACAACTCGCGGGCGAGCGCCGATGCGAGGTCGAAGCGAAACCCGTCGACGTGCATCTCCAGAACCCAATAGCGCAACGAGTCCATGATGAGGCGCAGCACGCTCGGGTGGACGGGGTTGAGGCTGTTGCCGGTCCCGGTGAAGTCCACGTAGCTGCTCGGATCGTCAGGGTGGAGCCGGTAGTACGAGCGGTTGTCGATGCCCTTGAAGCTCAACATCGGTCCGTCGACGGGTCCTTCGGCGGTGTGGTTGTACACCACGTCCAAGATCACCTCGAGGCCGGCTGCGTGCAACGCCCGGACCATCTGCTTGAACTCCTGAACCTGCGCGCCCAACGGGCCGCTCGCGGCGTACCGGGCATTCGGAGCCAGGTAGCCGATGGAACTGTAGCCCCAGTAGTTGCAGACCCCACGGTGGCGAAGCGCCGGCTCGTCGGCGATGTGATGCACCGGCAACAGCTCGACGGCGGTGATGCCCAGGTTCGTCAGATGTGCGATCGCCGCCGGGTGCGCCAGGCCCGCATAGGTTCCGCGAAGCTCCTGCGGCACATCGGGATGAGTGGCCGAAAAGCCACGGACATGGGTTTCGTAAATGATGGTCTCGTGCCACGGGACGCACGGTGGGCGATCGTCGCCCCAGTCGAACCCCGGGTCGGTGACGACGCTCTTGGGCACCACCGGAGCGGAGTCGGACTCGTCGCGCCCGCCCTCGGCGGTGAACGGCAGCAGGCGTGGGTCGCCGGTCTGACCGTCCCCGTCGATCGCTTTGGCATAGGGGTCGATCAGGAGCTTTGCAGGGTTGAACAAATGCCCTTCGGTGGGTGCCCACGGGCCGGCGACGCGAAAACCGTATCGTTGGCCCGGACCGATCCCCGGCAGATAGCCATGCCAGATGTGTGCGGTGCGCTCGACGAGCTGTACGTGCGTCTCGGCGCCGGCCTCGTCGAACAGGCACAACTCGACCCCGGTCGCATGTTCCGAAAACAGCGAGAAGTTCGTTCCCTGGCCATCCCATGTCGGGCCCAGTGGAAACGGACGGCCCGGCCAGAGCTGCGGCGTCACACGCCCTCGTCCGGGGTCAACCACACGACTGCAAGTGGCGGAAGCATCAGCTCGGCACTGAACGCGAAACCCTTCCATGGACGCTCCACGGCGACCGTTGCGCCCGGGTTGCCGACGCCGGATCCGCCGTACAGCGACGAATCGGTGTTGAGCACCTCACGCCACGTCCCACCCTGAGGCAGCCCGACGGTGTACGCCTCACGCGGCACCGGTGACAGGTTCGCCACGCACAGCAGCGGTCGCCCGTCGTCGGCGTACCGGCAGAACGCCAGGATATTGGCCGCGGCGTCGTCGGCGGTGACCCATGCGAAGCCGGCCGGGTCGGCATCGCGCTCCCACAGTGCAGGGGTGTCCCGGTAGGTGCGGTTGAGGTCTCCGACCAGCCGTTGCACCCCGGCGTGGCCCGGGTCGTCCAGCAGGTGCCAATCGAGGCTGCCGTCGTGATCCCATTCGCGCTCCTGCGCCAGCTCGGCGCCCATGAACACGAGCTTCTTGCCGGGGTGCGCCCACATCCAGCCATACAGCGCGCGCAGGTTGGCGAGCTGCTGCCAGCGGTCGCCGGGCATTTTACTGAGCAATGACCCCTTGCCGTGGACGACCTCATCATGCGAGAGCGGGAGCAGGTACTGCTCGCTGAACGCATACAGCAGCCCGAACGTCAGGTCGTTCTGGTGGTGGGAGCGGTGGATGGGGTCACGCGCGAAATACTCGAGCGTGTCGTGCATCCACCCCATGTTCCACTTGAGGTCGAACCCCAGCCCGCCCAGCGAGGTCGGCCGCGAAACGCCGGGCCACGCGGTCGACTCCTCGGCGGCCACGAGCGTTCCCGGCGTGCGTGCATGGGTGCGTTCGTTGAGCTGGCGCAGGAACACGATCGCGTCCAGGTCCTCGCGACCGCCCTCCGGGTTGGGCACCCATTGGCCCGCCTTGCGGGAGTAATCGAGGTAGAGCATCGACGCGACGGCATCGACGCGCAGACCATCGGCGTGCATCTCCTCGAGCCAGAACGAGGCGCTCGCCAGAAGGAAGTTGCGTACCTCGTTGCGCCCGTAGTTGAAGATCAGGGTCCCCCAGTCCGGGTGGGCGCCCCGACGCGGGTCGGCATGTTCGTAGAGAGCCGTGCCGTCGAAATTGGCCAGCGCATGATCGTCGCGTGGAAAATGCGCCGGCACCCAGTCCAGGATGACCCCCAGGCCGGCGCCGTGGCAGGCGTCCACCAGCGCACGGAATGCATCCGGGTCGCCAAAACGCGCCGTCGGCGTGAAGTAGCCCGTCGACTGGTAGCCCCAGGATCCCGCGAAGGGGTGTTCCATCACCGGCATGAGTTCGACATGGGTGAAGCCCAGACCGGTGACGTACGCGACCAGTTCCTCGGCGTGCTCGCGGTAGGTCAGGGACCGGTTGCCCTGCAAGGGGTTGCGCCGCCACGAGCCCAGGTGGACCTCGTAGGTCGAAACCGGCTCCCGCCATGGCTGGCGGTCCTTGCGTGCCTGCATCCACGCTTCGTCCTGCCACTGGTAGTCACTGCTGGTGACGATCGAGGCCGTGCGTGGGGGAGACTCCGATGCACCGGCCATCGGGTCGGTCTTGGCCTTGGTGACACCGTCGGAACTGTGGATCTCGAACTTGTAGTGGGCACCGTCGGCGATGCCCGGAACGAACAGCTCCCACACTCCGGCCCCCCCGAGCGAACGCATGGGCTGGGCCGTGCCGTCCCACCCGTTCCAGTCGCCGACGACGCTCACCGACCGCGCCGAAGGTGCCCAGACCGCGAACGCGACACCCACCACGCCGTCCATCTCACGAGTATGGGCCCCCAACGCGCGCCACAACTCTTCGTGGCGTCCCTCCGCGATCAGATGCAGGTCCAGCTCCCCGACGCTCGGCGCGA
Organism: Actinomycetota bacterium; assembly: GCA_031372145.1. Classification (GTDB taxonomy): domain Bacteria; phylum Actinomycetota; class Thermoleophilia; order Miltoncostaeales; family Miltoncostaeaceae; genus CALMEC01. The sequence continues at coordinate 12,454 of JANMKR010000043.1, read as the reverse complement.
ACGCGTATGGATCGGCAGCGCGGTGCGTCGTGCCGTCGGGGTAGACGGTTTCGATCTCGTAGCGACCCGGCGCCGTGGAGACCGACGCGGCGAACAGCGCCGACGCCACGTGGTCCAGCTCGACCGGCGGACCTGCTTGCGGGTACGCACGCACGAGCTTGGCCAGCGGCCGCCATGCCCGTATCGCCCACCCCGCCGCCACGGCATGGACTCCCAAGACCGCGTGGGGATCGTGATGCGCACGGTGCTCCAGAAGCTGTGCCGCGTCCCGGGCGCCGCTCATGCCGGCCTCCCCAGCAGTGATTCGATCGCCGCGGCCGGAATGGCGACCCAGCCGGGGCGATGCGCGAGCTCGTATCGCAGCTCGTACACGGCCTTCTCGAGTTCGTACAACCCCAGCACCTCGTCGGTCATCGCGGACGTCGGCGGCAGGAGGCCGGTGGGCTCGACGACTGCGAAGTACCCCTCCAGCATGGCCGTGCGCGCCGCCGCCAGCCAGTGCGGGGGGACGTCGACGCCGTGGTGGAGCCGCGCCGCCCCGGCGGCATAGTCCAGGGACCGCACCAGCCCCGCGACGTCGCGGAGCGGGGAGCGTTTGCGGCGGCGCTCGTTGGCCGGACGCGCCGGCTCACCCTCAAAGTCGATCAGATGCCATTCGTCTGCGCACAGCAATGCTTGTCCCAGATGCATGTCGCCGTGGACGCGGATCTTGCGGCCCAGGCCGGTGCTCTTGGAGACTCCGCGCAGGCGCTCGCGGATATCGTCGGCACGGCCGGCGATCGGGGCCAGTGCCGGATCGTCGGGCAGCCCCGCGAACACGTCGATCGTCAGCTCGTCGAGTGCGGCGGACATCAGCGCCAAGCCCTCCGGACTGACTTCCTCGGGCACGAAGGCGGGATCGGTCCGCTCGGCGGCCAGCGTCGCGTGCAGTTGGCCCATGACCGCGCCAAGGCGTCCGAGCGCCGGCAGGACGTCGTCACCGCGGCCATCGCGGAGCGCCCCGAGCACCAACTCCCAGCCGTCCTGCGCACCGGCAAGGAAGTGCTGCACGATCCCCAGCGTCGCATCGAGCGGCGGGCCCTGGTGGGCGAACCATCCGAGCAGTGGCGGGGTGTGCGGAAAGTCATGCGCGGTGAGGAAGCGCAGTACCTCGAGTTCGGGGTTGATGCCGGGTTCGAGACGGCGGTAACACTTGAGGATCATGCGGTCGTCGAACACCACTGATGTGTTGGTCTGTTCGTGTCCTGACGGCCGCGCCTGGCCGGGCAACGGATCGAACCGGTCCGCCCCGACCGCGCTTCGGAACGCCACGCCCGACTCGACGCCGAACGTCACCGATCCGCGGATGTGCGCCAGCACGACCTGCACGTCACGGGGATCGTCGAATGCCTCGTAGATCTCATCGTCGGCGACCGACCAGACCGCGGTGTCGGCCGAGCCGTTGGCCTCGCGCAGCCCGAGCATGAGTTGGTACAACTCATGCGCGCCACTGTGGAAGCCGACCTCGACGAGCGCGATCGCAAGCGGTGGATCATCGCTGATCGGCACTGTGGCGACCACGTGCGCGTGGGCGACGGCCTGTTGCAGGGAGCCGTACCAACGGCGGTCGGCGATGAACGCGGCGAGCGCGTCTTCGTCCAGCGCGCTCAGGTCGCCGCTGGTCAGCATTTCGCCTGGATCAATCATCGCCGTCGTCCAGTTGGAACCAGAAGAACCCGCGGGGTGCGAGCGTCAGCAGATACGGCAGCTCGCCGATCGGCGGGAAGTGGGAGCCCCCGAGCATTTCGATCGGCCGCATCCCGGTGAAGCGTGACAGATCGAGTTCGACCGCTTGGGCCGATCGGGCCAGGTTGTGGACACACAGGATCGCGTCGTCGGCGTGGCGCCGGACGTGGGCGAAGATCCGTGGGTTGCTGGTGCGCAGCGCCTCGTAGGTCCCCAGGCCGAACACGGGGTGGGCCTTGCGCAGGGCGATGAAGCGTTGCGTCCAGCGCAGCAGCGAGGTGGGCGAGCGCAGCTGCGCCTCGACGTTGACCGCTTGGAATCCGTGGACCGGGTCCATCAACGGCGGCAGGTACAGCGCAGCGAAATCGGCCCGCGAGAACCCGCCGTTGCGGTCGCTCGTCCAGTGCATCGGGGTGCGTACACCGTCGCGATCGCCCAGGTAGATGTTGTCGCCCATGCCGATTTCGTCCCCGTAGTAGAGCACCGGGCTGCCAGGGAGCGAGAACATGATCGCAGTCAGGAGTTCGATCTCGTCACGACCGTTGTCGAGCAGCGGGGCCAGCCGCCGGCGGATGCCCAGGTTGAGCTTCATGCGCGGGTCGTTGGCGTACTCGGCGTACATGTAGTCGCGCTCGTCGTCGGTGACCATCTCGAGCGTCAACTCATCGTGGTTGCGCAGGAACAGCCCCCACTGACAGGTGTCCGGGATCGCGGGGGTTTGCTCGAGGATCTCGACGATCGGGGTGGCGTCCTCGCGCCGCAGCGCCATGAACATGCGTGGCATGAGCGGGAAATGAAACGCCATGTGGCACTCGTCGCCGACGCCGAAGTAGTGGACCACGTCCGCAGGCCACTGATTGGCCTCGGCCAGCAGGACCCGGTCCGGGTAGCGCTCGTCAACCTCGCGCCGCACGCGCTTGAGGTACGCGTGTGTCTCGAGCAGGTTCTCGCAGTTGGTGCCGTCGCGCTCGAACAGGTAGGGCACGGCATCCAGGCGAAACCCGTCGAGACCCAGATCGAGCCAGAAGCGCAGCGCCTCGAGCATCGCCTCCTGCACTTCGGGGTTGTCGTAGTTGAGGTCGGGTTGGTGGTGGAAGAAGCGGTGCCAGTAGTAGGCGCCCGCATCCTCGTCCCACGTCCAGTTGGACGTCTCGGTGTCGATGAAGATGATCCGCACGTCTTCATACCGGTGCTTGGTGTCCGACCACACGTACCAGTCGTGCTTGGGGTTGTCGGGTGAGGAGCGGGCCTCTTGGAACCACGGGTGATCGCTCGAGGTGTGGTTCATGACCAGGTCGGCGACGACTCGGATGCCACGTTGATGGGACGCGTCGATCAGGGCCTTCAGGTCGTCCACGTCGCCGTAGTCGGGGTGGACCTCGTAGAAGTCGGCGATGTCATAGCCGCCGTCGCGCATGGGGGAGGGGTAGACCGGCAAGAGCCACAGGCAGTCGATCCCGAGCCATTCCAGGTAGTCGAGCTTCTCGATCAGACCACGGATGTCGCCGTGCCCGTCCCCGTTGGAGTCGTGGAAGCCACGGACGTAGACCTCGTAGAACACGGCGGTCTTGAACCACAATGGCTGTGACGCAAACCAACCGGGGCCCTCGCCGGGGTTCGGGGCGCTCATCCGCGGATCGCCATCACATGCGCGGCGCCGGGGTCCAGGGCCACGTAGTTGCCGCCGACGCGCCAGTCGTAGATCGCTGAGCTCAGCAGATCCGTGACGGCGAAACGTTCGGTCAGGCCGGTCTCGGCCGGCAGTTCGACCAGGCCGACCTGGCGCGCGTTCGGATCCAGGTTGACGACGCACACCACCGCCTCGGCGCCCGTGCCTTTGGCGTACGCGATCATGTGCTCGTTCTCGGTTGCGAGGAACCGCAGCGGGCCGATGCGCCGCAGCGCCGGCTGGGATCGGCGGATCGCGTTGAGCGTGCGGACGAGTCCCAGCAGCGGACCGTCCAGGCGGCGGCGCTTGAGTTCGTACTTCTCGGAGTCCAGGTACTCCTCGCTGCCCGGGCGGATCGGCGTGCCCTCGAATTGCTCGAACCCCGAGTAGATCCCGTAGCTCGGTCCAAGCGTCGCGGCCAGCACGAGCCGGGCGCGGAAGGCCGCCGGGCCACCGGTCTGCAGTGACTCGTGGAGGATGTCCGGGGTATTGGCAAAGAGGTTCGGTCGAAAGAACGCGGCGACGTCCGGTCGGGCCAGTTCCGTGAAGTATTCCGTCAGTTCATCCTTGCCCGTCCGCCACGTGAAGTACGTGTACGACTGGCTGAACCCGACCTTGCCCAGTTCGTACATGACGGCAGGACGCGTGAACGCTTCGGCCAGGAAGATCGTCTCCGGGTGCTCCGCACGCACGGTCGCGATCAACCAGTGCCAGAAGCCCAGCGGTTTCGTGTGCGGATTGTCGACACGGAAGATGCGCACCCCGTGCGCACACCAGTGCAACACGACGGCGCGGATCTCCTCCCACAGCGCGCGCCAGTGCGGCGTGTCGAAGTTGACGTTGTAGATGTCCTGGTACTTCTTGGGCGGGTTCTCCGCGTACTTGAGCGTCCCGTCGGGGCGGCGGGAGAACCATTCGGGGTGCTCGACGAGCCAGGGGTGGTCGGGTGAGCACTGGATGGCCAGGTCGAGCGCGAGCTCGATGCCGTGGGTGGCCGCCGCGGCGACGAGCCGGTCGAAGTCCGCAAGCGTGCCCAGGTCGGGGTGGATCGCCGTGTGCCCACCCTCAGCCGCGCCGATCGCCCAGGGACTGCCCGGCTCGCCCGGTTTCGCGGTCACCGTGTTGTTCTTGCCCTTGCGGTGCGTCAGCCCGATCGGGTGAATCGGGGTCAGGTAGAGCACGTCGAAGCCGAGGTCGGCGAACGACGGGAGCACCTTCTCGATCCCGGCGAACCCTCCCCACGAGCGGGGGAAGAGTTCGTACCAGGCACCGAACGTCGCGCGTTCACGATCGACGTCCAGGCGAGCGACCGCGGTGCGGGACTTGTCAGGGCGATCCGGGCTCTCGGCCATCGCCGCCGCCAGCTCGGCGCCGAGTGCGGTGGCAACACGCACCGACTGCGGGGCATCGGACGCAAGGACTGCGGCGGCATCGCGGACGGTGGTCTTGGCGGCACCACGAAGACGTCGGATCGCTGCCTGTACCGCGGCTGCCCCTTCGAGCAACTCGCTCGTCAGGTCCGCTTGGCCCCCGTCGACGCGCCTGCGCATCTCTTCCCGCCACGAGGCGAACCGGTCCGCCCAGGCCTCGACCGCGAACTCGTGGATGCCGAGCTCCGTCGGGGTCAGGTTCGCGCGCCAATGATCCGTGCCCGGGGCGTCGGTCATCGGGGTCTCGGTCCACCCACCGCCTGGTGGCCGGTGACGCATCACCGCGCGCAGAACCTCGTGCCCATCGCGCAGGATCGTCGCCGAGATCGTGATCGTGTCACCCGCGGTGAGCTTCGGTGCATGCGCCCCGACGTCCAGCAACGGCTGGACGTCGTGAATCACGATGCGCCCGGGACGGGACTTCGGGGCGGACGGGATCACCCCCTCAGCATGCCGGATTTGACCGGGAGGGGTGGGCGAGTGCCCTGTCACGAACGTCTCTTGGGGACATCCGCCGCGGTTTGCCCGAAGACGAGCTGAAGCTACGCGGTGGGGCGGCTTCGGCCGGATCGTGTCCACAGCAGGGCCGCTCCCAGGATGACGAGACCGACCGAGATGAGCTGCGCCGTGGTCAGGCCGAGGGCAACGTCGTCGTTGCGGCGGATGAACTCGATCAGGAACCGCTCGACTCCGGCGAAGATGCACCACAGGCCGAACAGGGCCCATGGGCGATCGAACCGGCCGCGCATTCGCCACAACACGTAGAAGACGACGAGCATCGCGGTCGTCTCGTAGATCGGCGTCGGGTGTACGAGTTCGGTCGTCGGGACCTCGCCGTCCGGGTAGCTCATCGCCCAGGGGAGTGAGCTGGCCGAGCCGTAGTCCCCGTCGCCCGACAGCTGACACCCGATGCGGCCGATCGCGTACCCGAGCGCCAACGCCGGGGCCATCATGTTGGCGACGACGCCGATCGGGATCTTGCGCCACGCGCTGACGATCCACACGGCAAGCGCGCCGCCGACGACGCCGCCGTACCAGACTAACCCCGTGCTCGAGAACACGCCGCCGCCACCATTTTGGATCAGGTAGTCGACCCGTGCGCCGACGAACCCGCCGACGCCTGCGGCCACCGCGAGCTCCCAGGCGAGGACCGGGTCACGACCGCGGCCGGCGAGGTCCAGTGACAAGAAGTACGCGGACAGGATCAACGCGAGCGCGATCATCAGCCCGAAGCTGTGCAGGGTGAACGGGCCGATCGAGAACAGGTCGGGGATCACGCGCACGCCTCATTTGCGCGTGCCGGGAATGTCGTCACTCCTGCCATCGCGGAGGCACCATAGCGGGCTGATCCTTGGGCGTTTTACGCGGCGGGTGCCGCCGCCTCGTTCCTCGCCTATCATCGGTTCGTGGACTCGAGCGCCGCACTCACCGATCGTGGCCTGCGCAGGACACCGCAGCGGATGGCCGTGCTGCGCGCCCTGGACGACGGTCATGCGCTGAGCGCGCAGGACGTGTTCGCACGGGCACGTGCCACCTGCCCCGAACTCGGGCTGTCGACGGTCTACCGGACCCTGGTCGCCCTGACCGAGGCGGGGCTGCTCGACGCGATCGGCCAGCATGACGGCGAGGCCACCTACCGGCTGTGCGGGGGCGCGCATCATCACCACCTGGTGTGTGCCGAGTGCCGGCGGGTGGAGGAACTCTCCGAGTGTGATCTGAGTCCGATCGAAGGGCGCATCGCGTCCGACACCGGCTTCCGCGTCGACGGGCACACGCTGACATTCCACGGTGTGTGTCGGGAGTGTCAACGGCAGTAGCGGCGCTCAGCGCCGACGAGGCTCGCAAGCTCGCGTTGTGGAGCCAGGGGTTCCTCGGCCCGCGTGATCGCCGGGGTGGTCCCGTCGCGATGCTGCGACGTCTCGGCGCGGTGCAACTCGACACGATCTCGGTGCTCGCGCGCTCGCACGAGCTGGTGGCCTATGCCCGGTTGGGGCCGGTCCCGCGCAGCGGGGTTGAGGCGGCCTACTGGTCAGCCGGCGAGGCGTTCGAGTATTGGTCGCACGCCGCCAGCATCCTGCCGATCGCAGACTGGCCGTGGTATGCCATGCGTCGTGCGCGGCACCGGGGCGCGCTCACCGGGCCCGACGGACCTCGCCGGGCCATCCTGGCCGCGTTGCGCGACGGTGGCCCGCAGACGGCACGCCAGTTGGGCGGTGCTCGTCAAGGCGGTGATTGGTGGGACTGGTCGCCGCTCAAACGCGCGGCTGAGCAGCTTCTGGCCGCGGGTGAGGTCGTCTGCGTGACGCGCCGCAGCTGGCAGCGCGTCTACGATCTGGCCGAGCGGGCGATCCCCGAAGGACTCCGGTCGCTGCGCCCCTCAGATGACGAGTGCAAGGTCGCGCTGGCACGACGCGCCGCGGCGGCGCTGGGCGTCGCCACGCTCAACGATCTGGCCGACTACCACCGCCAGCGCCCCACGCGGCTGCGTACGGTCATCCCCGATGCCGGGTTGGTGCCGGTGACGGTTGAGGGGTGGGCCGATCCGGCGTGGGCCGATCCGGATGCGTTGCGGGCACTGGATGCCGGCTTGCCCCGCACACACCGGACCACGCTGCTCTCACCGTTTGACTCGTTGATCTGGGATCGGATCCGCACCGAGCGGGTCTTCGGTCTTGTACACCGTTTGGAGGCCTACGTACCGGCACCCAAGCGGGTCCATGGATATTTCGCCATGCCCGTGCTTGCGGGCGGTCGCATCGTGGCCCGCGTTGATCCCGTACGGCGCGATGGCACGCTCGTCGGCCGCACCGTCACGCTGCGACGTCCCGGCGCGGTCGGGTCCGTTGCGCGTGCGATGGTCGAAGCGGCGGCGTGGGTCGGTTGCACGAACGTCACAGTGGAACGGGTCGTGCCGTCCGAAGCCGCTGCACCACTCCGAGCAGCCCTGACCGCGGTGATGCGAGCCAGGTGACGACGAACAGGCCGGTTGCAACGAGCACGACGGCGCCACCCGCAGCGACGTCGGCGTGGAACGACAGGTAGAGGCCACCGATCCCGGATGCCACGCCATAGGCGATCGCCGTGGCGACGGTCGTCCCGACCCGGCGGGCCACCAGGCGCGCTGATGCGGCCGGGGTCACAAAGAGCGCGAGGACCAGGACGGTGCCGACCGCGCGGATCGCGACGACGACGGCGAGCGCGAGCAGGCACAGCAGGATCATGTCGATCGCCCCCGGGCGCATGCCGGCCGCTGCCGCGACATCCCGGTCGAACGAGCCGAGGATGAGTGGGCGTCGCAAGACGAGCAGCACGCCGATCACCAGGATCGCAAGGCCGGTCGAGGCGACCAGATCGACGCGCGAAACCCCGAGGAGATCACCGAACAAAAACGACGAGATGTCGTGGTCGAGCGGCCCCAAGGCGGATGCCAGCAGCACCCCCAACGCGAACATCCCGGTGAACACCACCCCGACCGCGGTTTCGTCGCTCGTACGGGCAGCGCGCGAGGCGAAGGCGATGCCGATGGCCGCCGCCAACCCTGCCGCCAGTCCTCCCGCGATGATCGACCCACCCAACGCGGACGCGAGCACCGCGCCGGGAAACACCGTGTGCGAGAACGCCTCCACCGTGAACGGCAGACCCCGCACCACCACGAAGACGCCCAACGCGCCTCCCAAGACACCGACCAGGACCAACTCGAGGCCCGCACGGGTCACGAGTTCGGTCGACCATGGGTCGGTCAGCCAGCTCACCGGTCGCCGTGGTCGTGGACGTGGCTCTGGTCGTGTCCGTGGTCATGGTCGTGGTGGGCACCCTCGTCGAGCACCCGGATCGTGCCGCCGGCAGCGTCGCTCACGACCACGATGCCGTCGTAGGTACGGCTCAGGGTTTCGGCCGTGTACGTCTGCTCCGGGGGGCCATAGGCCATGACGCGACGGTTGAGAAACAGCAATCGATCGCACGTGGAGGCCGCCTCGTTGAGGTCGTGGGTCGCCACCAGCAGCGTCGCGCCACGGTCGCGCAGGCGGGTCATGGACTCCTGCAGGATGCGCCCGCTTGCAGCGTCGACGCCGGTGAGCGGCTCGTCCAGCAACATCACCTGTCCGCCGTGGGCCAGTGCACGCGCCATGATGACCCGTTGGCGCTGGCCGCCGGACAGCTCTCCGAACGTGCAGTTGCGGTGCTCGCCCATGCCGACCTCGTCGAGCGCCTGCTCGGCCAGCATCCGGGCTGACCGCCCAAGGGGTCGCCACCACGGGGTCGCCGAGTAGCGACCCATCAACGCGACGTCGAGCGCAGTGGCAGGGAAGTCGGCGGACGTGGCATCACCTTGGGGCACATAGGCGGGGGTGCCTGCGATGTCGACCGTCCCGGTGTGGGGCAGCAGGCCCAGCATCGCCCGAAACAGCGTGGACTTGCCTGCGCCGTTGGGGCCGATGACGCCGACGATGCAGCCGGCCGGCGCGGCAAACGTGACGTCGTCCAACGCCCGTTTGGCGCCGAACGCCACCGTCAGGTGGCCGACGTCGAGCAGCGGCCGGCTCACCCTGCGCCGATCCCGGCGATGATCGCATCCATGTTGCTCCGCATCATGCCGACGTAGGTGCCCGCGGGCGTGTCCGCCGGTCCGAGCGCGTCGCCGTAGAGCGGCGCACCCAGGGTCGCACCGGCCTCGTCGGCCAAGGCCCGCTCGACCCGCGGGCTGATCGAGGCTTCCGAGAAGACGACGCGGACGCCTTCCCTGCGAATCGTCGCCGCGAGCGAGTCGAGTTGCTTGGCGGAGGGCTCGGCCGCGGTCGAGAGCGACGGCAGCGTCGTTCCGACGATGTCGATCCCGTAGTGCCGCGCAAAGTATCCAAACGCGTCGTGATCGGTCACGATCTTGCGTCGGGTGGCGGGGATCGCCCCGATCCGTGCCATGAGGTCCGTGTCCAGCGCGGTGATCCGATCCACGAGGCCCGTGGCGTTGGCGCGATACGTCGCCGCACCCGCCGGGTCTGCGGTGACGAGGGCGTGCTCGACGGCACCCACCATCTGGACGGCGTTGACAGGGTCGAGCCACACATGCGGGTCGCCGCCGGGCAGCAGGGCGATGCCCGTTGTCGTCACGACTCGTGTCGGCGAGCCGCCTGCGTTGGCGAGGACCTCGTCGAGCCAGTTGTCGAGGCCCAGGCCGTGTTCCAGGACCACCTTCGCACCTGCGACGGCACTGACGTCTTTGGGGGTCGGCTCGTACTCGTGTGGATCGGTGTTGGGGCGAAGAAGTTGCGTCACAGCGACCCGGACTCCTCCCACTGTGCGCGCGAAGTCGCCGAGCTGGGTGGTGGTCGCGACGACGGCCAGGCGCCCGTTGGTTGCATCGGACTGCCTGCCGCACCCGGTCAGCACTCCGAGTCCGACGGCAAGTATCGCCGCGAGGGCGAGGGGGCGATTCCGTGGCCGCATCACACGAACCGTACCTACATGAGAATCAATGTCAAATAGGAATCGCTGCCAGATGGCGACTCCGCCATACCCACAGCCCGCGCACCGAGGCAACGGCGACGAACACAGCCGATGCGACGACGGCGATTCCCGCGCCTGGTGGCGCGTCGAGTTGGTACGCGAGCCACAAGCCGGCGACGCCTTCGACGGCGGCAATACCGATGCCCGCGAGTTGCATGGTCGGAATTCGGCGCGTGACCAGGCGGGCAGTCGCCGACGGCACCAGCAGGAGTGCCGCGACGAGCAGGCTGCCGACCGCGCGCACCGCGACCGCCACTGCGGCGGCCAGCAGCACCATCAGCACGACGTCCAGCGCCAGGACCCGACGCCCGTCTGCCACCGCCAAGTCGCGCTGGAAGGTCGCAGCGGAAAGGTCGCGTCCGGCTACGAAGGTCAGGCCGATGACCAGCACGCCGACGATCGCAGTCCGGACGATTTCGGCCCAGCCGATGGCGAGCAGGCTGCCGAACAGCAGTCCGTTGGCGCGGACGCCGGGGTCGGAGATGTCGCTGACCAGGACGGCCCCGAGCGCGAGGGCGGCGGACAGCACGATCGCCACGGCCACGCCGTTGGCCAACTCGGGACGCGTCGACATCCACGTCAGGCCGAGCGCCAACAGGACCGCGGCTGCCAGGGACGTCCCAAAAAGGCTCCAACCTGCGAGGGCGGCGATGACGAGCGCGGGGAACGTGGCGTGTCCCACCGCGTGTGTGACGAACGCGAGCTTGCGGGTGACGACCCATGTGCCCAGGAGACCGGACGGGATCGCCAGCAGGAGCACCTCGATGAAGGCCCTGTGCATGAAGGTCGGTCGAAACGGTTCGATGATGGTGTGGGCGAAGGACATCGTCGCGGTTCATATCCGATTTGGTCTGTGTGGGGCACGTCAGGCGCGTTACGTCGGCGGACCCTTAACACTGCCTTTACCGAAGTCTCAGGTGCGTCAGAGGTTCGCGACTTACTGTGACAGGCACGCAGTTCGGGGAAAGCGACTCTGGAGGTGGGAATGAAACGACCGACCAACCGCACGTTGATGGTCCTTGCGGGTGCCGTTGCCCTCGGCGCAGGCGGTGCGACGATCGGCGTCGCGGCATCCGGCGGAGGATCGAGTCCGGCCAAGGACTTGGCGGATGCGCTCAACCAGACCAAGGGCACGCACCTGACCGAAGCCGACGTCCAGGCCGCAATGCAGGCGGCGTTCAAGACGCGTCTCGATGCCGCGGTCAAGGCCGGCAAGCTGACCCAGGCGCAAGCGGACCAGATGTTGCAGCGCGCAAAAGACGCTCCTCAGCGTCGCGCCCAGCATGAGGCCGCACGCGCGGCTCGCATCGCGCCGGTTGCGAAGCTCCTGGGCATGACCGCTGACGAGATCCACACCAAGCTCGAAGGTGGCACGAGCCTGGCAAAGCTCGCCGAGTCCAAGGGCGTCTCGCGGGCGAAGCTCCTCGACGCGATCAAGGAGGGCATCCGTGCCGAGGCGACGGCTGAGGGCGTGACGTTCACCGATGCTCGCGTCAACGAAATGGCCACGCGCATGGCCGACGGCACGGGCGGTCCCGGTCGCGACCATCACGGTCCCGGCGGCCGTCACGGCGGTCCTGGCGGTTTCGGTCCCGACGGTTTCGGCCACGGTGGCCTGCCGCCGTTCGGCCCGTAGGAAGCCGTTTCGCAAGCCGGCCCGCGGTTTCCCTGCCCAGTCCTCAGGGGGACCACGGACCGACCTGGCCTCCTCACGACACCCGGGTCGTGACCAGGTCACGACTGCACAAGGGTCTGCTCGCATCAGCAAGGTGCGGGTGGACCTGCCAGGCGTCGGTGGGATGGAGTCCAGCGCCAGGTGCGCCGTCGATACGCCACGCCGCGGGTATCTTGGTGATCCGTTGAGCGAACCCTGAAGGTCTAGTAGCGTCGGGCGCCCGCGTATTGTGAGGCATAGTACGGCTCGGCGAGCGCGGAGATCTTGATGACATCGCCGGTGTGCGGTGAGTGCAAGAAGTAGCCGTTGCCGATGTACATCCCCTCGTGATGGATGTAGCCGCTGCGGTCGGCGAAGAACAGCGCATCACCTGGCGCGAGTTGATCGGGTGGGATCGGGGAGCCGACGGCAGCCTGAGCCTCGGCGACCCGAGGGAGGGTGACGCCCTGC
>JANMKR010000027.1:0-9977 GCA_031372145.1 Actinomycetota bacterium | reverse complement strand
AGCCGTCGTGTTCGAGCAGATAGGTGATGTAGAACGGCCGCAGCGCGTCCGCGAGCGCGCCCTCGTCGGCCGTGACGATGTCATGCACGAGCGCTCGGACCCTGAAGATGTCGGCGCTGCTTCGCTCGATGTCGCCCGTGGCCGCCTCCGCCGCGGGCAGCGTCTCCAACAGCTTGTAGAAGAACTTGACATCGAGGTGGCGCTCTGCACGCATGACGGCGCGATCGTGCAACTCCTTGGAGCTGAGCGCATCGAGTTCCTCACGGGTCGCCATCCCAACCCACACTAGCTGACGCCTCGATGGGCATGGTCTTGGGGCGGAGCGGGAGTGACGTGCGACGACCGACGCCACCAGTCAGACCTCAGATCCGCGAAGCGATCCCAGCGGGACGGGGCGGCGGCTGGGATGAAGGTCCACCGACACTCACGCCGCGTTGCCAGTCACCCGGTATGACTTCCGGCCGGACGGGGCCCGCACGTCACCCCTGATGGCGTCGACTGACTGGCTGCCCTTCGCCGGTTAGTTGCGTAAGACGTGCTCGCAGCCGCTCACGACATCGAGGCGGTCGGCGATGACGGTGTCGCGGCCGGCGCCGCAATTGACGACCTCCCGGACGCCGTCGCGGCTCAGGATCGTGTCGTTGCCCGGCCCTGCCACAGAGACGTCGCGCCCGGCGCCGCCCTCGAGCCGATCGTTCCCAGGCCCCCCGAGGAGCCAGTCGCCGCCGCCCCCGCCCAGCAGCCGGTCGTCGCCCGCACCCCCCTCGAGGCTGTCGCCGCCCGCACGGCCGAGCAGGCGATCGTTGCCGCCGAGTCCCAGGAGCCGGTCCGCGAGCGACGTCCCGTTGAGCACATCCGCGTGCGCGGTGCCCCGCCGGAAGGTGGCACAGCGGCTGGTGAGCTGCTTTGCCGTCAACCTCGCGCAGGAGGTGGTGACGGCGGCGGCGGCGGCGGTCGGCGTTGGCTGGGGTGCCGGAGGTGGCGTGCCGTCGATGATCCTCACGTTGCGCGCGACGCTGGGAACACCGAGGTCGCTCAGCAGGAACAGCATGTACTGGCCCGGCAGGGCGACGTTGGCGTTCGCGGGGGCGATGAGATCGACTCCCGTCCCGTCTTCGCGGCGGACCGGTGTCAGGCTCACGAGGCGCTGGTTCATGTCGTTGGCGTGCGTCGTCGAGCCGAGGGCCACGAGCGCGGCCCGGACGACCGGGTCCGGCGTGCCGACCGCGAACGTCGAGCCCAGGGCGACCGTGGACGGTGCCGAGGTGATCGTCGGGCGCGGCCCGTGGAACAGGTACGGAGGCGAGAAGATCTCGTAGGTGTCGGTCGAGGCGCCACCGTCGAGGGGTCCGGGTCCGTCGTCGCCGGCGGACCAGACACGTCCGTCGGGCAGCAGCAGGGCTGTGGAGTGGTAGCCGCGCGCGTGGGCCTGCGATGCCAGGTGGGTCCAGACGTTTGACTGCGGGTCGTACAGCAGCGTCTCGAACAGCGGGCCGTCGTAGTTGCCGGTGGTGTTCCCGCCGACGGTCAGGAGCGTCCCGTCGGGCAGGATCACCGTGTTGAGGTTGCGCCGCTTCTCGGGCAGGGACGCGAGCGGCGCCCACGCCGGCGCCGGGCTCAGCAGGTCGATCGCGTCCGCGCGGGCGGTGTTGCCACCGAACAGCAGGATGCGGCCAGAGCCCAGCGGCCCCGACGGCTCCAGCACCGCGGACGAGGCGGTCCGGATAGACGAGAGGCCCGGAAGCTGCGTCCACGCCCCGGTCGCCGGATCGATGATCCCCGTATCCGCAATCCCTGGGCCGCCGACCCCGACGTTCCCGTTCGGGAGCACGAACTGATGCGGGTAGAGGTCGAACTGCTGCGAGGCGATCAGATCCACGGTGCCCACCCCATCGGGGTCGCTCGACGGGGTGAACACCTCGACGTCGTTGTTCCTGGTGCGGGTGCCGGTCTCGTCCCAGCCGCTCGTGATGAGAACTTTGCCGCTCGGCAGCCTCGTCGCCGTCGGATACCAACGACCCCTACGCATGTCCGGTTGGCGGATCCAGGTCTCGTTGAACGGGTTGAACACCCAGATCTGGTTGAGGCCCTTGTTGTTCGCGTTCGCCGTCGAGCTCTCGAGGTTGCCGCCGACGACGACGACGCGCCCGTCTGCCAGCATCGTGTGGCCGGCGCACCACAGGTTGCTTGGCGGGTCGATGCGCCGGCTGGTCCCTGTCTCCGGGTCCCAGACCGCCGCGAATCCTTGGGTGCCGTTCGACGCCGGGTCGTACGTGAACATGAGGATCTTGCCGGACTGCAGGAGGGTGGAGTGGATGGCGACGATTGGAAGCGGCGCGGGCAGCGTCCAGGAGCCGACGTCTGGCGGCGCCCCGGCCAGAAGGGTCGTCAGCGCCGACGAGAGCGCCCGCGGCAATATGGACGTGGCGGCGACCTCACGCTGGAGCCGCGCCTTCGCATGTTCGGCGGCGTGAGCCGGGCCGAGTGTGGCGACCTCGAGGCGGCGGAGCTCCTCCTCCGAGATCGCGCGCGGCGCCGGCGCCGCGCGGTGGGCAGCGGCCAGGCTCGGCGCCATCAGCGAGGCGAGCAGGCCGAGGCCGGCGATCATGAGCCGAATGAGACGGACGGCGCGATGGTCGTGGCGACGATACGGCATCAACGGTGGAGGTTAGTGAACCATCAGTGTGCGGACCACTGGTCGATCGGTTAGTCGATGATCTCCAAACGTTCAGGTTGTCCGCGTCGCGACGGTGGGCGTCCCCGATCGGCTCCGCCGCGGCGAGCGTGGAATCCGTGCGACTGGATCCGGAGCCGCGATGTCGCATGACGCCCGTCGAACCCACCTGAGCACGATGGCCGAAACATGGGCTTCTTCGACGAGATCGTCAGCGAACCGGTGAATGAGACCCCGGACTTCGACGCGATGGTCGACGCGGCGTACGAGCGCCGTCGACTCCTCATCGCGGAGACGCCGGACAGCGGACGACGGGGCTTCCGAACCCGCGACCTCAAGCTTGGGAAGCGACCCCGAAGGGACCGAACGGGAATGAAAACCGGTTGAACAAGCCGTTTCTGCGCCCCGCTCTTCCCGCATCGTCCCCCCTTTTCCCGGGCGGGAGTTGCACAGACGCTGCACAGCGCCATGTGGTCGCTTGAGGACCGGCTCCAGGACGGTTCGCCCCATCGTGCTGCCGCCGCTCCCGGCCTGGCGGTGTTGCCGACGGGACCGGCCGCCCCCTCCCGTGACCGGAGTGGGGCGGCCTGTGACGTCAGGATCAGGCGGCCACGGCGGCCGGCGCGACGACCTCGATGCCCGGCTGGGTGCTGCGCGTGCTCTCCTCGTCGACGGCGAAGTCGCGGACCGTGATGTTGGTGAAGTTCGGGAACGCGCCAACGGTCCGAAACAGCTCGGAAGCGGCGTACTCGTCGGCCGCGTCGCGGTCGGCGAAGAGATAGACGCCGCCGTAGGTATTGGTTGCCGGGTCGCAGAGCCAGACCTTGGCGCGAAGGCCGGGAATTTGCGCGAATGCGGGCGCCAGCTGGTCGCAAGCCTCGTGATAGCCGTCTTCGGTCATGTCCACCAGGTTGAAGTTGATGATCTTCACGTGCATTGGATGCCTCCTTGTGATGTTGATGGCAGGGATCAGGGACGCGCTTCGTAGACGATGTTGAAGGGGGTCTCGGCGGCGCGGCGGAAGCGGGTGAAGCCGCCGGCCGTCACGACCTCGCGGATCTTTGCCTCCCCCGCCTGCGCGCCGAGCGCCAGCCCGACCTCCTGCGACAGCGACGCCGGCGTGCACAGCAGGGTCGAGAACGCGTAGTAGGCGCGCCCGACGGGGTTGAGGTTGTCCTCGACGCGGTCTCCCGCGGCCGGCTCCACGATCATCCATGTCCCGTCCGGCGCGAGCGAGCTGCGCACATGGCGGGCCGCGCCGACCGGGTCGCCCATATCGTGCAGGCAGTCGAACATCGTCACGAGGTCGTAGCCCGCGCCGGGAAACGCCGACGCGGGGGCGGTCTCGAAGCGGATGCGCTCGGTGAGACCGGCCTCCTTCGCACGCTCGCGCGCGGTCTCGATCGAGCCGGCGTGGTAGTCGGAGCCGACGAAGGTCGACCTCGGGAACGTCTTCGCCATCAGGATCGTCGACGCGCCGTGGCCGCAGCCGATGTCGGCCACCGTTGCGCCGCCCTCGAGCTTCTCCACGACGCCTTCGAGCGCCGGGAGCCAGGAGGGGACGAGGTTGGCGTTGTAGCCAGGCCGGAAGAAGCGCTCGCAGCCCTCGAAGACGTCGTGGACGTGCTCATGCCAGCCGAAGCCGGCACCGCTGCGGGCGACCTCGGTGATGCGCGGCGAATCGAGGACCGACCCGACCGCGACCTGGAAGAAACCGGGCAGGTAGGCGGGACTGTCCTCGTCGGTGAGCGCCATCGCCTGCTCGGCCGGGAGCGTGTACCGGCCGTCGGCCGGGTCGTACTCGACGTAGCCTCCGGCCGCCTGGGCGTTCAGCCACTCGCGCACATAGCGTTCGGCGACGCCGGCGCGCTCAGCCAGCTCGCCGGACGACAGCGCACCGGCCCCGGCGAGCGCACGGTACAGGCCGAGCTTGTCACCCATCACGACGAGCGCGGAGTTCAGCGTCGCCCCCACCTCGTCGACGGCGCGGAACACGAACGCCATCAGCTTGTCGTGATCGATGGTGGGCGGCGAAGCGGTGGTCGTGGTCATGGTTGTCTCCTTTTCGGCGGGTTGCATCGACGGTCAGGCGGAAGCCGCGCGCATCTGGTTCCTCACTCCTCGGGCGGCGACAGCCGGCCGTCTGTCGATGAGAACCGACCCTAGGCGCGGCGATCTGCCGCGCCATCGACCGTTCTTGCCATCTTGGTGGCGGTCGGCCTGTAGGCGAGCCGCGCTTGCTATGTAGGCGGGGACACGCCGACGAGCCCCCGCTCGAGCGCGACTCGCGTCGCCTGAGCGCGCGAGTGAACCTGGAGCTTGGCGTAGATGTTGGCCACGTGCCGCACGACGGTCGCCTCGCTGATCACGAGCGTGCCCGCGATCGCTCGGTTCGAGCGCCCCTCGGCGAGCAGGGCGAGCACCTCGCGCTCGCGAGGGGTGAGGGCGCCCGGCGTGCGTGCCGGGGCGCGGATGGGTCCCGAGCCGAGCCGGGCCGCGAGCTCTTCGGCGCGACGGGCCCACGTCTGGGAGCCGATCGCACGAAGCCGTTCCAGCGCGTCCGCCGCGAGCCCCCGGGCCTCCTGGCGCGCGCCTCCGACGCGAACGAGCGCCTCGGCCGCGACCATCCCCATCCGCGCCGCTTCCCAGCGCCAGCCGGCCACGTCGGTGGCGGTCGCCGCAGCCGCGAGCGTGCCGGCGCGCGGGGGGCGGCCGGCGGCCACCTCCACGAGCGCGGCCGCGTAGACGGCACGGGGACCGCGCAGGCGCGCGGCGATCTGCTGGCCGCGCTTCTCCGCCTCGGCCGCGTCGCGCCCGGCGACCGCGATCTCGATCGCGGTCAGCAGGAGTGTCGGCGGCGCGGGCAATGGCCGGTCCGCGGCGTCCTCCCACCGGGCGATCGCGGGACCGATCGCCTCGGCCGCGCCGGCCGGATCCGCCGCCGCGAGGCGAGCGCGGGCCAGCCCCAACCGCGCGCGCGAGGTTGCCTGGAGGTCCTCGAGCGCGTCCGCCTCGTCGCTCGCCTGGGCCAGTGTCGTCAGGGCGTGCGGGATCGATCCCACGCCGATCAGCCGCTCGCCGCGGATCCATTCGAGTCCGAGCCGTACGACGGGGTCCGGCCCTACTTCGGCCAGTGAGCGCTCTGCCTCGACAAGCAGCGCCGAGGCGTCGTCCCACTCGCCCATGCGGACGTGTATCAGGGCGCGCACGCTGCACATCCAGGCGCGCGACAGATGCACGCCCTTGGTCCGGGCGGTCTCCAGCCCCTCCTCGGCCCAGCGCACCGCCTCCGGCGCCGGGCCGCTCAAGTGGGCGCAGGCGAGCTCGAAGCACGCGCGCGTGGCGCCGAGGTCGTCCCGGCCCTCACGCGCGAGCACCAGCGCATCGAGAAGCGCCTGGCGGCCGGTGTCCGCCTCCCCGCCGAGCCAGCGCGCCGTGCCGACTGTCGTCAGTAGATGCACCCGGTCGAGGGTCTGGGTACGGTTCAGGGGCGGGGTCGTCATGCCAAGGCCATCCTCCGCGACGCGGATGGCGGCGCGCAGGTCGCCCGTCCGTACGAGCGTGTCGGCGAGGAGCGGCAACAGGTGCAAGTGAGCCTCCGACGGGTCGTCCGGATGAAGCTCGGCACGTGCCGCGGTGAGCTCCTCCAGCACGCCGGAACGCTCTCCATTGTGGAGCCGCGCGGCTGCCGCGACCGCGAGCGCCTCCGCCGCGTGGATGCGGTCGCCCAGCTCCAGGTAGGCCGCCCTCGCCTCGCGCAACAGGCGCTCGCCACGCGGTTCACGGCGCGTCCGGGCCAGGAGCCGTCCGTAGTCGAGCAGTAGGCCGGCGTGCACCACCGGATCCAGATCCGGTGTCCACAGCGCGTGCGCGCGCGCGAAATGCGCCTCTGCCTCGTCGTAGCCGCAGAGCTCAAGAGCTCGCCGGGCTGCCCGGAGCGAATAGGCAAGGCCGCGGCCGCGCTCTCCGGCGGCAAGCGCGTGACCGGCGAGCTCCCCGAGTGGCGCATCCGGGGCGTCGCGATACTGCGCCTCCGCCAGGTCCAGGACCCGAGCGTGACGGCGGCGCCGCTCCGCGGTGAGCAACTCGTCGAGTACCGCCTCCCGCGTGAGGGCATGGCGGAAGGCGAGGCTGAGGCCGCTCGCGTCGAGCGGGTCCTCGACGAGAAGGCCCGCGTCGCGAAGCCGGGTCAGCGCCGCCAGCACCGCGCCCTCACCGACGTCTGCGACCGCCCCGAGCAGCCGGACGTCGACGCGGTCGCCGATCACCGCCGCCCAGCGCAGAAGTCCGCGGTCTACCTCGTCGAGCCCGGCCGCACGCGCCAGCAGAAGCGCGCGCACGCTGGCCGGCGGGTGCAGCGCCAGCTCCCCCCGCCAGGTTCCGCTGTCCGAATCGAGAACCCCCCGCTCGACAGCGTCGCGCACGACTTCCTCGACCACGAAAGGGACTCCTCCGCTCATCCCGGTGATCGCCGCACGAGCCCGCTCGTCAGGGACGACGCCGAGGATGTCGGCAAGCATCGCCTCGACGGCGGCGTCGCCCAGGGGCCCAAGCTGAATCTCCTCGCCAAGACGCTCACGCCTGAGGTCACGGCAGAGGTCGTCCAGGCCGGAGCCGGGCGAGGTGTCGTCCGGGCGGTACGTCACGACCAGGGTGAGGGGCTCGTGTCCGAGGGTCTGGGCGAGGTAGAGCACGAGCGTGTTGCTTGATGGATCCGCCCAATGGAGGTCTTCCAGCACGAGGAGGAGCCCCTGCGGCCGGGCCAACGCCGCGAAGTAACGCGCGGCGGCCTCGAAAAGCGCCGCCCGGCCGGCCGCCGGCGCATCCGGCCGGGCTCCGAGCTCAGGCAGCAGGTGGGTGGGGAACGCCGCGGCGACGGGATCGTCCGCAGCGGGTGGCTGGGCCTCGTCCCGGCGGAACGCCCTCAGCGCGTCCTGGACGACCGCGAAGGGCAGGGCGACGTCGCCGCTCCGAGCGCGGCCTTCCACGACGAGCCGGCCATCGGCCCGCGCCTGCTCGGCAATCGCTCGGACCATCCGCGTTTTCCCAATCCCGGCCTCGCCGATGACCTGGATGACGGGCGCCGACACCGCGCCGCGCGCGAGCAGCCGGTCCACGTGCGCGAGCGCCGCCTCTCGTCCCACCAGCGATCGTGCGAGCAGGCGGGGGCGCGGTCCCCTCATCCGGGTCTCACCGTCGCTCACACTCCTCCCTCGCTCATCCTGGCCGCGTTCACACCCTATGGCATTGTTACGGGCTGGGACACCCGGCTCAACCGCGGCGACCGAGGTTAGTGATGCCTTGGGACGAACGGATGACGGGGCTCGACCGCGACCTCAAGCTGGAAGCGATCCCGGCGGGCCAGAGCGGGAATGGGAACTGCTTGAACAAGCTCAATCCCAGCACGGACACGGTTCTCCGGTCGGGGTGCGGCGCTCTGGCGAGCCGGCGTGCGCGAAGGCGATCTGCTGGTCGCGACCGGAAGACTCCGCGTCGACGGTGGCCGTCCGCTGCGGCGGTGCAGCGTGAGGCGCGTGGCCATCGGCTCGCCGGGCGCTCACGCGGAGGGTCACATCGAGTTCAGCACGAGCGAAATATCGCGACGAACAGGGGAACGCGGGAGCGGACGACGGGACTCGAACCTGCGACCTCAAGCTTGGGAAGCGACCCCGAAAGGACGGAGCGGGAACGAGGACGACTGGAACAAAACGCTCCTTCACCCCGATCCTCCCTCATCGTCCCCCGCTATCCCGGGCAACGTGCACAGAGGTTACGCAGCGGCACATCGCGGGGAGTTCGACCAGCTGCAAGATTCCCGCGGTGGATCCGCTCTTAACAGGTGACGAATCCCAACCGGAGGTCCGGGCGTGAGCCACGAGCTGGCGACGCAGGTCAGACGCTTCAAGCAGGGAGACCGCGACGCGGCCTCGGCGCTCGCCCGACGCGCCGGTGACGCGGCACTGCGAACGGCCACGGCCGCTCTGGGCGACCGCGAGCTGGCCCGAGACGTCGCCCAAGATGTCGCGGTCATCGTCTTGAGCTCGATCGCGAAGCTTCGCGACCCCGGGCGGTTCGACGCGTGGGTCCATCGCATCACGGTGAACGAGGTCCGTGCCGCGATCGGCGCCCAGGCGAGACGTCGGGCCGAGGAGTCGCTCGACACGATCAGTCCCGCCAAGGACCTCGACATCCATTCAGGCGCCGGCGCGAGCGTCGATCCCGACTCGATCATCCGGCGCGACCTGCTGCGCGGCGCCCTGGCCGAGCTCCCGCCGCGTCAGCGCATCGCCCTCGCCTTGCGGTACGTGCACGACCTGTCGGAGGCCGAGATCGCTGATGCCCTGGGGTGCCGGCCGGGAACCGCGGGGTCGCTTCTCTCGCGCGGGCGTTCCGCCCTTCGCCGGCATCCGAGTCTTCGTGAGCTGGCTGTACAGATCACTACCGGAGGCGCTTCGTGACGAACCTCGACCTGACCCTCGCTTCGATGTTCGAGGAGTTCCGCAGCCTGTCGCTGACCGACCGTGAGGTAGAGGGGGCCGTCGCACGTGCGGCCTTCGCCCTTGAGTCGCGGCGACGCCGACGCCTGTGGATGCTTGCACTCGCTCCAGCCGTGTTGCTCGTGGCCGGTGCCTCCATCTATGTCGCAACACGCCCCTCTGCTGAGACCCTCGCCGTCACGGGGATCGCGTGCGTCGACGAGCCGACGAGGGGGGGCAACATGTCGATCCTGTCCGCGAAGGGCAAGGATCCCGTCGAGCTTTGCGCGGCCCTGTGGCGTCAAGGCGTGGTGAGGGTCGGTGCCCATTCCGCGCCGCCGCTGGTCGCCTGCTCTGGACTCGGCGTCGAGTCGGCCGTGTTCGTGTACCCAACCGACGACGCCCGTATCTGCGAACGCTTGGGGCAGGCGGCGCTGCCGCCCGGCTTCGCCGAGGCGAATCGCAGGCTCGCCGGCCTACAGGCGCTCCAGTCGGACCCAGGGGCCCTGTGCGGAGCCACGGTCAACCAGGTGGTAGGGCGTGTGAGGCGGGAGATCACGAGGGCCCGCCTCGACGGCTGGTCTGTGCGTGCGACCGGGAAACCCGTTCCCGACGCATGCACAGGGATCGTGATCGACCCGGGTCACCGTCAAGTTCGCGTGTTCGGGCCGGGCGATTAGCTTCTCTCTAGTGGCCTGTCTCAGGAATAGCTTTGCAGTCTGGCGGCTGCAAAGCTCCGCAGGGGCGCATACCGTTCAGACAGACGTTTCGCCTTTGGAGCGTTGTCCTCGCCTTCGCCCATATGGTCCGATATGAACGAAGGCTGC
>JANMKR010000007.1:0-22716 GCA_031372145.1 Actinomycetota bacterium | reverse complement strand
GGGAAACCACCCGCGGCCCAATGCATCGTTCGCGCGAAGTCCCTCGATGGGCGTTGCCCGGCGTGACCCCGACGCCCGGTTCAAGAAGGTCGGACGCGAACGTGGTCTCGAGGTTTGCCGTCGACGCATCAACGTCGGGAGCAGCCGGTGAATCCGAGCCGTCGCGGCCATCCTCGGAGATGACAGGCGGGCTGGCTCGCGCAGGTGCCGTCGTCGGGATCACGCTGGTCTGCGGAACGATCGTATGGCACATCTGGCACCGGGGATACCTCGAGAAATGGGGTGGCCCTGGAGTCCTCTACACGCTCGCGATCACGTCCTACCTGCTCTCACGGTTCATCCTCGCGGCCGTCTATCGACCTCCGACCAGGCACGGTCTCGAGCCGACCCTCGCCGTCATCGTCCCGGCATACAACGAGGGCCGTGCGATTGCCCGCACCGTTCACGCGTGCATGGCGGCGGACTATCCGGCTGAGCGCCGTGAGGTCATTTGCATCGACGATGGCTCCCGAGATGACACGTGGTTCCACCTGACGGTCGCCGCCGAGCAATACGACGGGCAAGTGCGGTGTATCCGGCTGCCCGAAAATCGGGGAAAGCGCGTGGCCATGGCCACGGCGGTGCGGACGACGACGGCCGAGGTCCTGGTGTTCGTGGACTCTGACTCGATGCCCTCGCCACAGGCATTGCGGCTGATCGTCCAGGGGTTCTCCGATCCGAAGGTGGGAGCCATCTCGGGGATCACCCACGCACGCAACGCCACCCGGAACATCCTGACCCGAATGCAAGCGACGCGCTACTTCGTGTCGTTCCAGCTGCTCAAGGCAGCCGAGTCGGTGCTTGGCGCTGTTGCCTGCTGTTCGGGTTGCTTTGCCGCTTATCGACGTACCGCGGTTATGGAGGTGCTCGCCGACTGGGAGCAGCAGCGCTTTCTCGGGGTTGCCTGCACGTACGGCGATGACCGTGCACTCACAAACAAGATCCTGCGGCGGGGTTGGACGTCGCGCTACGACGCGCAAGCCGAAGCGTGGACTGAGGTGCCAGAGCGATTCGGGATGTTCTTTCGTCAGCAGCTTCGCTGGAAGAAGTCCTGGGTCCGGGAGGGACCGATCCTCCTCTCCCACCTTTGGCGAACGCGACCCATCGCGTTCGCGTCGTTTCTCCTCGCGACCCTGTCGGGCCTGTTGAGCCCCCTCGTGCTGGTCTGGAACATGGCCGTCGGACCGGGTCTCACGGGCAGTTCGCCGATCTTCTACCTGCTGGCGCTCTATCTCGTGAGCATGGCCTACGCGCTGCTCCACCGTGCCTTTCGCGACGACGGCCTGTGGAAGTACTCCATCCTGGCGACGTTCTTCTACATCGGGTTCGCGCTCCAAATTCTCTGGGCAATCGCACGCATTCGAGACGGACGGTGGGGGACACGGGGTACAACGACGGTGCCCGGAGCCCCCACGCCTTCGTTGACGCGGGCACCGGAGTCGGCCTGATGCGCCGATTGATGCGGCGTGGTGCCAGCGGGCTGGCCTTCCTTCTGGTCTTTGCCGGTCCGTACTGGCTGTTCGTGTCGCGATCTCAGTCGCACCACGCGTTCGTACAGGAGTCGCCCAAGTGGACGACCTTAAGTCCCGCCGAGCGATCGGCGTTTCGCCAATTCCCCGCGTATCGCGGAGCAGTTCCGATCTTGACCTACCATCACATCAGCTCGGACGGGGACGGCCGCTACCTGTCACCGAGCACCTTCGCGGAGCAGATGGCGATGCTGCACGAGGCTGGCTTTACCACGATTAGCGGTGCCCAGTTCATCGCATTCCTTCGCCACGGGGCATCGTTGCCACCAAAACCTTTGCTCCTCACGTTCGATGACGGTATCGAGAGTCTCTGGACGAAAGCGGATCCAGTACTCAAGCGATTCGGGATGCGAGCGGTGGCGTTCGTCATCACCTCGAATCTTGACCGGCGCAGCACCTACTACCTCGGACGGGAGGAGTTGCGGACTGCAGTTCGTTCCGGGCGTTGGGAGTTGGGTAGCCACAGCAGCGACGGTCATCGATTCATCACGGGCAGTGACGGGCGAACTCAAGGGCCGTTCTATACGACGCGAATGTGGAACGGCCATGGTGTGGAGATCGACAGAGCGTTTGAGGCGCGGGTCAACGCGGACCTCTCGGCGAGTGTTCGGGACTTGAAGGCGTTCGGTCCCTCGCTCCCAAGGCTCTTTGCATTCCCATTCTCGGCGGGCTCGGTTGATGATCGCGAAGTCACCCGACGTTTGCGGCGGGCGGTACGAAGGAACTTCGACTTCTCGTTCATCAACGGCGCCTCTGCTCACTTCATCGGTCCGGCCGACGCCCCATTTGAACTCATGAATCGGTTCCTCGTAACGCCTCAGGATACCGGCGAATCGTTGTTTGAGCGGTTGCGCTCGGCCGTGCCGCTCCGGCCGCGCTTACCCAATGGGTTGCGCCACGCAGATCTTTGGGTGGATGACGCCGGTGTGCCGATCGCCGTTGGCGACACTCTTCACGACGGTCACCTGCGTCTTGCTCCCCCGACGCAGGAGTGGCGGGAGGCGTCACTCTCCCCGCAGCGCACTGTGAGCTGGGGTGACTATCGCACGCGCGTTCGGGTCGACGGTCTCCGCGCTGACAACGGAATGGAGGCGACCGGTGTGTTGTCGCTCCGTCGTCGAGACCATCCGCTGCAACTGTCGATGGTGTCCGTGAGTGTTTCGGCGAGCAACTTCAGCGTCGCCTTGATCACACCCACGGGCGCGACAACCCACCTCGTCACTGGCCGCCTTCGGCAGAGTGCGTCGCACGAGCTCGATGCCCTGGTGGTTGGCGAGCGCTTCACGCTCCGGGTTGACAACGGCGACGAGATCACTGTTGCCGTCCCGGGATACCGCTATGGCGGCGTCTCCCTTGGCGCCGGGCGTGAGGACGACCAAAGCCCCCAACCCGAATTCTCCGAACTCTCGATCACCCCGGTGGAGGGCGGCCAGTGAGCCGCAGCGCAGCCATTCCCCATCGCACGCCGCTCTTTCATGGTCCAGCCAGGTCCGCCGTTGCAGGGGTCCTGTCGCTTGTCGTCGTTGGCCTAGGTGCGATGTACGTGCTGGCTCCCGCTCCATCGCCAAGCTTTTCCATCGTCTATGAATCGTCACCGCAGTCCGGTCGTGCCGGTGTCACGACGGCAACGAGTCGCGCCCGCGCGGGACACCCGACGCTTGTCCGTGCGGTGGTGCTCGCGTCTGGGAACCCGGCACCTGATGCGAGCGCCAGCCTCGTGTTCTCGGGGAGTGGCAACAGACACGCTTTGAGGGTGCTCGACCCACACGGGCGCACAACGGTCCGAGCACCGATCTGGGCGCGAAGCGCGGTCGTGAAGGTACGCGAGTCCCGACGCCCGGGGGCCCGGGTCATCGACCGCGTCTTCGATCTACGCCAGGGCGCGCTCCAGGAGGTACGCGTCAGCTTCCCGCCGCGCCGCGCGCCAATCGTCGCTCCCTTCTACTTCTCGATCGTCGGCGATGGTCTCGACAAGGGGTAACGCATGCGTACGCTCTTCGACGTCTTGAACTACTGCACGACGGCGATCGTCGTCTACTACGTCGTCATGTTCATCGTGGGTCGACAGACGCTCCAACGCCGTGAGGACGACGAGGCTTTTGGTCCTCGACCGGTCTTTGTGCTCGTTGTCCCCGCTCACAACGAGGGTCTTGTCATCGCAGAGACTGTGCGACGCCTGCGTGTGCTTGACAATGATCGGTTTGTCGGGTTGATCGTGAATGACGGCTCCACCGACGAGACGGGCGCGCGCGCACGCGCTGCGGCGGCGAGCGATCCACGCATCGTCGTTGTTGATCGCGAGCCGGAGGTCGCCGGCAAGGGCAAAGGCGACGTGCTCAACCACGCCTATGAGTTGATCACCGACATGGTTCGTAACCGGGACCCGAGGCTCCTCGGAGCGACGTCACCACAGGTCGTTGTGGGGGTTATCGATGCCGACGGTTGGCTCGAGCCGCACGCGCTCACTGAAGTTGCCCGATACTACGGCGACCCGCAAGTAGCGGGTGTCCAAGTCCCGGTGCGGATCTGGAATGCTCGTGATGGCTTCTTTCCGTTCATGCAGGAGATCGAGTTCTTCGCCTTCTCGATGCTCGTTCAGGGGGGGCGTGACGTCATCGGAAGCATCGGTCTGGGTGGCAACGGCCAGTTCGTTCGCCTCTCGGCGCTCCAGACCCTCGGTCCGCGTCCATGGAGCAAGTGCCTCACCGAGGATCTGGACCTCGCGCTCAGCCTTGTCGAGCAAGGATGGCGCAATCGTTTCTGCCCGCACGCAGCCGTGTCCCAGCAAGGGCTGAGTCGGCTTCGGCCGTTCCTGCGCCAGCGCACCCGTTGGATTCAGGGCCACTACCAGTGTTGGCACCACTTCCGAGCAATATGGCGAACGCCGTCGTTGCCGCTTGCTACCAAGCTCGACCTCAGCGTATACCTGGGCCTGGTCGCGTCGATCACTCTTTGCGGGCTGCAGGTGCTACTCGTCCTGGGGCAGTTCTTTGGGCTCTACACGGTGCCCACGAGCTACCTGTCCTTCATCCACAACGACCTTCTCTATCGCGGCGCCGTCCTCGCGGTCACCAGCGTGCCAATTCTGACCCTCGCGGTTGCCTACCAGCGATCTGCACCGGTTCGCCTTCAATGGTGGGCGGCCCCTGGGATGTTCTTCCTCTTTAGCCTCTACACATACATGTGGGGTGCTGTCGGCACAACACGGGCCCTCGTCAGAATGGCTCTACGGCGCGACTCCTGGGTCAAGACTCCTCGCATGGTCGTGAGCTCCGAGAGCCTCGTCAGTGAAGAGAATCTTCTTGCGGCCCGGACCACGTGACGATGCAGCCGACTCGGGACGCCGTCACGGAGGTTCGTCCATGAGTCGACGTCCGCGCGTCATGGTGTGCTTTGGCACGCGCCCCGAGGTGATCAAGCTCGCACCGGTCATCCGGTTGCTCGAGCGGGACGCTTCACTCTCAGTAACGACGGTGACGACTGCGCAGCATCGAGAAATGCTCGACCAAATGCTTCGAGTGTTTGCAATCGAACCGGATCTCGACCTCGGGCTCATGCGCGCGAACCAAGACTTGGCGGCCCTGACGGGACGCGCCGTCGCTGCTCTGGGCGAGGCCATCGCGGACGATCGACCAGCCGCCGTGTTGGTGCAGGGTGACACGACCACAGCGTTTTGCGCTGCGCTTGCGGCGTTCTACGCAGGCGTCCCCGTCGGTCACGTTGAGGCGGGCCTCCGCAGCGGTGACATGAGGAACCCGTTCCCCGAGGAACTCAATCGTCGTCTCGTCTCAATCGCGGCGCGCTGGCACTTCTGCCCAACAACGACGGCCGCCGAGAATCTTCTCGCTGAAGGGGTGGGTCAGGAAAACGTGCTCGTCACCGGCAACACGGTGATCGACGCGCTTCTGGCAACCGCAGGACGACCGTTGGACGGAGTCGAACGCTCCCGATTCCTCCCACCCCGCCTCGGTCGCCGGCGCATCCTCGTCACGCTGCACCGCAGGGAGACGCAGGGATCGGTGCACCGGGAGCTCAGTCGGATGCTTGCTCGTGTCGCACGCCGACCTGACGTGGACATCTTGCTTCCCATGCATCTCAGCCCGGCGGTTCGGGAGGCGGTGACGTCGGAACTCTCCGGCCGCTCCGGCGTACGCCTTGTCGAGCCGCTTGAGTACCCGGTGTTCGTCCACGCCCTTCGGACAAGCTATCTCGTAGTGACCGACAGTGGCGGCGTCCAGGAGGAGGCCCCCACGTTCGATGTCCCCGTCCTGGTCATGCGCGAGACGACGGAGCGTCCCGAAGGTGTCGCCGCCGGCTGTGCGCGGGTCTCCGGAATCGACCCTCTGCAACTCGAGCGCGATATCCATGAGCTCCTTGATGAACCGGCCGTTCATGCGCGGATGGCGGCTGCACCGAGCCCCTATGGCGATGGTCGAGCTGCTCCTCGTATCGTCTCGCGCCTCCGTCAGGATCTCTGTGAGGTCCGCGAGAGTTCCTTCCAGCAGCCTTTGGGGGTCGGGGCCCACGGTGGTCCCGAATGATGGGTCCCTCAGGTCCATCCATTCGACATCGAGGCGGCTCGTCGGCGAGGCTCATGACGCCGAGCTCTCCGTCAGGCTGATCAACGTGCCTCGACCACGCTCCATCGTTGTCGTCAGCGGCGCCCTTGTGGCGACTGCCGCCGGGGCGTTTGCCCTGGGGCATCTTGGGAGTTCGTCGCCGCCCGCCGCCTCGACACCCTCCGAGGCTCCGCCTTTGCTCGTCGATTCGTTCGACCGGCCGGACGGCCTCGTGACAAACGAGTTCGCCCACTACAACCCCGACCGATCGACCGCACGTCGATCGCCGACGTGGGACCTCACAAGTGGCTCGCTGTTCATCATGAATGGGGTCGGATGGACTGGTGTGCCGGACAGTCGCTACAACCCCACGGATCCGTCGTCACGTTCGTGGAACCACTCGACGATCTTTCGGATGACATCGCGGCGGAGCGATTTCCGTGACATCGACGTTCACTTCTCGCTCCGCAATGATGGCCTCGTTTCCACGCGGGAAACGCCCCCAATGGCCTACGACGGTGTTCACGTCTTTCTGCGCTACGTGAACGAGACATCGTTGTACTACGCAACCGTAAATCGACGCGACGGCAGTGTGCTTGTCAAAAAGAAGGTCCCTGGAGGCCCGTCGAACGGGGGCACCTATTACCTGATCGGTTCCAAAGCGGCCTATCGCGTTTCCTTTGGTCGGTGGCAGGACGTCAGGGCGACCGTGTCGGATGAGACTGACGGGGCGGTACGAATCGAGCTGTCGATCGATGGCCATCGCGTCGTCAGTGCTTTGGACACCGGGATCGGAGGTCCACCCATTCACGGCCCCGGAAAGATCGGGCTTCGAGGTGACAACACGGATTTTCGGATCGACAATCTCATTGTTCGCGCGCTGGCCGTCGGACCGAAGGCCACCTCGGTGAACTAGGGCGTTGCGCCGCCCAACCCGCTCAGGATGATCGGTCCGATGTCCGTCTGCAGGTCCTTGACGGTGCCGGCGTCGGCCGGGGTCTCCACCTTCGGCGAATCGGTCGGGGTTGACGTCAGCGTCGCCGCGACGGTGAAGCCGTCGAGTCCGCTGGAGGTCTTGGTCGCGTCGTCGAGGATGGCGTCGACGTCGATCTTGAACCGGTGGACCTGTTTGTCGGCCTGGCCGATCCACAGTTCCACCTTGGCCTTCTTGACGAACTGCTCGAGCTTCGCCGTTGCGTCCGAGATCTGCTTCGCATCGATCGGCCCCGTGTTGGATCCGAGCGACGCGGTGACGCGGGCAATCGCCTTGACGAGTGCCGCGGTGTCGACGTCGCCGGCGACGTGGTCGGTCGCGATGCCCTCGATGTCCTCGGTGCCGACGACAGAAGGATTGGTGACGAGGTCGCTCGGATCGCCCAGCGCGGCCAGGATCTTGGCGGAGTCGATGCTCTGTGTGCTGCTCGTCGTCGCCGACGTCAGCGCGTCGATCGGCAGGGCGTACCACTTGTCCTTGAGCTTCAGGAACGCCTTGTCGCCCGCCAGTCGAAGCCCGCCCGCGAGGTTGATCTTCCCGGCGGTCGCGGCGAACGTCAGGTCAGCGGCCTTGGCGGTCGTGTCGACCGGTCCCGAGAGGTCGAGTGCGATCGTGCCGTCACCCAGAAGCGCCGCCATGGTCGGGTCCTTCAGCGTGCCGTTCAGGTCGATGTTGAGCTTGAGGGCGAGTTTCTGAGGGCCTTGCTGGGTGACCGGTCTGATGGCGGTCAGGATCGACTGGGCGTCGCCCGACGGCGTCGCTGTCGTCGCCACGCTCGTCGTGGGCTTGTCGCCGCCGTCGCCACCGCCACAACCGGCCGTGACGAAGCCGAGCAGGACGAGCGGGGCGAGCACATACGCAAGACGTCGGCGCACGGAGATCTCCTTTGGTGATGCGAAGCGGTTGTCAAAAGGGTAGCCGAGGTTGCGGGTGCGACCTGGCCGCGTGTCAGCCGCTTGGGGACGCGCCGCGTCCCTGAGCCACTGCTGCCGCGATCGTCGCGGCGAGCTTGTCGAGTGAGACGACCTCGTCGGTCACTCCCGCCTGGAATGCCGCTTTGGGCATGCCGTAGACGACACAGCTGGTCTCGTCCTGGGCGATGACACGGCCGCCGGCGGCGTGGAGGGCCGCCAGGCCGTCGGTGCCGTCCCGCCCGATGCCCGTGAGGATGACGCCGAGGGCGCGGCCGCCATAGGCCTCGGCGACGGTCTGGAACATGTAGGTCACCGCGGGCCGGTGCGCGCCGATCGGCTCGCCCTGGACGAGCGTGATGCGCCGATAACGCGACACGCCCATATGCACGCCATTCGGGGCGAGGATCACCTGGCCGGCCGCCGGCCGCATGCCGTCCTCGCCCATCAGCACGGTGAGCGGCGTGACCGCGTCGAGCCACTTGACGAGGCCTTTGTCGAACCCTTCGGCGATGTGCTGGACGATCACGATCGGCACCGCGAGCGCGGCCGGAAGGTCGCGCAGGATCCGGCCGAGTGCGGCGGGGCCGCCAGTGGAGGCGCCGATTGCGACGAGATCGACGGTCTGTCCGTCCACACGCGGTCGCCGCGCCCGAGGCGCGGGCGACGGTGTCGTCATCGGGGTGCGTCGGCGGGTCACCAACCGAAGTCCCGCAACCGCCCGCAGCGTGCTCACCAGGTCCTCGGCTGCGGTGTGATGACCAGGACTGCCGGGTCCGGCCGGCTTGGCGAGCACCGTCACCGCGCCCGCCTCGAGGGCCTTGAACGACCCTTGGACCTCGCTCGGCGCGTGCGCACTCACCAGGACGATCGGCGTGGGGGTCTCGACCATGATGCGGCGGGTGGCCTCGTAGCCGTCGAGGAGCGGCATGCGGATGTCCATGGTGATGACGTCGGGCCGCAGTTCGGCTGCCAGCTCAACGGCCTGTTGGCCGTTGACGCCCTGGCCCACCAGTTCGAGGTCGTCGTGCCCCGTGATGATTTGGGCGAGCAGGCGCCGAGCGACAGCCGAGTCGTCGACGGTCAGCACCCGAATGGGGTTCGCGGTCCGTGACGGTGAGAGAGGTTCGTTCAACCGATGCACGCGCTATATGAGTCGACCGACGGTCTCCAGCAGGCGTTCCTGGCTGAAGCTGCTCTTGACGATGTACGCGTCCGCGCCGGCATCCATCGCCCGAGCGTGATCGTCGGAGGCGTCCAGCGACGTAACGATCACGACGGGAATGTCCTTCGTCCGTGCGCCCGATCGCACCCGCGACGTGAGTGCAAGCCCGTCCATGTTGGGCATGTTGACATCCGACACGATCACGTCGACGGTCTCGTGTTCGAGGCTCTTCCACGCCTCAAGGCCGTCTGCGGCGACCTTGACCGTGTATCCGGCAGCCTCGAGGATGCTCTTTTCGAGCATTCTCGTGACGATCGAGTCGTCGACCACCAGAACGGTTCCCCCGGTCCGTGGGGTGTTGTCGTCCCGCGCGCGCCGCACCGTCGGGGCATCGATCCTGACGGCGGTCCTGACCGCGGTGCGAATCAGGTCGGACGCGTTGAGGACGATGATGACCTCGCCCGTGCTCAGGGCGGTCGCGCCGGCGGTGTGGCGGACACGTACGAACGGACGTGGCAGGGGCTTGACGACGATGTCTTGGGTACCGATCAACTCGTCGACGAGCAACGCGAATCGACGCTCGCCCTGACCGACGATGATGGCGGGCTTGCGTCCCCGGGCCCGGATGTCGGAGTCGAGGGTGGTCAACTGCAGCACGTCCTCAAGGCGGGTCAGCACGACGGGCCCGTCGTTGATGACGATCATCTCGCGACCCTGTGCCCGTTGGATGTCCTCATCGGCGATCTGGACGATCCGGCTGACGGTGCTGATGGGCAGTGCGAAGGTGTGGTGGGACACCTTGATCAACAGGCTTTGGGTCGTTGCGACCGACAGGGGCAGGCTCATCGTGAACGTCGTGCCGATGCCGAGTTCGCTCGACAGGTCGATGATCCCGTGCAGGCGCTCCACGGTTTCGCGAACGACGTCGAGTCCGACGCCGCGACCTGAGATGTCGGTCACCGCGGCGCTCGTGGAGAGCCCCGAACGGAAGATCAGCCGCAGGCAGTCGCGGTCGGTCAGTGTCCGCATCTGCTCGGGGGACACCAATTCGGACGCAAGCGCCCCGGTGCGCACCTTCTCGATGTCGATGCCGCCGCCGTCATCGGTCACCGACAGGTGCAGCGTCCCGCCACGCTCGCTCGCGGCGAGCCGGATGGTGCCCGCACGCGGCTTCCCGCCCATCTCGCGCAGACCAGGCGGTTCCATGCCGTGGTCAAGGCAATTGCGAATCAAATGCGTCAGCGGTGCGCGCATCTGTTCGAGTACGGAGCGGTCGACCTCGGTGTCACCGCCGTGGATGACCAACTCGCATTCCTTGCCAAGGGTCCGGCACAGGTCGCGGACGATCCTGCGAAACGGGTCGAAGATCGTCGCGATGGGCAACATCCGCGTCCGGCGGACCTCGTCCTCGAGATCGCTCGTGACCTGCCCGAAGCGGCGTTCATCGCCCTCGAGGTTCTCGCGCAGGGAACGAAGCTGTGACGACAGTGACTCCAACATCAGGTCGTTCTGCTCGATCAGCGGCCCCAAGGCGCGGATATCACGGGCGACTGCCGTGTCGACCGCGGATTCGTCGGAGCCGTGCTCAAGGGCGCCGATGATGTCGAGGAACTGGGGGCGGGCGTGACGCCATGCCTGCTCGAAGTTGGTGACGAGCCCGACGACCTCGCGCACTTCGTCGACGCGGCGCTCGCATCCGATTCGGGCGACGACGAGTTCGCCGACCCGTGCCATGAGCGAGTCCAGCTTCGCCGTGGTCAGCCTGACGGTCTCGTCGGCCTGCTGCCCACCGGGGCGGCGTTGTGGCTTGAGTTCATCGTCCGGCGGATGCCTGACCCGCGACTCGACCGCGGGTCCCCAGGCCTCGAGACCGTCGTCCACGCGTGCCCCGGCGGAGGGCGCCGACTGCGGGGACATGTGGTCGTCGTCGTCGGGCGTCGTCGCGACCTCGATCGGCGCCGGGGCGGGCCGTGGCGCCATCTCGATCGCACCCACGGGGTCTGCCCGGTCATCCAGGTGCGCAAGCGTCGTCAGGAGCGCCTCCAGGTCGACGGTCCGCTCGGTATCGTCGACGTAGGACGTGATGACCTGGCGCAGCCCGTCCAGGGCCGTCGAGGCCATGTCGAGGGTGGTTGCGTCGGTGAGACCTTCGGGATCGACGCCGTCGAACAGGTGCTCCAATGCATGGGCCAGCCGGCTCGCGTCGGTCAGGTTGACGGCTCCGGACGAGCCTTTGAGCGTGTGCAGCTCGCGTTTGATGTCTTGCAGGAGGGACCGACGCTCGTCGGATGCCGATGTGCGTTCGAACGCAAGCAGCCGCTGGTCGATGGCGGCGAGCCGCTCGTCTGCCTCCCCGGCAAAGACGGTCAACAGCTCGCGCATGAACTCGTTGTCAGCGGGGGACATCAAGGCTCCTCGGGAGGCGCGGTCGGTCTGCCGGAGACCGCCGGGGTCTGGCGTCCTGCTGCGCAAGCATCGGCAGCCGACCCTCGCCGCAGTACCTTCTCGGTCTGAGCCCCACGAAGATCAGTCGATCTCGTCGTGGATGACGAGGCTCGGATCGCCGAGGAGCGCCGCGACGTCGATGACGGCGAGCAGATCATCCGTCAGGCCGATCTGCAGGTCGGGACGCTCGGAATTCGCCTCGACCAGCGAGGGGCCGATACTCGCCAGCGGCACGACGCGGACCTCCGGGACGTCGTCGACCTTGAGCGCCACGCTGACCCCGGCGGCCTCGACCACGACCAACTGCGCGGCGGCGTCCGAGCCTGCCGTCGCCTGGATGGCGAGGTACCGACGCAGGTCGAGCACAGGCGCGAGGTTGCCGCGCAGGTTGACGAGCCCCAGCCAGAAGACCGGGGTCGCGGGCAGCGGCGTCAGGATGTCCATCGCCCTGATCTCGCGGACGTGGTCGATGTTGATCGCGTAGCGCTCCGCCCCCAGGGCGAGCACGACGAGCGAGATGGTTTCGCCCAGGTCCTCGTGGTCGACGACACGGGCAAGCGCCGCCGCACGCTCTCCGAGAATCCGATGGATCTCGGCGGGATCGGTGGTGCGTTGATCCATGGCATCGTCGTGATCGGTCACGCCCGCCTTCCGTCCGTGCACATCAGGTCGCGATGGACCGCGACCAGCTCGAGCAACCGGCCGACGGTGACGCCGTCGCCGTCGTCGATCAACTCCTCCCGGTCCCGATCGTCCAGGAGCCGGGTCAGGGTGTCAAGCTCCTTCGCGGCCCGCGACGCCTGCCCTGTTGCGGCGAACAAGACCGCCAGCGAAAACCGTCCCAGGGCAAGTCCGGGATCCAGGTAGACGGCGCGGCGCAAGGCGTCGAGCGCCTCGGCCGGCCGGTCTTGTTCCTGCAGGATCAGACCGTGGAGAGAGTGGCTCGGGGCGTGAACCGGGGCGCGTTGGATCGCCACCAGGATCGCGACGTGTGCCTCATCCAGGCGGACCAGGCTGGCAAGGATCTTCGCCTTCACATACGGGCCGGTGGGGTCTGTGACGTCTGCCTCGGCGAATCGATCGAGAATTTCCAGCGCATCGGCGACGCGGCCTGAGCGCCACGCGGCGACCGCCCGTTGCGGCGGGTCGTGTTGTGGTGTGGCGTCGGCTGGTGGTGCGGGGAACGGCCGGTTTGCGGGGGTCGCCGCGGCGATCCGAGGTGCTCTGGCGACGGCGGGGTGTGCGACGGCGCGGGGGACGCGAGGTGCCGCGGCCGACTTCTCGTCGTGTCGGAGTTCGGCGGCGTCACGTTTTTGGTAGCAGACCGCCATCGGGAAGTCGCGGGCGACGAAGCGCTCGCGGAAGATCGGCATGGGCGACTCCGCATGGCCGGCGACCATCCAGCCCTGTGGCGCAAGGCACTCGTCGAGTCGCGTGACGACGCCGTTGATCGTCTCCTCGCGAAAATAGATCAGGACGTTGCGGCAGAGGATCAGGTCCATGGCCTGGGTGTTCGAGACCAGCGACGGATAGGAATCCTCGACCAGGTTGAGGTAGCTGAACGTCACCATGTCGCGAATGTGCGGGGACAGGTGGAAGTCGCGGCCGTCCTTGTCGAAATAGCGGGACTGGATCTCCTGGGGGACCTGCCGAAACGACCACTGTCCATACCGGCCGCTCTGCGCCTTTTCGAGCGAGTCCTTGTTGATGTCGGTGGCCAGGATCAAGACGTTCCAGCCGTCGCGCCGAGGCAACAGGATGTCGATCAGCATCGCCAGTGAGTACGCCTCTTCGCCGGTTGCACATCCGGCACTCCAAATCCGCAGGCGCCGCTCGCCCGACCGGCGCGCGATGATCTGCGGCAGCACGTGCCGGCGAAGTGCGTCCAGCTGTGGCCGGTTGCGGAAGAAGTGCGTCTCGCCGATCGTCAGCGATGCGATGAAGGCCTCCAACTCCAGCCGGTGCGCACCGTCGCGCAGGAAGTCGTGGAGCGCACCCGCCCGGCGCAGACCGTGGACCGTGACGGCCCGCTCCGCCGCCCGCGCCAGGTTGGGG
The DNA here is from genome assembly GCA_031372145.1 of Actinomycetota bacterium. Taxonomy (GTDB): domain Bacteria; phylum Actinomycetota; class Thermoleophilia; order Miltoncostaeales; family Miltoncostaeaceae; genus CALMEC01. The sequence goes on along the minus strand of JANMKR010000007.1, from coordinate 9,019 downwards.
CGCCGTGAATCCGGGAACTCCAACCCACTCACGTCGCGCACCAGGTGGCTCAGGCGGGTCAGATCGGCATCGCCGATCGACGGTTGGGATGCGGCGACGGTCACGCTGGGAGCGCCGTGAACTGCTCGGCTCCTGAGCAGACCGCGTCGAGGTCCATGACCACCATCAGCCGCGAGCCGTGCTGGACGACCGCCACCACCAGACGCGACTGGCGTACCAGCTCGTCCGGCGCCTGGATGGACGACGACGGGACGGTGATGATCTGGTCGATGGCGTCGGCGATGAGTCCGATCGAGCGTCCACCGTGATCGACGACGAGAATCGGCGTGCCCAGATCCACCGCGCGTGCCTCGACCCCGATGCGCTTGCGCAGGTCAATGACGGGAATGATCTGGCCGCGCAGGTTGATGACCCCGGTCAGCCACGCAGGAGCGTCGGGAAGCGGTGTGATCAGGACCATCGCGAGCACCTCGCGGACGTCGTCGGCCAGGAGCGCGTGCGCAACGTCGCCGAGACGGAACGTGATGAACCGCGTTCCGTCTGCGTCGAATCTCTCGGTGGATGCCGCGTCAAACCTCACCTGGTGCGCCCCGTCTGCCCGCGTGGTTGGCACCTGTCTATCGGCCGTCACACGGGTGGCCTTGACCCTCGCGCCGGTGTGACCGCGCCGACGCCGGTCGGGCTGGGAACCCCGCTGTGCGCCTCCACATCGCGGCGGATGCGACGACCACGGCGGTCGCCATCGGGACGAGTTGCACGATTCGCTTGATCCCATGTGTCCCGTTGCCGATACACCCCTTGTGAGCACACTCCGCGAAACCCCTGCCGCCCGGTCGGACCCACTGATGGAGGCCGTTGTCGACCAACAGCTCGAATGTGCCGCCGCCCGGATTCTCGTCGTTGACGACTCGCCCACGATGGCGCGCCTGCTCGAGATGGAGCTCACGAACGCCGGATTCAGCGTCCGCGTCGCCAGCGACGGGGGACAGGCACTGGAAATGGCGTGCGAACAGTGTCCCGACGTCGTTCTGGCCGACGTGATGATGCCGGTGCTCGACGGCGTTCAGCTGACCCACCGGCTGCGGCAGGACCCCCGCACCGCGGGCGCGACCATCATCCTCGTCACCGCCCAGGGCAACTCCGCGGCGAAGTTGGAGGGGTTTGAGGCTGGTGCCGACGACTACATCGTCAAGCCATTCGATGTCGACGAGCTCCTCGCCCGCATCAGGGGGGCGTTGCGTCGGGCCAAGATGCTCCGCGCGCAATCACCACTGACCGGACTGCCCGGCAGCATCCATTTCCAGGAGGAGATGGAACTGCGCATTCGGGGGCAGGCGGACTTCGCGCTCCTGTATTGCGACCTGGACAACTTCAAGGCCTACAACGACAAGTACGGGTTCCTGAGAGGGGATCGCGTCATCCAGATGACCGCGCGGGTGTTGCAAACGACCACGGTCGATCATGGCGGCAATCACCCGTTCGTCGGCCACATCGGCGGCGACGACTTCGTCGCGATCGCCGAACTCGGTCATGAGCGAGCGGTCGCGGAGTCCGTGATCGCACGGTTCGACGCCGAAATCCTGGGCGCATACGACGAGATCGACCGTGTCCGGGGATACATCGAGACGTTGAGTCGCCGCGGTGAGCTGCAGCGGTTCCCGATCGTCGCCATCTCGATCGGCGTGGTCACGACCGAGCGACGTGCGTTCTCGCACTACGCCGAGACGGTGGTGGTCGCAACCGAGATGAAGTCGCTGATGAAGAAGACGCCTGGATCGTCGTGGGCCGTCGACCTGCGAGCGTGCTGACGACCTGACGACCGAATTCGGGACCGCGCGCGAGCGTCAAACGCCGTCGGTCGGGACCGAGGGCTCGGGACGGGGATGATCGCCGCCCCGGATTTGCGAGATCGCGTGTTCGGCAACGATTGCGATGACGTCCCATCCGTCCGCGGCCCCCCCGGGCGATCCCGGCAGGTTGACGATCAGCGTGCCCTGACGGATGCCGGCGATCCCGCGGGAGAGCATCGCGTGGGGAACGGTCGCGACGGAGGCATTGCGGATCGCCTCACCGATGCCTGGCACCAGGCGCTCGCAGACGGCCGCGGTCGCCTCGGGGGTGCGGTCGTTCGGAGTCAGTCCGGTGCCGCCGGTGGTCACCACCAACTCGATGTCCGGATCGCGGCAGAGCGCCTCGAGCAACTCGGCCAGGTCTGCCTCGCCGTCGGGCACCAGCTCACGCCGGACGACGATGTGGCCGGCGCCGGCAGCGAGGGCGACGAGTCGGTCGCCGGAGCGATCTTCGTAGACGCCGGCGGCGGCACGGGTCGAGACCGTGACGATGGCGAGGTTCACGACGCCTCGGCGATATCCGTCTTGGTCTTCTCGAGCAACCGCACGCCAAGGATCTCGACGCCTCGGTCGACTCCCTTGACCATGTCGTAGATTGCAAGCGCGGCAACTGCCGCCGCGGTCAGCGCTTCCATCTCGACGCCGGTCTTGGCCGACGTCTCCACGGTCGCCGCGATCGTCACGAGTCCCTCATCGGGTGCCGTCGACACGTCGACCGCCACCCGTTCGATGGGCAGCGGATGACATAGCGGGATCAGATCGGACGTGCGCTTCGCGCCCATGATCCCGGCGATGCGTGCGACCGCGGCGGCGTCCCCTTTTGGCAGCGCGCCGTCGCTGATGGCCTGCGCTGCGGCAGGGGTCATGCGGACCTGGGCTTGCGCGCGCGCCCTGCGCAGCTGCACCGGCTTGTGGCCGACACCGACCATGCGCGCGTGGCCGTGTTCATCCAGGTGTGATCGATCGTCGGTCATCGGCCTCATTTCACGGAAGTTCGCTACTCGGTTTCGTACGCGACGCGTTGGCGGACTTACGGGCGGGACCACTCAATTTCCGTGTGATGTCCGCCTGCTGGGCCGCCAACCACTTGGTGACGTCGTTCTCGTTGACGATGCGTTTCATGTGTTCGGCCCTGCTGGCACGTTCGGCTGGATCCATCGTCAAGGCTTCGTAGAGCGCCGCCGCCTGGGATTCGATGTCGAACGGGTTGACCGACAGGGCGAACGACCCGATCTCCTCGTGCACCCCGGTGTTCTCGGACAGGATCAGCACGCCGTCGCGTTCGTTGACGATCGGCGCCTCTTTCGCGACCAGGTTCATCCCGTCGAACACCGGGTTGACCATCAGCACGTCGTAGTGCTTGTACATCGCGACCGCGCGCGCGAGGTTGCTCTCGAAGCGCAGATCGATCGGCATCCAGTCGGTGTTGCCGTGTTTGGTGTTGATGTAGCTGACCAGATCACGGATCTTCTGGACGTACTCGACGTATTCGTCGACGTCCTGTCGCGAGGGCTGCAACATGGCGAGAAACGTGATCTGTTCGGCGAACTCGGGGTGCTGATCGAGGAACCGGTCGAATGCCTTGAACCCGCGCAGGATGTTCTTGGACAGGTCCGTCCGGTCAATCCGGCACACCAGGTATCTGCGGCGTCGACGCAGGACGTGCTCCTCCTCGGCCGCCACCTCGGATCCCTTGGACATCGTCTGGAACAGCGGCGCGTTGATCGAGATCGGATACGAGCGCACCCACACCTCGCGGCCGTCCCACGAGATCTGCCGACGCCGATAGTCGACCTGGATGTCCAGCAGTTCCTCGCACGTCAGCAGGAAGTTGCGGGCATAGCGACGGGTGTGGAACGCGACGATGTCGTTGGCGAGCAGTCCCCGCAGGATCGTCTCGCGGATGTGGGGGGGCAACACGCGCCAGGCGTCGGGCTGGGGCCATGGGATGTGCACGAAGAAATGCAGGAGCGCATCCGGACGCGCCGCACGGATCATGCTGGGGGCGACGTACAGGTGGTAGTCATGCATCATCACCACGGCGTCCGGTCGCGTCGGCAGCTCGGCGATCACCGCCTCGGCGAACGCGTGGTTGGCCGCGACGTAGCCGTACTCCCACGCGTCGAGTTCCTCCCGACGCACGTCCGGGGCGTTGGACAGGTCCCACAGGTAGTGCTGGATGAACCACAGCATCGGGTTGGCGATGACGTTGTAGTAGGCGTGATAGGTCTCCGGGTCGAGCACGACGAACCTGCCACGCGTCCCGACGCCGATGTCGGGCAGCTCAAACGACCCGCCGCCCGCTTCGTCGGCCACGACCGCGTCTTCGGGCGTGATCGCGGCCGAGACCCACAGTGCCGGCTGATGCTCGATCAGGCCGGTGAGCGCGCTGACGAGCCCACCACCACCGCGTGTCATCGTGCGCGGCCGCCGCCCTCGCCGCTCGAACGTGGCGGGACCGCGATTGGACACGAGAATCAGGGATTGCATACCGCTCAGCCCTCCGGACGCCGGTCGCCCACTCTCTCACAGCCACCGACAGGTGGCTGCAGAAACCGTCCAAGAGCCGTGCTGAGGGCGGCGTATGAAATCCAGCCGCCGAGAACGTTTGAGTGGCCCGCAGGGCCGCGAATAGGCCACCCAAGAGCCGTGTTCGAGGCGGCGTATGAATCCAGCCGCCATCAGCGTTTGAGCCGCCCGGAGGGTGGCTCATAGGCCACCCAAGTGCCGTGCTGAGGGCGGCGTATGGTCCACCCGTGTGATACCAAACAGGACCCCACGGGCGCCGTGGGGTGTCGCCGATGCTCAACAGACGCCTCTATCTCCAAGCCTGGCTCGTGGCGGTCGTCGCGCTCCTGGTGGCATTCCTGACGCTCGAGCCGCCACCGAACGATGTCGAGCCGAACGGCGTCGCGACCTTCACCGCGACGGACGCCGTCAAGGCTGCCGCCGATCTCGCGGCTGCCGCTCCGCAGCGCGCACCCGGGACACCTGGCGCGCAGAAGGCGCTCGAGTGGGTTCAAACGCGGCTTTCGGCACTGCCTGATACCAACCAAGGGGTGCGGGTCGCGACGCAGGCATTCGTGGCGCGAACCGCAGGTGGCGACGCGGTGTCGCTCACCAACGTGTTCTTCACGCAGCCGGCGAAAGCCCAGGTCCCGTCCAAACGCAACATCGTGATCGTCGCTCCGCGCGACACGCCTCGCGGTGTGGAGGGTGGCGCGTCAAGCACGGCGATCCTGGTCGAACTCGCTCGCACAACGGCGAAGAGCACCTATCGCCACCGCCTCATTTTTCTGTCCGTGGATGGAACGTCGCTCGGCAATGCGGGGCTTCGCTGGTATCTCAGCACCGTCGAGCGATCGCGCATCGCGGGCGTCATCGTCCTGGACGCTCCCGCCGACGGCACCGGGCGCGAGATGCACATCTGGTCCGGAGGTGCAGGTCGGCAGGCGCTTGCCCTTCGTCAGCTCGCGGCGCGATCCGTGCAAAGTGCAGGCTTCGTCCCGAGTCCCTTGCCCGCGCTGCGCGAGCAGCTCGTCCGCCTGGCCGCACCCGAGACCCGTGGTGACCAGCGAGCGGCGATCGATCTGAGTGTTCCAGCAGTGACGCTCGCTGCGCGGGATGAGGCGGTGTTGCCCTCCGAGACGTCCCCGCTCGACCCACTGCGGGTTGATGCCGCTGGGACCGCGACGCTGGAGCTGATCAACCGTCTCGACGCGATCGACCGTGCCAACGCGCCCGACGCGGCGCTCGCGTACGCCGGCAAGATCCTGCGTCCGTCCGTCGGGCGACTTGCGCTGCTGTTGTTGGCGCTCCCGCTGCTGGTGATGGCGCTCGATGCGGCCGCGCGCGTTCGGCGCGCCAGGGTGCGGTTGTCGGTTGGTCTGCGGGCGGTTGCCTGGCGTTTCGCGTGTCCGCTCCTCGTGTTGTTCCTCGCGCATCTGCTCACGATGTGGGGTGTGCTGCGCGCCCCCAACGTGGGCCGGCCGCCACCACCCGCCGAAATCGCGTTTGGGAGCCGTGCGCTCCTCGTCATGCTGATGCTGGGTCTCGTGTCGTTCGTGTTGTGGATGTGGGTTCGCCCCCGGGTCAACGCGACGGGTGCGAACCCCCCGGCCGAGGCGGCGGGCGCGTTGGTGTGGCTCGCCCTCATCACCCTCGTGGCGTGGTGGCTCACACCCTTCGCCCTCGTGTTGATCTTGCCGGCTGCGCACGCCGCGCTGGCTGCGACCGTGGCTCCCCGCCGCTGGCAGGTGGTGGCGCTGGCAGCCCTGGCGGTGGCGGCGCCGATCGCGGTGGTGGCGACGACGTCATCGGACATCCACCGCAACCCGCTGTTTGCGGTCTGGTACCTCTGCGAGACATCCGTGTCCGGCGCCAGGGGCCTCGCGGGCCCGGTGCTCGCGGTCCTCGTCGGCGTCTGCGTGTGGTCGCTCAGCACGCTCGTCGCATTTCGGGCGCGCAAGGGGCTGGTGCGGGGCCGAATCCGGACTGCACGCTGACCGTCCGTGACGTAGACTAGCTTGTCACATGACAAGCTCGTACGACGGGAGGCCCATGGACCAGCCCAAGCAGCGTGACGCGGATCGATCACGCGCCGCAATTCTCGATGCCGCGGAGACCTTGTTCGCCGAGCACGGGTTCGATGCGGTCACGATGGCGCAGGTGGGTGCGGCTGCCGGTGTCTCGCGGGGAACGCCGGGGTACTTCTTCGGCACGAAGGAGGCGCTCTATCGCGTGGTTGTGGAGCGCGCTGCGGCCACGTTGCGCATTTTGGCTGAGACGCTGCGTGCCCGCGACGGCGACACGCGACGGACCCCTGCCGAGCGCGTCCAAGAAACGGTGGATGCGTTCCTCGCGCTGCTCACGTCACGCACATCGCTCGTCAAGCTGATCGACCGCGAGAACGGCATCGTGTCGGGCGAACCACATGCCGAGGCGCTACGCGACGCCTTGGACGGTTTGGGCGATCAGCGGGACAACGTGGCCCTCGTCGCGCTTTCGATGTGCTGGTTTCCGGTGTCGCACCCCGGCGCTGCCCGCCTGTTGGGCGTTGATCCGACCGCGCCCGGTTTTGCGCAGGTGTGGCGGGATCAGATTCTGGCGGCGGTCCAGGTTGTCGCACCCGCGCCCATGACACCTCGGCCAGACCCGATTCCCCGACTTCAGGCCCCGGCCCCGGTTGTGGACCGTGAGGACGTCCTGACGCCGGCGGACCCTGTCCCCGTCTCTCAGGCAGACACCGCCGCTGTGGCGCAGGCACTCGACGACGATCAGGGCGACGAACCCAAGAAGAAGAAGAAAAAGAAGAAGAAGAAGGGCTGACTTACTCGCCGGTCCGGGTGATGCGGACGGCTTCGCCCGGATGCACGAGCCGGTGTGGCTCGACGAGGGCAAGCGCTGTGGCGCCGACCATGGAACCGATTCGGTGCGAACGCTGGTCGCCGGTCGGCGTGGCCACGAGGTGCGTCGGGCCGGCCTCGAGGCGGCACCGCACTGCGTGCATCCGCCCTTCGGCGGGCGGCCAGCCCTGGCCTGCGGTTGCGTGCTCCCACGCCGGTGCGGGCTCGGACCAACCCCCCCGCGCCCGGGTTGCGGGCTCTGCGATGAGCGCGGAGCACACGAGCGCCGATGCCGGGTTGCCGGGCAGAGCGATGACCGGGACGTCACCTGCCATGGCGAATGCAACCGGCTTGCCGGGCTTCAGATCGATACCCCAAAATCGGGGCTCCACGCCGAGTTCGGCCAGGGTCGCCCGCACCAGATCCCGCTCACCGACCGACACCCCCGCGCACGTGACGACGACATCCGCGTTGAGCGCATCCTGCAGCAGCGCCCGCAGCGCGTCTGGGTCGTCGGTGGCGATGCCCACCTGGCGAACGTCCGCGCCGGAGCGCGCGTGGGCCCAGGCGAGCGCCGTGGAGTTGGCATCGCGGATCTGCGCCGGGCCGGGCATCGCATCCGGGGGCACGAGTTCCGACCCGGTGGCGAGCACGGTGATCGTCGGGCGACGAAACACCTCCACTTCGACCGCGCCGATCGCCGCGAGCACCGCACCGGCTGCGGGGTCGAGCCGGACTCCGGGCGACAGCGGTGAGGGGCCTGGCGGCAGGTCGCTCCCGGCCAGGCGTACATGTGCGCCTTGAACGAGACCTCCGGGTAACGTCACGTGCCCGTCCGCCCGCGTGGCCTGCTCAATGGGGACGACCGTGTCGGCGCCGACCGGAATCGGTCCGCCGGTTGCGATCGGTGCGGCGAACCCCGGTTGCAGCGGAGCCGGATCGGTGCCGGCCGGCACCGCCTGCGCCAGCGGGAGTCGCCCGCCCCCGTCGGGGACGTCCGCTGCCCGGAGGGCGAATCCGTCCATCGCGCTGTTTGCGAACGGCGGTAGCGGCGAGGTCACCCGCGGTGCCACCGCAAGGACCCGTCCCGACGCGGCCGACAACGCGATCCGTTCCGTGCCGACCGGTGTGCATGCGGCCAACACCGTGGCAAGCGCCTCTTCATACGACAGCAGCTCAGCCACGGGGTGACTATACGCCGCCTCCGACACGGCTCTTGGGCGGCCTATGGCCCGCCCTGCGGTCAGGGCCAAACGTCGGCGGCGGCTGGATTTATACGCCGCCCTCAGCACGGCTCTTGGGCGGCCTATGAGCCCCTTCGGGCCTCAAGCGCTGATGGCGGCTGGATTATACGCCGCCTCCGACACGGCTCTTGGGCGGCCTATGAGCCCCTTCGGGCCTCAAGCGCTGATGGCGGCTGGATTTATACGCCGCCTCGAACACGGCTCTTGGGCGGCCTCTTCGCGGCCCGTCGGGCCACTCAAGCGTTCTCGGCGGCTGGATTTATAAGCCGCCTCCGTCGTGGCTGTTGGGTGCCTGAGCCGCCTGCGGGCCCCGTGTAAGTAGCATCGCTCGGAATGGCTCCCCTGGCATCCGTCTCGCTCGTGATCCCGGTCTTCAACGAGCGCGAATCGTTGCGTCCGCTGCTGGATGAGGTGCTTCCCGTCGTTTGGGGACTGGGGCGTCCCGCGGAGGTGGTGTTCGTCGACGACGGGTCGACCGACGGCAGCACCGAGGTGCTCGAGCAGCTCGCAGCCACCGAGTCTGAGGTCCGGGTGATCGTCCTGCGTCGCAACTTCGGCAAGGGCGCGGCGTTGATGGCGG
>JANMKR010000194.1:0-3505 GCA_031372145.1 Actinomycetota bacterium | reverse complement strand
GCAGCGTCGCCTGGACCGGAGCCGCGCCGATCGTGACCGAGGCACTGATGGAGCGCGGCGCCGACCCGAACACCGGCGCGGCCGCAACCTTGACCGGATTCGTGTTTCCGCTGATTCCCACCTCGACTCCGATTCGCTACGTCGATGACTTCGGCCAACCCGGGCTTCCCGGGTGCTTCGGAAAACCCCAGCGGTGCGCGGTCACGCTGACGGCCGAACCGGGCACCGGCGTCGTCACCGCGACCGCCGGCGCACTCGATGCCGCCTCGCCCACCGAGCAGGCCGCCGGAGTCGCGTTCTGGATCATCACCGCCGACGGTGACCGGATCGGCTACAGCGGGCTCGCCTCCTACGACCCCGGCATCGGCGACGGGGTGGCCGTCACCGCCGGTCAGGCGCTTGGGACCAGCACGCGCTCGACGACGTTCACATGGGAGCGCGCGGGGCAACGCATCAACCCGTACCCCATGCTCGTCGCGACGCGCCCCAGCGACGCGTAGCCGCGCTCCGGCCGACGCCACCCGAACGGCCAGGTACAGACCCGACCTTCGGCCAGTTGCCGTCCGACGGCTGCGGCCGTAGGTTTCCCGCACGATCCTGGCAACAGGGTCGCCGCGGGCTCATGCGGACGCGCGCGGGTGCGGGATCCGCCTCCCTGGATGACGGGAGGGGCTTGGGTTGGTTATCGCAAGACGACTTTGATCTGAGTTTGCGCGTCCGCCGGCCCCGGGGCATCCAAGGCACCGGGGGCGGCGCATGGGTACGCTCCGGCGGTCACCATCCTTCGAACGTATGGAGCGTCCGTGAACGCGATTCAGCTGACCGAGACCGGTCCTCCCGAGGTCCTCACGATCTCATCCGTGCCCGACCCGACCGCCGGCCCCGGCGAGGTCGTCGTGGAGTTGCGCGCCGCCGCCCTCAATCGCCGTGACGTGTTCTTGCGCAAGGGCATCGCCCCTTCGCCGCTCCCGGTCATTCCGGGATCGGACGGCGCCGGCGTGGTGCGCTCACTGGGCGCCGGGGTCGGCGGCGTGGCCGAAGGCGACGAAGTCGTCATCTTCCCGTCGCTCGGCTGGGGCGGCGGCGAGGCAGCGCCCCAGCCGGGTTTTCGCATCCTCGGCGGCCCGGACGACGGAACGTACGCGGAGCTGATCCGCATTCCGGCCGAGAACGTGATGCCCAAGCCCAAGCGACTGTCGTGGGAGGAGGCCGCAGCGCTCCCGCTGGCAGGACTCACCGCCTGGCGGGCGTTGATCAGTCGCGCCGGGCTGCGTCCCGGCGAGACGGTCCTGGTGCTCGGCATCGGCGGCGGCGTCGCGACGTTTGCCCTGCACATCGCCCGCGCGGCCGGCGCACGGGTCATCGTCACGTCCTCGTCGGACGACAAGCTGGCCCGTGCCGCGGACCTCGGCGCCAACGCCGGCATCAACTACACCGCCGACGACTGGGTCGATCAGGTCAAGGCCGAAACCGGCGGCGGGGTCGATGTCGTCGTCGACAGCGTGGGCTCGACGTGGGCCGACAGCGTCAACTGCCTACGGCCCGGAGGACGGCTCGTCGTGTTCGGCGGGACCGGCGGTGGCAAGGTCGAGATGATGGTGCGCCCGGTGACCATGGGTCAGGTATCGGTCCTCGGCACGACGATGGGAAGCGCACGCGACTTCGCAGGGCTTCTGCGTGCGGTTGCCACCCAGAGTTGGGCGCCGGTCGTCGACAGCGTTCGTCCGCTCTCCGAGGCCGCTGACGCTCATGCACGTGAGGAGGCCGGCGAGCATTTCGGCAAGTTGGTCCTGGTCCCGTGAGACGCGATCTGCTGACCGCGCTGTGTGAGGTGGCCGGCCCATCCGGACGCGAGGAACGCGTCCGCGAAATTGTGCGACCCGAGTTGGCATCCACCTGCACGCGTGTCGAGACCGACCCACTCGGTGGCCTGACCGGGATTCGCGACGGCTCGGGCGGACCACGTCTGATGCTGGCCGCGCACATGGACGAGATCGGTCTGATGGTGACCCACATCGACGATCGCGGGTACCTGCGGTTCGTCCCGCTCGGCGGCTGGGACCCGCGCACCCTGGTCGGACAGCGCGTGATGGTCCATGGCCGTGAGGACCTGCCCGGCATCGTCGGCACGACGCCCGTGCACCTGCTCGACGAGGCAGCGCGGCAGAAGGCACCGAAGCTCGAGGACCTCGCGGTCGACACGGGCCTGCCCGCCGAGCGCGTCCGGGCATTGGTGCGGCAGGGCGATGTCGTCACGAGGACCCGGACGCTCGAGGACCTTGGCGAGCTCGTGACCGGCAAGAGCCTGGACGACCGCGTCGGGTTGTTCGTGATGATCGAGGCGATGCACGCGGCCGCCCCGTCCCCGGCCGAGGTTCACGCAACGGCCACCGTCCAGGAAGAAGTCGGCTTGCGCGGCGCCAAGGTTGCTGCGACCCGGGTTCGTCCACAGATCGCCGTGGCGATCGACACGTGCCCGGCCGACGACGGTCCCGGTACGCCCGCCAACGGCTCCTCGACGCGCCTCGGCAAGGGAACCGCGATTCGGGTGATGGATGCGAGCGCCATCTGCGCGCCGATCCTCGTCGACCTACTCGTCCGACTCGCCGAGGAGCGTAACATTCCGTACCAATTCCACGTCGCCAATCGGGGCGGCACCGACACGCAGTCCCTTCAGCTGGCCGGCGAAGGGGCCATCGCAGGTTGTGTGTCGATTCCGACGCGCTACGTCCACTCAAGCGTCGAGGCGTGCAACCCCGGTGACATCCAAGCATCGATCGACCTGGTCGCCGCGCTCATCGAACACGCCCACGAGCTGACCGAGTCGCGTACTTAGGGCCGTTGCTTGCGCCGCTTCGTCGCGACGTACGCGCCGCTCCCGAGCGCCACGACGACCGCCGCGATGATGAGGCCAATCGCCAGGCCGCTCGTTCCGCCGCCGGGGGCGGCGGCGGTGACGGTCGCGGACGTCGTGGATCCGCTGGTTGTCGCGCCGGTCGGCGTTGACGGCGTGGGGGCCGCAGACGCGCTGACAACCGGTACCGCGGACCGCAGAACCCCGGCCGGGTTCTCGGAGTCGGGCGCGCCGATCCACCGCACGACGGTGCCGTCGGAGTAGCGCTGCACCGTGGGAAACGCGAGCCCACGCCGCGTGGAGCCTTCGCGGACGCGCACGCGCAGGCGAAACTGGGCGCTGCGGCCAGGACGGATGCGGCCACCGGTCCAGGTGACGGTTGCGACACGCGTGGTGACGACCTGGCCGCCGATCTGCAGCGGTGACCCGAGCGGCGCGGTCTGTCCGGTGGCGCGCCACCCCGCGACGTCGGGGAACTCCACCTGCAGCACGTTGTCGGGGAGCTTGACCGCAACGGACGTGGTGTCTGCGTCTGCCGATTCGTTCTCCACGGTGATGACAACGTCACCGCGTGCCGCTGCCTGTGAGGTCGGCGCGCCCTCGACCTCGACATGCGCGACCGCGGTGGCGCTGACCCCGACGACGAGCACG
>JANMKR010000172.1:0-2659 GCA_031372145.1 Actinomycetota bacterium | reverse complement strand
GGGTGGGTCCTCTGACGCTGGCGGTCGCACTGGTTCTGCGCGAGCATGCGCAGCGATTCCGGTACCCGGAGGAAAGGCCACTCGTTGGTTAGGCAAGAAATCCTCGTCATCGGCCTCGGCAGGTTCGGTCGTGCGCTTGCGCGGACGCTGCTGGAGCAAGGGCATGAGGTGATGGGGGTTGACGCGGATGGCGAGACCGTTCAGGCCGCGACGCGGTACCTGCCGCACGTCGTCCAGGTGGACGCGACGGATGTCGATGCGATGCGCGAGCTCGGAGCCAGTGATTTCGAGACCGCGGTCGTGGCGATCGGGACCGATGTCGAGGCGAGCATCCTCGCCACCTACATCCTGGTCGACCTCAAGATCCCTCGCATCTGGGCCAAGGCGATCACCGGCTCCCATGGCTCGATTCTGGAACGCGTCGGCGCCCACCGCGTGGTCTTCCCTGAGCGCGACATGGGTATCCGCGTCGCCCATACACTGACCGGTCGTACGATCGACTACCTCGAACTCGATCCGCACTTCGCGCTCGTCGAGACGACCGTTCCCCGCGAGGTCGCCGGCAAGACGCTCGCGGACGCCGAGATCCGCAGCAAGTACGGTCTGACGGTGGTGTGCGTCAAACAAGGCAACGGGCCGTTCACGTACACGACACCCGAGACGATGCTGCGTGAGGGCGACGTGCTCGTGGTGGCGGGCGAGCCGCGCAAGGCCGAAGAGTTCGCGTCGCTCGACTAGTGGTAGGTGGCGTTGCAATCAACCGGGAGGGGTGCTGTGACGGGACTGCTTGACGGCAAGACCGCGCTGGTGGTGGGGGTTGCCAACAAACGGAGCATCGCGTGGGCGATCGCCGAGCAGCTGTCGGCGGCGGGCGCACGCTGTGCGTTCACGTTCCAGAGCGAGCGCCTCGAGGCGGACGTGCGCAAGCTTGCGGCCACGTTGGCCGATCCGGGGCCGATCTTGCCGTTGGACGTGCAGGACGACGCGCAGCTGGATGCGGCCGTCGACGGCGCGACAGCGGGACTTGGCGGTTTGGACATCCTGGTACACGCGGTCGCGTTCGCACGTGCCGATGACCTGGGTGGCCGGTTCGTCGACACCGACAAGGAAGGTTTCGAGCTGGCGCTCGACATCTCGGCGTACTCCCTGTCTGCCCTCGCACGCCGGGCAGAGCCGCATATGAAGGCCCGCGGCGGCGGGTCGATCATGGCGTTGAGCTATATCGCGGCCGAGCGGGCGGTGCCGGGCTACAACGTGATGGGGGTGGCCAAGTCGACGCTGGAGTCGATCGTGCGCTACCTGGCCTGGGATCTGGGTGAGTCGGCAATCCGGGTCAACGCGATCTCGGCGGGTCCGGTGCGCACGCTTGCCGCGCGCTCGATCCCAGGGTTCATGGACATGGCCGACAAGGCTGCGGCGCGCTCACCGCTGCGCCGGTCGATCACCGCTGACGAGGTCGCAGGCGCCGCGGTCTTCCTCGCGTCGCCGCTGTCGAGTGGGGTCACCGGGCATGTCCTCTACGTCGACGCGGGGTACCACGCCATCGGGCTGTGACCGAGTGTCCTGTCACGGGAGTTCTTTGATGGTTTGGCGAGTGAAAAGCCCGCCGGATCGGGATGTTGGACTCGGGGAGTCCGATATCCCTACGCCGGGGACCGGTGGTCACACCGGTCCACCTGTCGAGGACGCAGCCTGTGGCCGTATCGTTGGATATGGGTGCAGGCGAGGACAAAGCCCCGGAGGCGATTGCTCCATCTCCAGCGGATCGGATCCGGCGGAGCTTTGCAGCCGCCAAACCGCAAAGAGACTTCCGTGACAGGGCCCTAATGGGGCAGGTCGTGCGCATCGGCGTGGTTGCCGACACCCACGTGGGTGAGTGGGTGTCGGAGCTTCCGCAATCCGTGCTCGACGCATTCGCCGGCGTCGACCTGATCCTGCATGCCGGCGACATCACCGACCTGGCGGTACTCGACCAGCTCGGCCGATGCGCCCCTGTGGTGGCGGTGCAAGGCGACCACGATCGCGCGGCCGGCATCGTGCTGCCACGCACCCACGTCGTCGAGATCGCAGGTGCCCGCATCGGCGTGACTCACGGTCGGCGTGGGCGGCGGGTTGAGCTGGCCGCCGCCGCCCTGTCGCTGGTGGTGGGACGTCCGATGCTGCTGGGCTTTCACCGGGCGTTGCGTCGCCGGTTCGCAGCGGTGGACTGCATCGTCTTCGGGCACCTCCACCTGCCATGCATCCGCACGATCGACGGGGTGCTGTACTTCAGTCCCGGAGCCGTCCACAACGCCGAACGCGCCGCGGGGTTTGCCGCGGGCGGGTTCGCGGCGCGCTGCTACCTGAGGTTTCGGCAGTCACTCCCGGCTGACGTCCGCGCCTCCGGCGTCGGGATCATCACGGTCGGTCCCGACGGGATCACAGCCCGGATCGTGCCAGTCGACGTCGACGTTCGCGACACCACAGGGCAGCATCCCTGAACGCGACGAGCAGCTTGCGTGAGCGGCGTTCCTGCTGACGGGAGCGACGGGACTCGAACCCGCGGCCTTCGGATTGACAGTCCGATGCTCTAACCAAACTGAGCTACGCCCCCAAGGGATGCACGTGTCATGGGCGGTGACAGATTTGAACTGCCGGCCCCCTGCTTGTAAGGCAGGTG
>JANMKR010000171.1:0-47096 GCA_031372145.1 Actinomycetota bacterium | reverse complement strand
CCGTTGATCGTCCGGCTCCGGGCGCGTGGCCACGAGGTCACGGTCACCGCTCGCGAGTTCGCGCAGACCGTCGGGCTCTTGGAGCGGTTCGGCATTTCGCACACCGGCATCGGCGCGCACGGCGGAGGTGGTCTTCGCGGGAAGGGCCGGGCCGCCGTCGACCGGACGACCGCGTTGATCAGGTTCGCGCGCCGGGAGCGTTTCGACCTGGCCGTCGCGCACGGGTCGACCGATCAACCGATCGCCGCTCGGCTCGCCGGAACGCCTCAGGTCACGATGTTCGACTACGAGCACGCGACGGCGATGCATCATTGGAACGGCAGGTGGGCGACGCGGGTGATGGTGCCCGACGCGATCCCGGAGGATGCGCTCACCAGGTTTGGAATGCGCCCACCGAAGCTGGTGCGCTACCCAGGGCTCAAAGAGGAGTACTACCTCGCAGATCACGCGCCGGATCCCACGGTCGCGACGGAGTTGGGGCTCGACGGGCGGATCGTCGCGGTGCTGCGACCCGCTCCAGAGGTGACGCTCTACCATCGCGGGCGCTCCACTGAGCTGTTCTCAGCGGTGCTGGAGGAATTATCTCACCGTCAAGTTGATGTCCAGACTGTTGTCCTTCCGCGCACGGCCGAGCAGCGAACATCCTTGCGGGGGAGCCCGTTCATCGTTCCCGACCAACCGGTCGACGGACCCACGCTCGTGCAGCTCGCGGATTTCGTCGTAAGCGCCGGGGGCACGATGAACCGGGAGGCCGTGGCGCTCGGCGTACCCGCGTTCACACCGTTCGCCGGTCGGCTCGGTGCCGTGGATCTGCGTTTGATCGCCGATGGGCGCCTCCAACGCATCGAACGCTCCGACCAGGTGCATGTCGTCAGACGCGACCGCAGCCTGGCGCCGCCGCTCCGCAACCCCGAGATCCTGATCGACGCCATCCTGGCGGCGGCGCGCTAAGATCTTTGCCCGTGAGGCTCCCGCTGATCACAAGTGGCTGGCGTCGCCACTTCCACCGGGCGGGCCAGCTCATGGTCGATGCCGTTTTGGTGGCACTCGCCTGGTGGCTCTCGTTTGCGTTCCGCTTCGACGGGACGCTGCAGGGCGTCTACGCGCGCCTGTTCGCCGCGACGATCGGCGTCGTGATCGGCGTCAAGCTCCTCGTGTTCATCGCGGCGCGCTTCTACACCAAGTGGTGGCGATTCACGAGCGTTCGCGATCTGCAGGCGATCGTCGTGGCGGCCGCGGCCGCGACCTTGATCATGACGGCGGTTTTGTCGTTCTGGCAGCCGGTGCACCGCAAGAACGGCCGCCCGGTGACGATGCCGCGCGGCATCCTGGTACTCGACTTCTTCATCACACTGACCCTGGTCGGTGGCGCTCGCTTTGTCGTGCGCAGCCTGATCGAACGCCCGTCGCGTGCAGATCTGGTTGCGCGGGAAGGCAAAGAGGTCATCATCTGCGGCGCCGGCGATGCCGGCAACACGATGTTGCGCGAGATGCAGCGCAACCGGGCGTTGGGGTACATCCCCGTCGGTCTCATCGACGATGACGAGCGGAAGGCCGGCCTGCGGGTGCAGGGGACGCGGGTGCTGGGCGGACGGGCTGAGCTCCCGTCCATCCTGCGCGATACCAAGCCGGACGAGGTCATCATCGCGATGCCTTCGGCGCCCGGGATCGTGCGCCGCGAGATCGTCGAAGCGTGCCGCAAAGCCGGCGTACCGTGCAAGACGCTGCCCGGCTTGCCCGAGCTGATCCTCGGCGAGGTCACCATCCGCCAGATCCGTGACGTCAGCGTGGAGGACCTGCTGGGCCGCGCCCCCGTCGAGATCGATTTCGCCAAGGTCTCGCGGTACCTCAACAGCAAGGTCGTCCTGGTGACCGGGGCGGGGGGATCCATCGGCTCAGAGCTCTGCCGTCAGGTGCTGCGTGTCGGCCCGTCGGCCCTGATCCTGGTCGACCATGCCGAGAACAACCTGTTCGAGATCGACCGGCAAGTGCGCGGCAGGGGCCGTGTGGTGCCCATCATCGCCGACTGTCGCGATCAGGCCGCGATGGATCGGATCTTCGCCGAGCACCGTCCGTCGATCGTGTTCCATGCCGCCGCGTACAAGCACGTGCCGATGATGGAGCTCAATCCGGTTCAGGCGATCGCCAACAACTCGCTGGCGACCGCTGAGCTCGCCGAGATCGCCAACCGCCATGGCGTCGAGCGGTTCTGCCTGATCTCGACGGACAAGGCCGTCGAGCCCAAGACCGTGATGGGCGCGACCAAGGCGCTGGCTGAGCGGGTCGTCGAGTCACGCGGCTCGGACTCGGACACCAGGTTCGCAGCCGTGAGGTTCGGCAACGTGCTGGGAAGCTCCGGTTCGGTGGTGCCGATCTTCCGTCAGCAGATCGCCACGGGTGGGCCGGTGACGGTCACCGACGCCGAGATGACGCGGTTCTTCATGACCATCCCCGAGGCCGTGCAGCTGGTCATCGAGGCGACCGGAATCGCCGACGGCGGCGACATCTTCGTGCTGGACATGGGCGAGCCGGTGCGGATCATGGACCTTGCCGAGAACATGATCCGTCTGTCGGGGCATGAACCGGGGCGCGACATCGCCATCGAGGTGGTCGGCATCCGACCCGGCGAGAAGCTCCATGAAGAGCTGTTCAACCTTGACGAGGACGTCCGCCAGACCCGATATGGCAGGATCTTGCGCGCGACCCGCCCGCGCCTCGATCCCGTTGCGTTGCGTCTGGGGATCGAACTCCTCGAAGCGCGCGTTGCAGATGGCGACACCTACGGGTGCGCTGACGTATTGTGGCGGACATTGAACGCAGGCAGGGAACCGCCTTCGGGCAACGAACGCATGAGCACCAACGCCCCCGTAAACGAGCAGGACGGACACGAATGACCACAGCACTTCGGTTTGAGGCCCCTGTTGACGTTGCCGAGCTGTTTCCGGACCTGATCCCGGCTCGCCCCGATGGGATCCTCGCCCGAGTGCGCCGCCCCTGCGCCGACCACCGCTGCGACTGCCGGTGCGTGGGGCATTTGGAGGACGAAGGTTGTCTCGTGTTCTGGTGTGCGGATGGTGCGCATCACCTGACGTTCCGCTCGTAACCGCACGTCACGCCCCCGCTTCGCGGATGCGCTCGGGCGCGGCCGCGAGTCGGGCACTGCATGAGCGTCCCCGCACCTCCAGGAACCCTTCACTGAAAGGGTCCTCATGAGGACTCGTTCTCGAGTGGACGCCGTTGCCCTGGCCGCCGGCAATTCGGGCACGGAAGCTGGTTGCTCAGTCAGTCAGCTGATTCTGGGCCTTTTGACCGCCACATCGGCCGCATGTGACGAGCTGTCACGAATGCAAAAGGTGCCGGGCACCATTTGCATCGATCCTGGGAGGCTGGCGGGGCGACTGCGCGGCGGCTCTGGCGTCCGTCGGGCTTTACGGTGCCAATGCGCGGACGATGCCGGTCAGCAGCGCTCGGCCGGTGGTTCGGCCCAGTGCGGTCAAGCTCCGCAGCGACGGCGCCAAGGCATCCCCGTCGGCCGCGACCAGGGCGCGCACCATGGCCGCAGCCGGGGCGAACACCTCGCCGTCAGCGGCGGCGCGCAGCAGCGATGCCGACGGCTCGCCCGTCATCGACGCCGCATCGAGGGCGGCGGCGCGGGCCTCCTGCGCTCCGTTGAGGTTCAGTGCGACGACCGCGTAGACGTAGCCCGTCAGGGCGTCGTCTCCGGCCGGGGTCAACCCGGGACCACGGCCGGCAAGATCGTCGGCGATCTGGGCGATGGGTCGGGTGCCCAGGGCGAGCGCACGCGGATCGTTCCAGACATGCGGGCGCACGAGGGCGCACGCGTCGCGAATCGCGTCACTCGGGATCGTCGCGCCCCCCACAACTGGAGGGGTGCGCCAGACCCGGGCCCCTGAAAGCCCCAGACGCATCAGGTCGCCCGGCTCGCTCACCGGGACGCGGTGGACGATCGCCGTCAACGGTCCACGCGGCCCGCGGGCACCGGTCACGTGGATCACCTGCTCGCCATCGCGCAACCACACCCATCCGGCCCCGCTCGCCATCACCCGTCCGCCGGTCGCGTCGGCGACGAACAGGCCCACCTCGCGAACCTGGAGCGTCAGTACCCCATCTCGGCGGCCAGCGCGACCAGCCCGTCGCGGAACGGCTCGAGCGGCACGCGCGCGATCCCCGCGCCGATCTGTCCGCCGTCGACGCGGTGCAGGATGCCCGTGTTGATCAGCGGCGTGGTGCCGGTGTCCAGACACGCTCGGGCGTCCACGCCGATGGGTGTGCCTTCGCCGTCGAGCGTGGGGATGCGAAACCGCTCGCTCTTGGCCAGGCTGATGTCATCCATCATGCGCGTACGGGCGATGGCGTCTGCCAGGCCGCCTCCCAGGAAGGCCGCGACACTCGGGCTCGCGGCACTCGCAGCGCCACCCAGGCCCGCGCACTCCACCAATGCCGAGTCGCCGATGTCCGGCGCGGCGTCGCCGTCGCCAAAACCGGGGCGGTAGAGCGGGTCGGAGACCAAGGGCGCCGGGGCTGTGAACCAGCGGCCCGGCAAGCCCGCCAACATGACCGCGGCATCCACGCCGTTGCGGCTGATGAACGTCACGAGGCTCGATCCGCGGATGCCCTGCGTCGAGGCCAGTGCGGCGCGACACGCGGCGATCGTCAACGTCAGGGCGAAGTGTCCGTTGGGAGACGTCATCCGGGCGGTTGGGAGAACCGCCTGCGGCGCGTGTTCGGCCATGGCCGGCAAAAGCTCGCGCAGCAGCAGCATGGTCGCGGCTTGGTGGCGCATGTGGCAGTCATCGCCCATGGCGACGGCTTGGGCCAGCAACGCGAACACGTCCACCGGTCCGCGTGCCTTGATCGCGGTGTCACACCCCGGCGCGACCTGATCGGCGAACACCCGCTGCCGGCGAATCGCCTCGTCGTTGCCGACGCCCAGCCAGAACGAATCGCCGGGACCGTCGCAGAACGGTGACCACGCCTCGATGCCACTCTCTGCGTCACGGACCTGCCACACGGCCATCGAGGGCGAGATGACGCCGGTCATCGCGCCCGCGGCACCGAAGGAATGGGCGGGCGCCACTTCGATCTCACCGCGTGACAACTTGGCCGCCGCCTCATCTCGGTCTGTGGCCCATCCTTCGAGCAGACACGCACCGACGATCGTGTGTTGTTGGGGTGCGCACATCCGGTCCCATTCGATCGGTGGTCCGGCGTGCAGGACGAGCCGTCCTTCCAGCCCGGGGATGTGATCGATCGCGAGGCCGGCGCCGATCAGCATCGGGCGGGCGGTCTGCAACCGCACCAGGGCGAGCTCGTTGGCGGCCTCGACCTGGTCATTTGCGAGCGTCGTCAGCAGCCGAACGTCATCCGGGTTGCCCGCGGCGGGCGGCTTCCAGTCGATCGCCTCGACGTCGACGCCCTGCTCGCGGAGGGCATCGGCCATCAGATCAAGACCGGCGGTTGCGACACGTAGGCTCTGCATGTGGCAAACCTTAACGACCTGGCACAGCGCGTGCGACAGCACCCCGGGTTGCTCGCCAAACGCGACTTGGAGCATGTGGCGGCGACGGTCGGCGGCGACGGCGACGATGCCGCGCTCATCAACATCGTCGACCAGTACGCGGGGGTGCTGGCTGCCGAGGCCATCCGGCCAGAGCTCGTCGCCTCCGACCCGCGGGTGGCCGGCATCGCCGGCGTTGTGACGGTGTTGAACGACATCGCCGCGACCGGCGGACGCCCGATGGCGCTGCTCGACACGGTTGTCGGCCCCGACAACGTCGTCCGCGGGGTGCTCGAGGGCATCAAGCTCGCGGCCGACCTGTACCGCGTTCCGGTCGTCGGCGGGCATACGACGGTCCGGGATGGGGAGTCGGGCCTGTCGACGTTCGCCGTCGGCTGGTCGGGCCGTCCGTTGCGGGCGGCCAATGCGCGCCCGGGCGATGCCGTCTGCCTGGCGGTGTCACTGGAGGGTGAGATGGTGCGGGGCCCTGACGGTGCCTTGTTTTTCAGTCACCTGAGAAGCGCGCGGCGCGACCGGGCGGCCGATGACCTGGCGCTGCTGGCCGACGTCGCCGAGACCGGTGAGGCGTGGGCGGCCAGGGACGTCTCGATGCCGGGAATCATCGGATCCCTGCTGCAGTTCCTGGAAAGCGCCGGCGGATGGGGGTGCGCACTCGATGTCGATGCGATCCCCACCCCGCCCGGAGTCGCCCTTGAGGATTGGATCGCGTGCTTTCCGTCCTATGCCTTCCTGCTGTGCGGTGATCCGGCGCGCCTCGGCGCACGCTTTGCCGCGGCAGGGCTGACCTGTCAGCAGGTCGGCGTGCTCGACGACTCCGGGGTGTTGCGCATCCGCGATGCGACGGGCGAGGTCACGGTGTGGGACCTGCGAGCCAGCCCACTCACCTCACTTCGACCTGGACATTGATGGCGCCGCGTCGCGTCGCCCCCGATCACCCCGCGATGGCCGTCCCCAGCGCCCACTCGTAGCGCTCTTCGAGGAACACCGGCTCGGCGCCGGCGAGGGAGATCGTCATCCGCTGGTGAGCGACGCCGCAGTAGTCGATCAGACCGCCGACGGGCTCCCAACCGAGAAATCGGAAGAGCGGGACGATGGGCTCCTGGATCCGGGCGATCATCAGGTGGCCCCCGAGTTCGCCTGCGGTCTTGACCGCGAAGCGCACCAGCGGGCCCCCTGCGCGCCGTTTGCGGGCATTCGCGGAGACCGACAGCCGGTCGCCCTGCCACAGGCCCGCCTCGTCGAGTTGATAGAGGCGGACGGCGCCCACGACCTCGTCGTCGATCATGGCCACGACGTGCAGGGCGGTGTCGTCCCACCGATCTCGGTCGTTCTCGTCGAACAGACCCTGCTCATCCACGAACACCTCGTGGCGCACCCGAAAATGACCGGCGAATTCGTCGATCGTCCGGGCGAGGTGAACTTCGACTTGAGGGTTAGATTGTTGCTGGGACGGGCTCACCGTTGCGCCCTCCGCCGAATGCACGCTCGAATGTGGACAGGGCCGAACACGCCTGGCACCGCACACAGCCGGCGCGCGCATCCTGGCTCAGCATTCCGGCCTCGGCCAAGAGCGGCGCCACGGCCTCGTAGACCTCCATCATGTACTCGGGCGGCGGCGGCGTACCTGTGGCCAGTATGGATCCTGGTGCCGGCCGCAGCGGTACGACAAACGGGTAGACGCCCCGCTCGATCGCGGCCTGACAGCCGGCCAACACGGCATCTTTGGTCTCGCCGAGCCCCAGAATGAAGTACGTGGAGACCTGCCCGGGGCCGAAGACCTCGACGGCCGCCTCCCATGCCGACAGGTAGTAGGGGATGCCCTGCGCATACTTGCCCGGCGCGACCCTGGCCAGCACATCCGGATCGAACGTCTCGAGGTGGACACCGAGGGCCTCGACGCCGGAGTCCTTGAGTTCGGCAAACCATTTGAAGTCGTCGGGCGGCTCGATCTGCACCTGGATCGGCAGGTCGGCCGCATCGCGGATCGCTGCGGCGCATTTGGCCATGTAGGGCGCCCCGCGGTCGGCGCGGTTGGGCGACCCGGTGGTGAGGGTCACGTCCTTGGCCCCGTCCAGTCGGGCGGCGGCCTCGGCAACTTCGGCGAGCATCGCGGGGGTCTTGACCGGGATCGTCTTGCCCGACGACAGGGACGTGCCGATCGCACAGAAGTGGCACTGGTCGCCGGTTCCCCAGTAGACGCACCGCTGGAACACGGTGGACGCGAAGCTGTCCAGGTGCATCAGGCCGATCTTCCAGTACGGGATGCCGTCGGCGGTCTCGAGGTCGTACATCTTGGGCCGGGGGTGGAGCGTGACCCGGCCGACGTCCTCACCTCGGCGGTAGAGCGTTCCGGAGCGACCGTTGGCCCCCAGGATCAATTCGTACGGCGACTTGGCGACGTAGTCACCGTGCACCGGCACCGTCAGTGGGGCACCATCGACCCACAGGAAGCCGGCGTCGGAAGGGCCGGCACCCCCGGCGCGCGTGTCGCCGGGGGCGGTCGGAACGGTGGTTCGCACACCGAGCGACTGCAGCTCGACGGCGAGTGTCTTGATATCGACGCTCATCCCCACCGGTCGCCGTGGAGCTTCTCGAAGTTCTCCTTCAGGACCATCCGCTTGAGCTCCTCGCTGACGGGGGCACCCTCGATCTTCCAATACTCACCCATGAAGTCCGACCATGGCTCGTCAGACCCAAAGATGACACGGTCGGCACCCAATCCGCCGTTCTTCTCGATCTCGACAAGCAGCCACCGGGCGCCGAAACCGACTGCCCACGACGTGTCGGTGTAGACCTTGTAGCCGTCCTTGACCCACTGCAGGAACTTCGGCACCAGCTTGATGTGGCCGCTGACGCCGCCGCCAAAGTGGACCAGGTGGATCTTGACGCGCTTGCCGTATTCCTCGACGAGCGGGATGAAGTTGTTGATGTCGCTGTTGCCTCCGGCCGACGTGTGGAAATGGAACACGTAGTCGTGCTTCTCGGCAACGTCCATGCACATGTTCGCGATCTCGCGGGTCTCGTCGTCCCATTCCGCCGGGTTGGGGTTGCCTCCCAGCAGGAACGTCGTCTTGAGTCCCAGAATCCCGCTCTCGCCGGCGTTCTTGAGCGACTCGACCGTGTGCTCGCGGTCACGCGGCAGGAACGACACCCACAGCAGGCCGCGGATGCGGTCCGTCGTGTCGGCGGCCTCCATGACGATCGGGTTGAGGCTGAACGGCTGCTCGGGCTTGGGGACGCCGTAGTTGGACATGACCAGGCTGCGCTCGATGCCGTGGTCGTCCATGAACTTGAGCATGTCCTTCGTCTTGGGAAAGTCGTAGACGATGGGTTTGACAGGGTAGTCGATGCCGTAGAACGGCCAGGCCTCGAGCTCGCCGATGTGGCTGTGGCCGTCGATCACTTCGCGCTTCATTCCTTCAGGGAGTGGCATCGCGTCTCCTCGTCGTTCACATCAGGGGTTGAGAAGCGCCTGGCGCAGCTCGGCGGCGGCGGTGGTCCAGGCGTCGGGGTCGTCGAACTCCCGCCGCGGGGCGAGCGGCTCGGCGCCGGCTCCCGTGTCGGGATCGAGTTGAAAGCCTTCGAGCACGAAGAGCGGTTGCATCGTGTCCGGGTTGTACTCGGTGGAGATCGCCACGGCAAATCCTGTGGCCAGCGACATCTCGACGCGGCGGTACGGCGGCACGAGTGCGTTGTCGCCGTTGGTCCACAAGGTCGCGGTGGGAGCGCCCGCTCGGCGCGCCCGCTCGATTGCCAGATCCGCGCCTTCCTGGGCCGCACGCTGCACCAGCTCGCGTGATCGGACCTGGTAGGCGGCGTCGCGCAACATGTCCTGCCCGAGTTCAGGGGGGATCGTCTCGCGCTCGATCCCGGCCGCCGCCATGTCTGCGGCCGGGTCCGATGCGAGGTAACTCGTGACGAGCGCGTCCATGTCGGGCACGCCGTCAAGGTGGTCGGCGAGCGAGCGCACCACGCCGATGGCGACCTGGTACAGCTCCGGGCGAACCGTCACGACCGGATACAACCGGCCCTCCGATTCGCGCCAGCGGGTGATCGCTTCGTCTCGCTCGCTCATCTTGTGTCGCCGGACGTCCCTAGACCGTCCAGGTGTTGAGCTGGAAGGCCTTGTTCCTCCACGCGGTCAGTGCGCTGTCGAGCACGTCGAGCGGGTTGAACGCGGTGACGCCCTCGATCAGGTCGTCCTCGCGCTGGCCGTACAGGGCGCCCATCGCGAACCGGCAGGCGTAGACCGTCGCGCCTTCCTTGAGGAGCGTCTTGATCTGGTTGTTGATCGCCATGTGACCCGGGAACGCCTCGGCACCGACGCTGGGGTACCCACGGGTGCCGGATGCCATCAGCACGCCGGGTCCGTAGAGCACGAGGGTGACCTTGAAACCCTTGCGACCAAGACGGGTTGCCGTGAGCAGGTTGACCAGACCGACCGAACCCTCGTAGGGGACGGTGTGCATGAAGATGTACGCCTCTTCGCCCGGCTCCGCTTTGAGGTCGGGAAAGACCTTCTCGGAAACGTCGAACAGCTCCTGGCCGGCTTCGGGCTTGGGCCCTTGAATCTTCGCCACGTGTACCTCCGCAGAATCGTGGGACGGATATCCCGGGTATTTTCAACACCTGGGATAGGAGGGCACTATCTTCCCAGCGGTCGCAGGTTGCAAGTCCCCGACACTTGGAGAACATCCGCGTGAGCGAAGTTGTGGTTATGGCCGTGGGCGGCAACGCACTCGCTCCGTCTGGTCTCGGAGCGGTCGACGAGCAGATGGAGCGCGCACGCGAAGTCGCCGGGCACGCGATATCGCTGCTGGATGGCGGACGCCGGCTCGTGCTCGTCCACGGCAACGGGCCTCAGGTCGGCGCGCTCGCCCTCGCGCAGGAGGCCGTGGCACGCGAGGTGCCGCCGCAGCCGCTGCACGTGTTGGGGGCCATGACGCAGGGCCAGCTCGGGTGGCTGCTGTCAGACGCGATCGGGGACGCGCTCGAGCGCAGCGGTCAGGAGCGCACCGTTGCCGCGATCGTCACACAGGTCGTCGTGGACCCCGACGATCCGGGCTTCACGACCCCCACCAAGCCGATCGGGCCCTTCTTTTCGGCCGGCAGGGCCAAGCGGCTCGCGGAGGCACGGGGATGGGACGTGGCCGAGGACTCGGGCCGCGGGTGGCGGCGGGTCGTCGCGTCGCCCGTGCCGATCGAAGTCGTCGAGTGGCCACAGATCAAGGCGCTGTTGGGTGACAAACAGATTGTGATCGCATGCGGCGGCGGCGGGATTCCCGTCGCGCGCACGGGTGGTTCACTGCAGGGCGTCGAGGCCGTCATCGACAAGGACCTGGCCGCCGCGCTCGTCGGGGCGTTGGTCAAGGCCAAGATCTTGCTGCTCTTGACGGGGGTCGAACGGGTGGCGATCGACTTCGGCACCCCGCAAGAGCGATCGCTCGACACGATGACGATCGCCCAGGCGCGCGCGCACATGGCCGACGGGCAGTTCCCGGCAGGCAGCATGGGCCCCAAGGTCGACGCCGCGATCCGGTTCGTCGAGGGTGGAGGGCGCGAGGCGATCATCACGTCACTCGACAAGACCGCCGAGGCACTGGCCGGCACCACCGGCACGCGCGTGACGCGATGAGCGCCGGGACGCGCAGATCGATCTTGACGTGGCGCCCACCGGGCGGGGAACCCGGGTGGGCGGTGTCGGATCGCGCCCGCGCGGTGCTGGCCGACCCACAGGGCTTCGGCAACTACATGACCTACCGCGATGCCTACCGCATTCTGGGGTGGGACCCGGCCGAGATCTACCGTGATGGCCAGATCGCGCTCGACCGGTCCGAATGGGCGGACCTGGGATGGATGGCCAATCACATCGGTCCGTCGCCTGCGGCGGTTGCG
The DNA here is from genome assembly GCA_031372145.1 of Actinomycetota bacterium. Classification (GTDB taxonomy): domain Bacteria; phylum Actinomycetota; class Thermoleophilia; order Miltoncostaeales; family Miltoncostaeaceae; genus CALMEC01. The sequence goes on along the minus strand of JANMKR010000171.1, from coordinate 35,662 downwards.
GCCATGCGCGACGCAGCCACCGCGGAACGTCTGGGGCCGTACTCACCGGACCTCGACAGCGGTCTGCGTGGACTGGTCGCGGAGCGACTCCTGGGCCGGCCGCGCGACGAGGGCTTTGAGGTCATCGGTACCGAGGGTGCCCAGGCGGGGGTGGGATATTCGGCGCTGGCTTGTCTCAATCCCGGCGACGAGGTCATTGCCACCGATCCGGGGTACTTCCATTTCGTCCCGGCCTTCCGGCTGGCCGGGGCGACGCCCGTGTTCGTGCGCCTGGGGGCCGCCAACGGGTGGCGTCTCGACCCGGACGAGGTCGCGGCCGCCGTCACGGAGCGCACCAAGATGATCGTGGTGTGCGACCCGATCAATCCGTTCGGGACCGTGCAACGGCGTGAGGAGTTGGAGGCCCTCTTGCACCTGTCGGCGACGCGCAAGATCGTCTTGCTGGCGGACTCGACCCATGCGGCGCATCGCATTGATCCGTCGGCCCGTCACCACCACCTGTCGGCGCTCGCGATCGATCACCCCGATGCGACCGTGTTGGAGTCGAGCGGCTTCGCGCACGGCTACGGCCTGGCGGGCGCCAGGATCGGTGCGCTGGGCGGGCCTCCCGATCTGGTGCGCGCGTGCTTGCAGGTCAAGATCGCGGTGGTCCGGCTCAACACGAGCACGCTGGCGCAGGCGGGTGCCATGGCTGCGCTCGGAGACGAGGACTGGCTGCGCCACGGAGAGCAACTGGTGCGCGCAAATCTGGCCCGGCTCAAGGAGGTTGCATCGCCCGTGGTCGATCCCGAGTACGGCTTCTCGTGCGTCATCGATTGCTCAGAATGGGGCGTGACCGCCCAAGAATTGACGGTGGCCCTGTGCAAGCGCAAGGTCGCGGTGTACCCGGGGGACGGCCTGGGCGAAGTCGGAGCGACGACAACCATCCGGCTGAACCTGAGCGACCCGAACATCCAGGCCCTCGCGCGGTTCGCCGACGCGCTGCCGGGCGCCATCGCCGAAGCACGCACCGGTGTCTACCGTGGCGGTGTGCAGGAGTTCTTCATGTCGACGGGGACCGAGCGCGGGCGACGGTTGGCGGATCTCATCTGACGATCGGTCGTGCCTCGGTGTTCAGGATCGAGCACCCAAGAACAGCCGGTGCGTCACAGCGAGGTCATATCAGGGCCGTGGTGTCGTGTGCGGTCCGTGCGACGTCTGAGTGCCCGCGCACGTGTGCGTGTTTTGTGACATTTGGCCGCACAGGCCGCGGCCAAATGGCAAATACAGGGCATTCGGAGGGTTTGGCCCCGGCTGGCGCGGTCGTCGGCGCGTTGGACAACGGGCTCGTCTGCGTCCATGGCGGTATCGTCCACGCGGGAAGTGACTTTCGAAGAGGAGTGGGAATGGACGTCGATGTCGCAGTGCTTGGAGGCGGACCTGGCGGGTATCCGGCGGCGATCCGAGCGGCGCAGCTCGGGCTTTCGGTCGCGCTGATCGAACAGGGCGAGCTGGGCGGCACGTGCCTCAACGTCGGCTGTATCCCCACCAAGGCGTGGGTGCAGAGCGCGCATGCGGTCAAGGATGCGCACCATGCATTTCCGCAATTGGGCGTCACCGTCGGTGAGCCCGTCCTGGACTTCACCCAGGTGCAGGCCAACAAGGGCGAGATCGTCAAAGGCGCGGTCGGCGGCGTCGCATACCTGCTCAAGGCCAACGGCGTCACCGTTGTTAACGGCCGCGGCACGTTCTCCGGACCCAATACGCTCGCCGTCGCGGGGGGCGAGGACGTCACCTTCAAACATGCCGTCATCGCAACGGGCTCCCACCCGTTGCGCCCGCCGGTCGAGGGCATCGATCACGCCAAATGCATCGACTCGACCGGGCTCCTTGCGATCGCCGAGATCCCCAAGCGTCTGATCGTGCTCGGTGGCGGCGTGATCGGGGTGGAGTTCGCATCGATCTTCAACCACTTCGGGACCGAGGTCGCGATCGTCGAGATGCTCGACTCGCTCATCCCGATCGAGGACGATGACGCCATTAAGGCGCTTGCGCGGGCGTTTGACAAGGCGGGCATCGCGGTCCACACGGGCGCCCGTGCCACCAAAGTCGAGGAGACCGCCGACGGCATGGTGCTGCATTTCGAGAAGGGCGGCGAGGCGTCCAGCGTCACCGGTGACCTGGTCCTGGTCGCGACCGGGCGCGGCGCAACGGTCGACGGGCTGGGCCTGGAGGACGTCGGCATCGCGTTCGACAAGAAGGGCATCCAAACCGACGCGACCCGCAAGACCTCACTGCCGCACGTGTACGCCGTGGGTGACGTCGCCGGCTACTGGCAGTTGGCGCATACCGCGTTCCGTGAGGGTGAGGTCGCCGCCGAGAACATCGCCGGCCACCCCGTCGAGATGAGCGGTGCGGTTCCGAGCTGCATCTACACCGATCCCGAGGTCGCGAGCGTCGGCCTTTCCGAGCGCGAGGCCGTCGCACAGTACGGCCGCGACAACGTGATCTCCGGGCAGTTCCCGTACACGGCGATCGCGCGGGCGGCGATGTTCGCCGACAAGACCGGCTTCTTCAAGATGATCCACCACGCCCAGACCGGCGAGGTCTTGGGTGTGGTGATCGTCGGTCTGCAGGCAACGGACCTGATCAACGCCGGCGTCATCGCGCTCGACAGCGAGGCCGTCATCGAAACCGTCGCCGACTCGATCGCCGCGCACCCGACGCTGTCGGAGGGTTTCAAGGAAGCGGGCCTGGTTGCCCTGGGCCGCCCGATCCACATGCCGCCCAAGAAGAAGCGGTAGCCCGAACGGCAACGCCGTTTTTCGAGCCCTCACGAGACCGCGACCAGTTTCGCGGTCGCCGGGTTCGAAGCCTCCGGTGCCCATTGTGTGACGACATGGGCGTCCCCGCCCCCCCGCAACGGATCAGAGGACGAGCGCGCGAGCCTGATCCACGATGAGATTGGCCTCGATATCCGCGCGCTCGCGGTGGTCCTGCGGGATGGCCTGCGGTGAGTCCTCCAGGAGCCGGGAGGTGAAGCGCCCGCCCGTTTCCTGCTCCGCCCGGGCCAGCCACCCGGCGGGGATCGCGTCGGGCAGGCCGGCGCCCACGAGCTCGTCCATCTGGAGGGCCCAGACGCGGGCGAGCAGGTCGATGTTGTAGCCGCCGCCCGCCAGCACGATGTACCGCCCGCCCGCGGCATCGCGTGCCAGGTCGTGCAGCAGCCGGTAGATGCGCGGCAAGGCGTCAAGGTCGACGCACAGATGGGCGAGCGGGTCGGCGTGATGGATGTCGGCGCCCAGGTGCACGATCAATGCGTCCGGCGCGAAGCGCGAGACGGCGGGGACGAGGACCTCCTCCACCGCACGGAGGAACGGGACGGTTCCACTGAACGGTGGCAGCGGAATGTTGATTGACGTGCCGACTGCGGCCCCGGCGCCGCGCTCGTCCAACCCCCCGGTGCCGGGGAACAGGTACTTGCCGCTCTCGTGGACCGACACCGTGAGCACGCGCGGGTCGTCATAGAAGAGCCACTGGACGCCGTCCCCGTGGTGGGCGTCGACATCGACGTAGGCAACGCGTTCGAGCCCGCCATCGAGCAGTGCGCGTATCGCCAGGGCGCAATCGTTGTAGACGCAGAACCCCGACGCCCGGTTGGCGAGGGCGTGGTGGAGTCCGGCCGGGGCGGGGCAATAGACGGTGTCGGCCACGCCGCGTGCCACCAGATCGGCAGCGGCCAGCGAGGCGCCGCAGACGCCGAGCGCGGCCTCGTGCATCCCCGCGCGCGCGGGCGTGTCGCCGCCGGGCGCGAGGCCCCACTGGCCCGCTTCCCACGATGCCGCCAGCTGCGGGTTGGCGCTGTACCGGCGGACGGCTCCGACGTAGGCGGGGGCGTGGATGCATTCGACATCGGCGACAGTCGCCGGCGCCGGTTCGACGACCGTCACGTCGTCGCGGTCCAGGAGCCCATACGCACCGATCAGATCGATTCCCAGCTGCCGTCGCAGTGGTCGCTCGACGTCGTCACTCGGGTTGTAGGCCTGCAGATGCGGTCCGTACACGAATGTGGTTGGCATCAGGGAATGATGCCAGTTGCGCTGAATGAGCCGATCGAGAACGCCACGTCCCACCGACCGCACAGCAGGTGCTCGGTGATGGTCCAACGGCTCTCGTTTCGAGCGGCGTGCAGTCCCAGTCGGAGACCATGGCTCTGGGCGAAATGGGAGGTGCAGGTCAGCCAGGCGCGCGGGAACTCGGATTGGGGGAGGTCGAAGCGGATGTTCTCGGCCATGTTGAGGTCCTCACGAGGTCATCGGTTGCCGCTGTGAATCCACCGGGCTTTGCTTGCGGTCCCAACCCGGGCCCATCAACCAGGGGCGATGTCGCAGCGGTGCACGCGATGCCGGGGTGCGCGTTCCTCGCAGCCGATGAGCGTTGGAGACGAGTCTCACTCTGCGGCCGCCGCTTCCCCGCCGCCGAGCCACGACACCCGAGGTCGCCAAGACAGTCATTTGGCCGTGGACGCTGCGGCCAAATGTGACATCCAAGCGGTGAGGGTTGTGACACGGTTGACACAGGTACGTGTAGCGCTGTCACAGGTCGGCCTGGAACGATTAGGGCATGAATGGTCGGTGGCGGTCGACACGGATGGTGTGGGCGCACGGGGCGGGACATCCGCCCTGTGCGATTTGCGCGCACAGCGGGCGGGGGCCGCGGGCAGTGCGGTTTCTGACCCATGGAATCCATGTCTGGTTGTGCGACGTACATGGGAGCGAGGCCTTCATGTGCAAGCGGGGCGGCCAGGAGTTCGCAGAGCGCCTTCGTGTCGTGTGGGTGGCCGCGGGGGCGCTGGGGACCCGCCGCCGCGCGGCACTCACGGCTCACATGCAGCGCATGCGGGGCGCGATCGACGGTCAGGGAAAGCCAGGCTCGCATTCCTGGCCGATGTTGCGTCGCGAGGCGGAACGACGGTTCGCCGCGGGAGACCCCCCTGCAACGGTCATCGCCGACCTCCGCCACGCCCATCGGGATGGTCCGGCCAGACCGCCGTCCGTGCGGACGATGCGGCGGTGGTTTACACAGGCGCGGTGGATGGCGTCCTCCGTGCGTGTGCCGTCCGGATGGACAGGCAGACCCGGAGCGCCGGCCCGCAAGCCATCTCGAACGCCGAGTTCGGTTCCGCGTTCAGGAAAGGCGCCCCCTCGCCGTGAGTAGACGCCGACCCGTCGTGTGGGACCTCCCGAGACCGATTCGGGCTATTCGATCTTCATCTTCCGGACCTTCGGATCGAGGGTCGGCCAGCTCATCCCGAGGCCTTCGAGCGCGTCCACCAGCAGTTCCGACACCACCAGGTTCCGCACCCACTTCTTGTCTGCCGGAACCACGTGCCACGGCGCCCAGTCCGTGGAGGTCTCCTCGAGCATCACCCGGTATACCTCCATGTACTCGTCCCACTTCTTGCGCTTGTTGAGGTCATCCGGGTTGAACTTCCAGTTCTTCATCGGGTCTTCGAGCCGCTCCCGCATCTGCACGGCCTGCTCGTCTTTCGACATGTTGAGCCAGCACTTGACGATCACCGTGCCTTCGTCCACCAGGTTGCGCTCGAACGCATTGATCGCCTTGTAGCGGCGGCTCCACACCTCCTCCGGCACGAGGCTCTCGACGCGGACGATGAGCACGTCCTCGTAGTGGCTGCGATTGAAGATCCCCACCTCGCCACGGCTCGGACAGACGCCATGCACCCGCCAGAGGAAGTCGTGGCCGAGTTCGGTCGCCGTCGGCGCCTTGAACGACGCCACCCTGACCGCGGCGGGGTTGAGCGGACCGATGCAGTGCTTGACCGTCCCATCTTTCCCCGAGGCGTCCATCCCCTGGATGACCACGAGCAACGAGTTCCTGCGGTTCGCCGCAAGGAGGGTCGCGAGTTCGGCGAACCGTTCCCCGAGCTTCAGGGTGCTCGCCTGGACCTTCTCCTTGTCGTCCAAGCCGAGCGTCGCGTCGGGCGCGTAGTCGCCGAGGTCGACCCTCGTTCCCGTTGGAACCATCACACCGTCGCGCACGTCGTCTCCCCTCGAAGCGGATTGCTCACGATCGAACGTTACGCCAGCGACCGCCTGCGCTCACGGCCGCCCGGCCCCAGACGCGTGCCGGCGCGCCCGACGGAGTCGCGATCGCGGCGGGTTCCCGTTCACCCAGGTCGGCTAGTCTCTCGCCGGGATGCCTGAGTTCGCTTGGTATTGCCCTTCCGAGGGCGACGGAGATCGCCTGGGCACATTGGCGCCCGAGCGCCCACCCACGTTCGAGTATCTGTTGCGGGTCACCCGGGCCGCGGAACGTGCCGGCGCGACGGAGATCCTCATCCCGACCGGAGCGGTCAATGACTCATTCGCCCCGGATGCGCGTTTCGCCGAGAGCTGGACGACGTCCGCCGCGCTCGCCGCCCGCACCCGGGCGATCCGCTTGATCGTCGCGCTCAATCCCGCAGGCATCTCGGCGAGCCTCGCCGCCCATCAGGCCGAGACCCTCGAGCACATCGCCCCGGGCCGGATCGCGATCAACCTCGTCGCCGGCGGCGGGCCCCACGACGGCTACGGGCATGATCCGCTCGGGCACGCGAAGCGCTATGAACGGCTCGAGACGCTCGCTGTCGCGCTGCGTGCGCGTTTCGACGGGCCGTTGTACCTGGGTGGTGCGAGCGATGCGGCCAAGGCGCTCGCCGCCCGCGTGGTCGACACCTACCTGATGTGGGGTGAGCCCCCGGACCAGATCGCGGCGCGCGTCCACGAGATGCGACGTCTGGCAGCCAGGCCGATGCGCTTTGGTCTGCGCATCCACATCATCGCCCGGCGTTCCGAGCGCGAAGCGCGCGCCGCGGCGGCCGCATTGCTTGCGCACGCCGACGTGCAGACCGCCCGCGCCGACGAGTACGCCGGGTTCGACTCGGTCGGACAGTCTCGCATGAATGCCATCCCCGCCGACGCCGACGCATGGGTCGCCCCTGGGCTCTGGGCGGGGATCCGCGCGGTGCGCGGCGGCGCCGGAACGGCGCTCGTGGGAAGTTATGCGCAGGTGGTCGAGTGGCTGGGCCGGTATCGCGAGGCCGGGATCGACCTGGTCATCGCCAGCGGATACCCGCATTTGGAAGAGGTCCGACGGGTCGGCCGGCGCGTGTGGAGCCACCTCAAGGAGTCCGCGCTCGCATGATCCGCCCGATCGATACTCGACCGCCACGCAACGCCGTCGAGCTGGCGGAGCGGTTCGGCACGCCGCTCTACGTGTTCGACGGCGCCCGTCTGGCGGCCGAGGCCGAGGCGTTTCGGGCCGCCTGGGGGCCCGACGTGACGATCGGGTATTCGATGAAGAGCAACCCGTTGATGGGCATCGTCACCCGCCTGCACCGGGCAGGGATGTGGGCCGAGGTCGCGTCCGGGTTTGAGTACCGCACCGCTCGACGCGGCGGCGTGCCCGGCAGCGAGATCATCTTCAACGGCCCGCACAAACCGGTGGAGGATCTGCGCCAGGCAATGCGTGAGGGCGCGACGATCATCGCCGACGGTTCCGAAGAGATACGCCGGATCGCCGGCCTCTCCGTCGAGGCGTCACCTGGCACCCGCATCGGTATCCGCCTGTCGCCACCCGGGCGGGAGGGCATCGATCGCTTCGGCATGACCCCGCGACATGCCGCCGCCGCCGCCCGAATCCTTGCGCGTGCCGGCTTGCGATTGAGCGGTCTGCACACGCACCTCGGCGCCTACCAGCTCGGTCCCCTCCCGCCTTCAGGGCCACCCATCCACGGGGTGACGGTCGAATACCCGGTGCCGGTTGAGCGGTTCGCCGCCGCCGCCGCCAACCTGGTCGCGACGGCCGAGGCGATCGGCGGGATCGACTGGCTCGACCTGGGCGGCGGATGGCCGTCGGCCACGGGTCTCGCCGCGCATGTCGCAGCCGTGCGCGCCGAGATCGGTGATCGCCCGGTCGACCTCATCCTCGAACCTGGACGTGCGCTGGTGCGCGACGCCGGGTGGCTCCTGGTGCGCGTGGTCGCGCGGCGTGGGCGCGGGGCGGTCGTGGTCGATGCGGGCATCACGCAGGTGCCGTGCGTTCTCTGGAAGCGCTCGCCGGTGCATGTCGTCGAACCCCGCGAAGGTGAGCTTCGCTCGACCAGCCTGTTTGGTCCGTTGTGTCTGCAGCACGATGCCATCGCGCGCGACGTCGAGCTGCCGCCATTGCGGGTCGGGGACCTCGCCTGGATCGGACAGACCGGTGCGTACGCGATGGCGCAGGCCTCGCCGTTCATCCACCTGCGTCCGGCGGCGATCATGGTCGAGAATGGGCGCGGCACGATCCTTCGGGAGCGCGAAACCGACGACGAGGCGCTGGGCGCGCAGGCAGAGCCGCTCCTCGTGGGCAATGAAGGCAGGGTGATGGAGGCGTGATCGAGGCTGAGGTACGCGCGGGTCGGTGGGCAGACAGCGCCAGACTCCTGGCAGCGGCCAGGGCGGCGGAAGGCACGGATGGGGTGGAGCAGGCCGCGTGTTTCATGGCGACGCCCGCCAACCTGACCGAAGCCCGCGAGATGGGGCTCTGGGACGAGGCGATGGCGACCGCGGGTCCGGACGACATGGTGATCGTGGTCGGCGGTCCTGACGCAGCGGCAGGACGACAGGCTGCGATCGCGATCCTCGATTCGCGACCGGGAACATCCGGTGAGGGCCCGGCCATCGCGGCGCCCAAGAGCCTGAGCAAGGTCACGGCCGACATCGCGCTGATCTCCGTTCCCGGTGAGTACGCTGCGCTCGAAGCGCACAAGGCGCTCGGAGCGGGTATGGACGTCATGCTCTTCAGCGACGGCGTTACGATCGAGGACGAGGTCGTCTTGAAGCGCCGGGCCCGTGAACTCGGACGCCTCGTGATGGGACCGGGGTGTGGCACGGCGATCATCGACGGCGTAGGTCTGGCGTTTGCCAACGTCGTTCGTCGCGGCTCGGTGGGGGTCGTGGCGGCGGCCGGGACCGGTGCGCAAGAGGTCACCGTTCTGCTCGATCGGTACGGCAGCGGGGTGAGCGTGTGTTACGGCACCGGTGGGCGCGACCTGCATGAAGAGGTCGGGGCGATCACGATGCTGGACGCGATTGACCGTCTGGTCGCGGACCCCGCGACCGAGGTCATTCTGTGTGTGTCCAAACCGCCATCGCCGAGCGTCGCCGAGCAGGTTCTTGCCGCGCTGTCAGCGACGGACAAGCCTGCGGCGGTGTGTTTTGTCGGGGCATCCGGCTTGGATGCGCCCGACGGGGTGACGATTGCGGCGACGCTCGAGGATGCCGCCATCGTCGCGGCGCGGATGGCCGGCGTCACCGCCGACCGTGCACCCGATCCGGCGATCGACTGGATCCAGCCGGGCCTTGTGCGGGGTCTGTACTCGGGAGGCACCCTGTGCGCGGAGGCGGCTGCGATCCTGGCCGACCGCCTGCCGCGGGTCGAGTCCAACGCGGCGGCGGGCGCCGCGTTCAAGCTGCAGCCGGGCGAGGCGCCGACGACGCATGCGTGTCTGGACCTGGGCGAGGAGGAGTACACCCGCGGCCGGCCCCATCCGATGATCGATCCGCTGGCACGGGCTGAGCTTTTGGCCCAGGTCGCGGCGGACCCAGCCGTGTCGGTGATCCTGCTGGACGTGGTGTTAGGGTACGGCAGTCACGCGGATCCGGCAGGTGCGCTCGTTCCGGTCATTCGCGATGCGCTCGCGGGGCGTGATCGACTGGCGATCGTCGCGCATGTGTGCGGCACCGAGGCTGATCCGCAAGTGGCGTCGCGCCAAGAGGCGATCTTGGAAGACGCCGGGGTTCGCCTTGCTCCGACCAACGCGTACGCCGCCCGGCTCGCGGCCGCGCTGGTCGGATAGGGCCCGCCCGTGCAGATCCGCATCGCGACCTACTCGACCAAACCACGCGGTGGGGTCGTGCATGCGCTGAACTTGGCCGAGGGCCTGGCCGACCGGGGGCACCAGGTTGAGCTGTGGGCGCTGTCGCCCGATGGGGCCAGGTTCTTCCGTGAGCCGCGGGTTGACGTTCACCTGGTGCCGGTGGAGCGGCGCGAGGACGAGGACATCGACGAACGGATCCTCCGGTACGCCGACGTGTTGACTGACGGCATGCGCGCAGCCGGTCCTGTCGACGTCAACCATGCGGAGGACTGCCTGTCGGCCCGGGCACTGTTGACCCTGCGGGCCGAGGGGCGCATCGCGTCGATCGTACGGACGATCCACCACGTCGACGCGTTCACGAGCCAGGTGCTCCTGGACTGCCAGCGCGCGTCGATCCTGGACGTCGACCACCGGTTGTGTGTGTCGCAGCACTGGGCCGAACGCGTGCAGGAGGAGTTCGGTGTCGCATCTGATGTGGTCGCCAATGGCGTCGACGCCGAGCGGTTCGCGGGCTGTCCGCTCGACCGCGCGGCCGCCGGACGCCGATTCGGATGGGCAGATCGCCCGGTCGTGCTCGCCGTCGGTGGGATCGAGCCACGCAAGGGGAGCCGCCTGCTGATCGAGGCGTTCGCCCGTGCACGCGGCCGGCTGGGCGACGGGGCGTTGCTCGCGATCGGCGGCGGCGAGACGCTGTTCGACTACCGTGAGTATCGCGAGGCGTGGCACGGTGACGCGCAGCGGCTTGGTCTCGAGATCCATGCCGGCGCACCGGGTCAGGTCCCCGATTCGGCCGACGTGGCGATCCTCGGGACGATCGACGACGACGACATGCCGGCGCTGTATCGGGCCGCCGATGCACTCGCGTTCCCGTCGACGCGTGAGGGGTTCGGCCTGGTCGTGCTCGAAGCCCTGGCCTCGGGGATTCCCGCCGTCGTGACGGATCTGCCGGTCCTCCGCGAGCATCTCGAAGACGGTCGGGACTGCGTGATGGTGCCCGCCGGCGACTCGGGGCCGCTGTCGGATGCGTTGGTCAGCGCGGTGCGTGACCGGGAGCTGCGCGCACGCTTGCGCGCCGGCGGGACGCAAACGACGGCGCGGTTCACGTGGGCGGTCTGTGCCGAGGAACACGAACGTCTCTACCAGAGGATCATGCGTGGCCAGGGTTGACGACTACCAGTACGCTGTCTGGCGGGCCGAGTGGCGCGGGGGGCTGTCGACCGACGTCACCGGGCGCGGGCATACGATTCGTGTCGACGAACCACAGGAGTTCGGTGGCGACGACACGGGCCCCATGCCCACCGAGGTCCTGGCCGCGGCGCTGGCCTCGTGCATGTGTATCGCGATCGCATGGGCCGCAGGCAAGCGCCGAGTCACCTTGCCGGACCTGACCGTCGAGGTCCGTCCGTTCCGCGCTCCCGGCGAGCCCCGCCATGGCCGGTACGAATTGCGGATCGAGAGCGCTGCTCCGCAGGATGTGCTTCAGCAGTGCGTCGACCTTGGCATCAGACACTGCTGGGTGACCAACACACTCAAAAACCCACCCGAAATCGCCTACGAGGTGACCGGGAGTGCGTGAATGGGCCTCCTGGTGCGTGTCGCGAAGGCATGATGTGTTCGCAAGGCAATCGCAAGGGAGGTTGTGAGATGGCAGATGAAAGCGTGTACCGCGTCATCGATGTCGTGGGGACGAGCAGCGAGTCATGGGAAGCCGCGGCGCGCACGGCGGTGGAAACCGCGTCGGGAAGCCTGCGCGACCTGCGGGTCGCCGAGGTGACCAAACTCGACGTCGCGATCGACGACGGCAAGATCGTCCGGTACCGGGCCCGTCTCAACCTGTCGTTCAAGTACGAGGGCTGACGGCAACGTCGACGTCCGCCTACGGCAAGCGGGTTCGCGTCGGGTGAGCGGTTGCACCCGTCTCAGGTCGACCAGACCTGGCGGCGGCGGCTCACCCGGCGGGAACGCGCGTTGGTGGTCGCCTCCGCGCCTGCTTGGGAGCTGGACCGCCTTTTGCGAGACGACCAACCATGCCTGGTCCGGTAGGTTCTCGATTTGAACGATCGAGCGAGGGAGCGTGCGCGTGGCTGAGGGACACACGATCTGCGTGATCGGCGGCGGGGCTGCCGGCATCACGGCTGCGTCGATGGCGAAGCGGACCAACCCCGACGCGACCGTCATCTGCTGCACAGAGTTCGAGGACGTCGCCTACTCGCCGTGCGGCGTGCCGTACGTGTTGGGCAAGGAGATCCCCGAGTTTGAGCGGTTGTTCCTGGCCGGTCCCGAGCAGTACGTGGAATCCGGCGTGGACCTGCGTTGCGAGACCAAGGTCACCGCCGTCAGCGCGACCGACCGCACGCTGGTTGCAGGCGGCGAGACGATCAAGTGGGACCGGCTCATCGTCTGCAGCGGTTTCAACTACACGCTGCCGCAGATCCCGGGCACGGACCTGGACGGTGTGACCTACGTCAAGAACATCCGCCGAGGCGTCCAGCTCAACGAACGGCTCGACGGTGTCAAGAAAGCCGTCGTGTTGGAGTCGACGCCGCTGGGGGTCGAGATGCTGACGGCGTTCGCCCATCGGGGGATCGAGACCCACTTGGTCGATTCCGGCGCGTGGCTGCTGTCCATGGTCGCCGATCCGGACATCGCCGAACCGGTGCAGAAGAGTCTCGAAGAGCTGGGCTGCACGTTGCATTTCGGCGTCGAAGCCCAGGCGTTCCTCGGTTCGAACGGCACGCTCCGGGCGGTTCAGACGAGTGCGGGAGAGATCGAGGCGGATCTGTGCGTCGTTGCGACCCACAAGGAACCCGAGACCACACTCGCCCGCCAGATGGGCCTCAAGCTCGGTTCGACCGGTGGCATCGTCGTCGATTCGTCGATGCGCACGTCACTGGACGGCGTGTTCGCCGCGGGTGACTGTGTCGAGGTGCCCCAGGGCATGACCAACGTCGCCGTGCAAGGGTTGACCGGTGCGCACGCGATGCAGCAGGGGCGTGTGGCCGGCAACGCCGCCGGCGGGGGTAGCCGCACCTACAATGCCGTCTACGTTCCGTGGGGCATGGTCGGCGGACAGATGCAGATCGGGGGCGCCAGCTTCGGCGAGCACCTCGCTGCCGCGGCCGGGATCCCGCACATCGTGTGCACCGCGACCGGCGTCAGTCGCGCCCGCTACTACCCGGGTGCACAGCTCATCACCGTCAAGCTCCTGGCAGAGCCGGGCACCGGCAAGCTGATCGGTGCCCAGATGGTCGGTGGCGAAGGCATCAAGGAACGCGCCGACTTCCTGGCATTTGCGATGAAGAAGGGCTCGACGCTCGAGGACATCGCGTGGATGGAGAACGTCTATTCCCCGCCGATCGGCGCGCTGTACGAACCCATGTCGACCGCGGCGCAAAACGGGCTGGCAAAGCTGTGAATGCCAGCCGCCGGAGATGTTTGAGCCAGCCCGTGGGGCTGGGGAATAGGCCGACCAAGTGCCGTATCGGAGGCGGTGTATGACTGCCAGCCGCCGGAGATGTTTGAGCCGGCCCGTGGGGCTGGGGAATAGGCCGACCAAGTGCCGTATTGGAGGCGGTGTATGAGTCACCACGACGAGATTCCTGACGCCGTCAAGGAGTACCTCGGCCACGACAAGGTCGCGTTGTTCGGTCGTGGGGGACGGCCGGCGCCGGCAGCCCCGCCGGACTCACCGGCGCGCAGGCACGGAGAGCTTGCCGTGCGCGAGGCGCTCGCGGCGATCGGTGCGCCGAATCAACCCGGCGAGCGTCCCGTGGTGACCCCGCCCAAGCCGTCGATGGCCCGCAAGATGCGAGCCCGTAGTGAGCAGGCGCTGATGGAGGCCTCGATGACCAAGCTCGGCACGGTCAGGCCTCATGTCCAGAGCACCGCCATCTGGCGCGGTCTCTTCGTCCCATTCTGGAAGGCGCTTCCGTGGGGACTCAAGAAGCGCATCCTCGACGTCGCCTCCGGTGTCAAGGGCTGGCGCCGTCCGCGCTAGTGGTCTGTCTCAGGAATGCGTTGACAGTCTGGCGAGTGAAAAGCCCGCAGGGCGAGGACGCAGCCTTCGTCCATATCGGACCATATGGGCGAAGGCGAGGACAACGCTCCACAGGCGAAACGTCTGTCTGAACGGTATGCGCCCCTGCGGAGCTTTGCAGCCGCCAGACTGCAAAGCTATTCCTGAGACAGGCCACTAGCGGAGCGCGGTTCGCGCCCGCGTGGCAACCGGGGCGGTTGACCATGCGGTGACTGCGACGGGCCGGGCTGTGCGGCAGATCGCACGTGGCGTTGCTGCGACCCACTCGGGGAGCGCCTGCGCACGGGCCAGCGTCGGGAGTGCGATGGCCCGGAGCGGTTGCGCCACTGGAGCGGTCGCAATCGCACCGGTGCGACCGCGGACCAGCTTGACGACGTACCTGCCCGCGGCGATCAGCAGCCCCAGCGCAGGGGTCATGAGCACACCGAGCCACAGCGGGATCTGCAGGCTGGAGCCCATGAACGCGTAGAGGAATGCATGTGGGGCGGATCCGATCGCGGTCGCTGCCAGAAACGGCATGAATCGAACCCGCGTCAGGCCCACGAAGTACGAAAGGAAGTCGAAAGGGACGCCGGGGATCAACCGCGCCATGATGATCGCGGGAAACGCGTGTCGCTCCAGCTTGTGGTTCAGTTCGCCGGCGATCCTGAACTGGCTGCAGATGCGTTCGGCGAAACGTGCGCCAAAGGTGCGGGCGATCCAGAAGCACGAGGACGCGCCTGCCACGCCGCCGATCCAGGTGATGAGCATTCCCCACCAGGTGCCGAAGACCGCACCGTCGACGAACGGAATGACGAAGCCGGGTACCGGGGCCACGACGGCCTGTGCGACGTTCAACACGATCGATGCGACCGGAGCGAATGCACCGAAGCTCAGGATCATCGAACGGAGCGTGTCCTTGTCGCCTGCGGCCAGTGCGGTGAAGGTGCCCCACGTGCCAGGGTGGACCAACACGGCGATGCCGAATGCCGCGGCAAGCACCACGGCGACGAGGGTCGCGGGGTGGCGGATGGCGAGCAATGTGCGGCGAGCGATGACCTGTCCCATACAGGGGTGGTTATCGGCAGATCACGAAAAAATCCGAGCCCCCCACAATGCGTGATGACACCGGTCCCTGCCAAAAATGCCCGTGTTTGCAGTCTCGCGAGGATGCGGCCATTGGCACGATCGGTGCGTCAGTCGCCACCCACATGCCGTGGTGACGGCGGAGCGGTCGCACCCTGCTCCGGCGGTTGCGAGGCTTCGCCGGCGTCGTAGGTGGACTGCTCCGGGAACGCCTCCGTCTCCGGCACCGACGGCAAGACGACCGGCGGCGGGAGTTCGACCGTGCGTGTCCAACCGCGCTCCCGCGCCTGACGCTGACAGAGCGCGCACACAGGGCGGCGGTGCTTGCGGTGGACCGGGTCGTCGAAAAACGAGAACGTCTCGCCGGCCAGAAGCCGTCTGCGGCAGATCTCGCACATGCGACCCTCGGCGGTGCGGCTGGTCATTCCCCACCCTCCATCGGGTCTGGCAGTTCGGTCAGTCGCAGGTCGATGATCGTCAGAACGGACGGATCCAACCGGGCATCAGCGGCGATCGCTCGCGCCTTGACGTACCGCTCGCGCGCCCGCGAATGGCGTTCCGGATTGTCGCGGTTCTTGATGATGTTGTCTCCAGAGAGCAGCAGCTGCCGCACGCGTGTGGCCGGGTCACGATCGTCGGTGTGGTCGGACATCACACAAATTCTAGCCCGTCCGCGGCGTAGACGTGACCGATTGCATCGGCAAGTTGCTCGGCCGAGAGGCCGGATGGTGTGGGCGCCCCCGCCGCGTCGCAGAACACGAGCCGGGCCTGCGGGTGGGCGATGCCATCGAAACGCCAGCGACCCGGGCGCGTCTCGATCCGCGCGAGGCGCGGGAGCATCGGCGTCAGGTCGATCCGTGGCGGCAATGGCCGCGAGACGTAGCGCACCCACGTCTCGTAGCGGTGTTCCAGTGACAGCTGCCCGTTGGGTGTTTCGATCAGTACGCGCATCGCGGTGAGGCGTGGATGCAGTGCGAACCGCGACAGTCGGCGTGGTGACCTGACGATCGCCAGGTCACTGTCGGCGACCTCCTCGATCGTGGCCACCCCGCTGTCGAGGAGGGCCATGTCGTCCAACACCCGGCCCCACGTGGGCTCCCACAACCGGCGGTACCGATCTGGCTCGTCCAGGAGCGACGCGACCCGCGGCAACAGGGCGATGGTGATCGCCCCGGCCGGATCTTGGCTCCCGGCGCGGTTGAGCGCGCGCACCACGTCGGGAAACGGTGTCGTCGGGCGCTCTGCCATCGCCATGAGGGCGACGGCGCACTGCACGGCGGCTGGATCTGTCCACGTCTGGAAGTCGCCCGCCTCGGCGGCGGCAATGGCCCGTTGACGCAGGTCGCCGGCTCTGGGACGTTGCAGCAACAGGTATGCGGCCAGCAATCCGTCCTCGTCGAAATGGTTGTTGGTGACGATGTCGACCTGCGCGCCCGTGGGCTGCGCGTCGAGATACCGCGCGACGATGCCGGCGCTTGTGTCGGCTGCAAGCCCCGCGGGAGTGTGACCGTCGGGCCAGTGCGACAAACCCAACACCGTGCCCACGCCGTACGGACCGTCGACCACGACGTGCGGTCGGCCCCGCACGAGATGGAACGGGACGAACATCGCGTCGGGTGCGACGGTGGGCAGGTTAGTGTCGGCGCGGGCGGTCATTGCGGCTCCAGGGTACCGTCTGGGTGCCGGGCGCCCCGTGACAGGGCACTGGCCTGGCATACTGGCCGCCGTGGGTTGGCTGGAGGCACATCAGGTGCTCGTCGCGGGGCTGTTGCTCATCGGCCTCGTGATCGTGGGCGCCGTCCTGCTGGTGCTCCGGTCCATCGCGTTGATGCGCGCGGCACGTTCCGGCATGCGCCGGGTGGACATACCCGTGCAGGCGATCTCGACCGGCCTGGCCGATGCCGAGCGCCGTGTGGGGACCCTCGCCACCGCCCAAGGAGAGCTGACCGAGGCGCTCGACCGGGTCGGCGCCCAGGCGGGTGAGTTGCGGGTGTTGTTGGATCACGCGGGTCGGGCGCTCTCGGTGCTGCGCGCCCCGTTCAGGTACCTGGGCAGGTGAGCGACCGGCACGTCGCGGTCGTCGATGTCGGGTCCAACTCGACGCGTCTGTTCTTGTGTGACGGGATCGACGAGGACGGACCGCGGGGCGAACGCACCACGACGATCACCGCACTGCGTCGCGGTGCCGGGAGCGACGGGTCGATCGCAGCGGAGGCACTCGGCCGATTCGACGAATGCCTGATCCAGTATGCTGCGAGGATCGATGCGTTCGGCGTCGACGAGGTCGTCGCCGTGGGCACCAGCGCCGTGCGTGACGCGCCCAACCGCGATCGCGTCGCGGCAATCGTGCGCCGGCACCTCGGCACCGAACTGCAGGTATTGGCAGGGGCACACGAGGCCGAGCTGTCCTATGTCGGCGCCCGCCTGGCGACGGTGGGGGACGGTCCGGTCATCGTGATGGACATCGGCGGTGGTTCGACCGAACTGGTGCGTGGCAACGCGGCCGGCCCGACGTCCGCGGTCAGCCTCGACATGGGCGGTGTGCGCTTCACGGAGATGTTCTTGCGTGACGATCCACCGACGCACGAGCAGGTGACCGCGCTTCGCGACGAGGTCGCCGGCCTCGCCATTCCCACCCTTGCTGCGCTCGGCGGACCGGCGCCGATCATCGGTGTCGCAGGCACGATGACCACGATTGCGGCGATCGCGCACGGCGGCTACGACGCCGAACGCATTCATGGGACGATCCTCGCGATCGACGAGGTGTGGGAGATCACCGAACAACTCGTCGCGCTGCCACTCGATGAGCGGCGAAAGATCCCGGGGCTCCATCCCGACCGGGCCCCGTCCATCGTCGCGGGTGCGCTGATCGCATGCACGGTTCTGGTTGCCGCGGCGGTGGAGGAGGTTGCGATCAGCGAACGCGATCTGTTGGACGGCGTGCGCCTGCGGATGGCCGCTGATACCCGGCCCACCGGATACAGTGGAACGAGCGATGTCTGAGCTCATCGACCACACCTCCGGCGCGCAAGGGGCAGAAGAGGAAGCCGTTCACCTCGTCGAGGGCTTGGCCGACGCACTCAAGGGAGTCACGCGCCCGCAGGACGAGCGACGCATGATCTACGCGAAGGGCGAGAACTACCGCCATATCCGCCATGCCCAGATCCTCGAACGCTGGCCGATCTTGGCAGAGCCGTGGGCGCGCCATATCGAGCAGAAGCGCCTCTCGTCAGTCGATCGCACCCCCGGGCCCGCATCCTTCGGCCGGTAGGCTGGACCGAGGCTCCGGCCGGAGTGGCGAAACTGGTCAGACGCAGGGGACTTAAAATCCTCCGCCCGTTGGGCATCCGGGTTCGAGTCCCGGCTCCGGCATTGTGGATCGCTCGCCGAATGACAACGGGCGCCGGTGGGCGCCCGTTCTCGTTCATGCGTTTCGGGTGCTTCGGCCCGAGATTACTTCTTCTTTTTCTTGCCACCTGCGTCGACGGTCTCCTTGAGCACTGCGCCGGGGCTGAACTTGGGGACGGTCCGGGCCGGAATCTGGATCTTGGTGCCGGGGCTCCGTGGGTTCACGCCGGTTCGTGCGGCGCGCTGTGCGACGGAGAACTTGCCAAAGCCGGCGAACTGAACGTCTTCGCCGCCCTTGAGCGTGTCGCTGATCTCGTCGAGAACTGCCTGAACGGCCCGACCTGCGTCTGCCTGGCTCAAGCCAGTCCGCTTGGCCACCTTCTGGACGAACTCAGCCTTGGTCATAGGGGCATCCCTTCATGAGAAAACGGGCGAGTGGTCGCTCGCACGTCCGTGACGTCGAACGACCGAATCACGCTACCAGCACCTCTCGATGGGCACAATCGTTTGGTGGTGCGGGATCTCGCGGTGTGAACCCGCGCGCGGGAGGTCCGACCGGGCAGGTCCGGGGGCGTCTCGTCTGTCGCGTGCGGGGTTGGTCGAGAAGTCGCGCGAAAGCAGGGAGTTTGGTGCGCGGACTACTCCTCCTCCTTCGCACGTGCGGTGTTGGCCATGTCGCTGATCGCCGAGACCACATCCTCGTTGGCGAGCGTCGTCACATCGCCCAGCTGGCGCTGTTCGCTGATGTCACGCAGCAGCCGTCGCATGATCTTGCCGGAGCGCGTCTTGGGGAGGTCGTCGGTCAGGACGATGGACGCGGGACGGGCGATTGCCCCGATCTTCTTGGCGACGTGTTGGCGAAGCTCCTGGATGAGCGCCTCGTCGCCGACGATGCCGCTCTTGAGGGTCACGAACGCCGCGATCGCCTGGCCGGTCGTCGCGTCGGCGCGTCCGACGACCGCGGCCTCGGCAACGGACTGATGATCGACCAGCGCGCTCTCGATCTCGATCGTCGACAGGCGGTGACCGGAGATGTTCATGACGTCGTCGATGCGACCGAGCAACCAGTAGTAGCCCTCGTCGTCGCGTCGTGCGCCGTCACCCGCCAGGTACCGGCCGGGGTAGGTGCTCCAGTACGTCGACACGTAGCGGTCGTCATCGCCCCAGAGCGTGCGCATCATCGCCGGCCAGGGCTCGTTGATCACCAGGTAGCCGCCTTCCCCCAACGGCACGCTCTCGCCGGCTTCGTTGACGACATCGGCCTGGACTCCGGGGAACGGGAAGGTCGCCGACCCGGGCTTGAGCGGCGTCAAGCCCGGAAGTGGGGTGATGAGGATCATTCCGGTCTCGGTCTGCCACCAGGTGTCGACGATCGGGCAGCGACCACCGCCGATGTGGGCGTGGTACCAGATCCACGCCTCGGGGTTGATCGGCTCGCCGACCGAACCCAACAGGCGCAACGACGAGAGGTCATGCTTGTCGACATATTCGGTGCCCCACTTCATGAACGTGCGGATGGCGGTCGGGGCGGTGTACAGGATCGTCGCCTTGTAGCGCTCGGCGATGTCCCACAGCCGGTCCTTGTCGGGTGTGCCCGGCGCACCTTCGTAGATGATTCCGGTGACGCCGTTGGCAAGTGGGCCGTAGACGATGTAGCTGTGGCCGGTCACCCATCCGATGTCGGCGGCACACCAGTAGACGTCGTCGTCGCGGATGTCGAAGATCTCGCGGTGGGTCGCGCTGACGCCCACCAGATACCCGGCGGTCGTGTGCAGGATGCCCTTGGGCTTGCCGGTCGTGCCGCTGGTGTAAAGCACGTAGAGCGGGTCCTCGGCATCCATTGGCTCAGGCACGCACTCGGCCGCGGCGTCGGCGATCAGGTCGTGGTACCAGCGGTCGCGCCCGTCGACCCAACCGACCTCGTTGCCGGTGCGCCGCACCACGATCGAGGTCGTGACGGCAGGGCAGTTGACCATCGCGTCGTCGGCATTCTTCTTGAGCGGGACGATCTTGCCGTTGCGCCATCCTTCGTCTTGCGTGATGACGGCCTTGCACCCGAAGTCGACGATGCGGTCGCCCAGCGCCTCGGCGCTGAACCCACCGAACACGACCGTGTGGGGCGCACCGATGCGTGCGCATGCGAGCATCGCGACGGGGAGCTCGGGCACCATGCCCATGTAGATCGCAACCGTGTCGCCTTTGCCGATCCCCAGATCGCGCATTGCATTTGCGAGTTTGCACACCCGCTCGTGCAGGTCGCTGTACGTGAGCTTGGCGGTCTCGCCCGGCTCGCCTTCCCAGTGGAACGCGACCTTGTCACCCCGTTCGGCGAGGTGGCGGTCCAGGCAGTTGACCGACACGTTGAGCACGCCGCCCGTGAACCATTTGAAAAACGGCGCGTTGGAGCGGTCCAGCACCTGGGTCCAGGGTTCCATCCATTCGAGCATCCCCGCCTGCTCGGCCCAAAAGCCCTCGAGGTCGGTGCGGGCACGCTCGTAGACCCCGGGATCGGTGATGCGTGCGCCGGCGACGAACGTGTCCGACGGTGCGAAAACACGATCCTCGACCTGCAGCGCGGAGATCGTCGGGCCCTGGTCACTCATGTCGTCCTCCATCTGGGGTCTACACCGCGATCCTACCCACCCTCGGCCGCCACCGGTGTTCGACCCGCCCCCGGCCGTGGGGGGACCGGTGGACTGTCGGTTCGCGAGGGTGGGCGCCGGACACCACGCCAGGCGTCCTGGGGTGGTTGTACGATTGCGCCATGGAGTTGAGCGAGCACGAACGGCTGATCTGGCGCGGGCATCCGTCGGTGCGCTCGTCAGTGTGGTACTTCGCCAAGTGGGGGTTCCTCGCGATCGTGCCGATCTCGATTGCGGGAATCTTGAAGCTCAACGACCGTGGCACCGGGATCGCGTATTGGAAGTGGGTTGTGATCACGCTGGTGCTGCTTGCAATCGTCATCGCGATCGACACGCTGCGCCGGGCGCTGATCGACTACGTTGTCACCGATCACCGCATCAGGATCCGGCGCGGCGTGTTGTCACGCAAGGAGCAATCGGCCGCGATCGAGCGCGTGCAGAACATCAACACCACGCAGAGCCTGCTGGACCGGATGCTGGGAATCGGCGAGATCGACTTCGATACGGCAGGAACGGAGTCGGCCCAAGCGAGCCTCGAGTTCTCCGGCGTGGCCCGCCCGCATGAACTCGTGCGGACGTTCGAAAACCACGTGGCGACGCTGCGCAAGCCCTAGACGACCCGTACGAGTTCATGCGGGCTGTTCGGCGTATCAGCTCCGCCGATTGACGCTGCGTTCGACCGGCTCGCCGACGCCGTGGACGAGCACCTGGACGTTGGTGCGATCACCGGCCTCGCGGGGATCGGGTGAGCCGGTCAGGACTCGGGCGATGACGGCTGCGGGGATGACGACGGCGAGGCCCCCCGCGATGTCCAGGACGTAGTGGTTGCCGGTCACGACGATCGCGGTCGCGACGAGCAGCGGGTACAGGAGTCCCAGGGCGCGCGTCCACGGCGAGCGCGTCAACCGCCAGAGCGCCCAAGCGACGACGGGGGCCATGCCCACGTGCAGGCTCGGCATCGCGGCGACCGGGTTGTAGAACGCCCGGACGAGCGGGCTGTCGAGGTCCACGAACGTCTGGTTGCTGACGGTGTCGGTGAGCAAGCCGGCCAATCGTGGTGGAGCGACCGGCTGCAGGGCGTACCACACAAGCCCGCCGCACCACGACAGGATCGCCAGGTTGCGCAGGAACGGGTACGCGCGGCGGCGATACCGATACACCAGGACCAGGGTGAGCGGCAGGACGATGACCTGGCTGACCGGGTAGAAGAAATTCCAGAACGGCATCGCAAGGTGGTAGTCGACGAACGCCTTCTGGAGGTCCGGCTCCACCAGGATTCCGAGGCGGTCTTCGAGGTTGATCAGTCCGACCGCATTGGCGCGGCCCTCGGCGAGCGTGCCGCCGAACACTCCTCGCACAAGCGAGTACACCCCGTATGCGACGATTGCGATCGCCAGCTCCCGACGACCGCTGCCAAGCGACCGGGCAACCCGGCGAAGCGAACCGAGCGGCCGCCCCCGTCCGTCCATTCGGCCACGCTAGCACCGGTCCGACGACGCGTCTCCGCACAATCCGGATTCACCGCAGCATGTGTCGCCCGTCGCACCTCCCGTCACGCCGGACGACACAATTGGCCGCATCGACCGCGGTCAAATGGCCAGTTTGATCACCCGGCTGAACTTGCCTTGGCCCACCCGGCGGGCCGAAGTGTGTCGCCCGATGACACAAATGGCCGATGCGTCCACGGCCAAGTGGCCGCGACCGACTGGCTGAAGGTTTGGCTCCGATCAGCCACGTCGCTGCCGACCTGCGTCGGCGAAGTGTGTCGCCCGAAGACACAAGTGGCCGCATCGACCACGGCCAAGTGGCCGCTTCGACCACGGCCAAGTGGCCGTGTCCTCGTCGCCGGACGCCCAGGCGGGTGTGGCATGCTCGGCGTGTGAGCGGATTGGTGGAAGGTGCCGACGGTGTTCGTCGTTGCGGTTGGTGCGGGTCGGCGGACGACTACGTCGCCTATCACGACGAGGAGTGGGGTCGACCGGTTGTCGACGACGATCGGCTCTTCGAGAAGTTGTGCCTCGAAGGCTTCCAGTCGGGACTCTCGTGGCTGACGATCCTTCGCAAGCGTGAGAGCTTTCGGCACGCGTTTGCCGGGTTTCGCATCGCCGAAGTCGCCACGTTCGGTGCCGACGACGTCGCGCGACTCCTCGCCGACGCATCGATCGTGCGCCATCGCGGAAAGATCGAAGCGGCCATCGGCAACGCCACCGCGGCGATCGAAGTGCAGCAGGATCTCGGTTCGCTCGCGACGCTGGTGTGGTCGTTTGAGCCACGCGAACCTCACCGGATCCCGACCTCGTTTGCCGACGTCCCGTCGATGACCCCGGAGTCCACTGCGCTCTCACGAGAACTGCGCCGTCGCGGGTTTCGCTTCGTCGGCCCGACCACGGCGTACGCCCTGATGCAGGCCATGGGTCTCGTCAATGACCACATCGCCGGATGCGCGGTCCGCGCCGACGTGCATGCAGAACGACAAGCGAATCCGCGGCCCTGATGCTGCGAGTCGCAGTTCCCGTTCGCGGTTGAGGAGATCCTGGCGCGACGGAGCGCGCCGGCGAGTCAGCGCGGAACCGCCCCTGCGACCACGGCCCGTGCAGCCAGCATCCCGCTGCGCACTGCGCCCTCCATGGTGGCCGGCCACCCGGTGTCGGTCCAAGCGCCCGCGAGGACCACGCCTTCGACGGGGGTGCGAGTGCCTGGTCGCGTCGCCGCTTGACCCGGGGCGGCGGCGAACGTCGCGTCCGGTTCCTTGACGCAGACGGTGCGTTCGACGGTGGCGTCGACGGCGGATGGGAACAGGTGCGCGAGCTCGGTGGTGATCGCTGCGATGAGATCGGCTTTTGGCCGGCCCACCTCGTCGCGCGCGCCCGAGATCGAGACCGCCAGATGTTGCCCCGGGCCGGGCAGTCCGGCCATCGCGGTGCGGTTGAAGACCCACTGGGCCGGGCTGTCGACGACGGCGGTGAACAGGCCGTCCATGACCGGGCGGTCGTACCAGACGTGGACGTTGACGATGGGAGATGAATCGGGTGCGACGGCGTCGGGGAGTGCTTCCGGGCAGACCTCCCGAGCGCGGTCGGGAGGCAGGGCCAGCACCACCGCGTCCGCCGCGAGCGTCTCGCCGCCCGAGAGCGCAACCGCATCGGCATCGGCCCGTGTCACCCCCTGGCCGGTGACGATCCGCACACCGCGTCGCTCCAAGAAGCGGCGTGCCGGGGGGTCGACCAGTCGTGTGAGACCCACGCGGGACCACCCGATCGCCGAACCGGTCCGTGTCCGGAAGAACCCCTCCTGAAACACGAACGTCGCCAGGGCCGCAGACACCCGGTCGCTGCGATCGTTGCAGGTCGGCAACACGATCAAGTCCCAGAAGCGCTCGATCGCGCCCGGGGTTTGACCGTGGGCGATGAGCCACTCGGCGAACGTCACGTCGTCCAGGGCATCGCGATGGTCTGTACGCAGAACGCCGAGTACCGCCAGGGCCCGCAGCGCGTTGACCTTCTCGACCGGCGCGAGCAGGGGATAGGTCACAAACGACGGGCCGAGGTGCAGCGGCGCCGGCAGATGCGAGGCCCGCAACGCTCCGCTGCGTCCCGCGCGATCGCGCACGGGGACGTTGAGCAGCGGTTGCAGCGTCGTGTCCCCAGAGGCGCCGATCAACCTCAGGAGCGCGATGTACGCAGTGCAGCAGCCAAGGAATACGTGCTGGCCGTTGTCGACCTCGGTCCCCGTGTCGTCGTCGACGAAGCTGTAGGCCTTTCCGCCAAGGAACGGACGGCGCTCGACCAAGGTCACGTCGGCTCCCAACAGCGACGCCTCACACGCCGCGGCCACTCCGGCGAGGCCACCGCCACACACCACCACCCGCCGTCGGCTCATCCCGGCGTCAGGGTGGTGATCGTCTTCTGGCCCATCAGCGCGAGCTTTCGTGGCGTCGACAGTGCGACGCGCTCGCTCATCACGTCGTAGTCACGCGCCTCGATCTCGTCGAGGATCGCGCGGTACAGGCCGCCGAGCATGGACACACACGCCCGCGCACGCCGGTCGAGCATCGGCAGGAGTGCCTCGCCGCTGGCGAAGAATTGCCGGGCCCGGTCGCCCTGCGCGTGCAACAGGGACCGCATCTGGGGCGTGGTCACGCCCGCCCGGATGTCGGCGTCGGTCACGCCGTGCGCGGCCATCTCGTCCTGCGGCAGGTAGATGCGGTCACGTTCGGCGTCCTCCGCGACGTCACGCATGATGTTGACGATCTGCATTCCCACGCCCAGGTCGGCGGCGTGTCGGGGCGCGTGCGGGTTGTCGAAGCCGAAGATGTGCAGGCTGACAAGACCAACGGCGCCGGCGACCCGATCGCAGTACGGCTTGAGGTCCGCGAAGCTCGCGTAGCGGGTGGTGGTCAGATCCATGGCCACGCCGTCGATCAGCGCGTCGAAATGCGTCCGCGGGATCGCGAACCGGTGGACCGTGTCGGCGAGTGCGACGAGGACCTCGTCGTCGTGCGGGGCGGCATCCGCGTAGACGGCGTCCAACTCGCTGCGCAGCTCAGCCACCGCGGCGAGCTTGGCATCGAGCGGACCTTCCTCATCGACGGCATCGTCGGCCCGTCTGCTGAACGCGTACGCGGCGTAAATCCCTGCCCGCCGGGGGTTGGGCAACAGCACGAATCCGTAGTAGAAGTTTCGCGCCGCCGCGCGGGTGATCGTCCGGCAGCGTTCGTATGCGGTTTCAACGGTCATCGTGACCTCCGAAGCATGCCGAGGATGACGTCGAACGCGACATGCGCGCGACCGAGTTTGCCCGGCGCCGGCCGGTGGGCCAGCGTGTCGTAGGCCTGCCGGGCGATCGCGTCGCACAGGGCGAGGCCTGCCGCCGTGAACATCCGCAGGTCGAGCGTGGCGCGCCACGTCACGAGCCCCGCCAGCGGTGCCCCCGCCACGAGTTCGGCTCGTGCCCGCGCGACCTCAAACGCGACGAGGGCGCGCGTCGCATCGGTCGCGCTCGCGCGCCCGAGGTCTGCCTCGGTCACACCAAAGCGTTCCATGTCCTCGGCGGGCACGTAGATGCGGTTGTTGTCGGCCAGGTCGCGGCGGATGTCCTGCCAGAGGTTGACAAGCTGCAGGCCGATGCAGGTGTGGTCGCTCAGCGCGATGCGCGCGGCGTCGCGATGGCCAAGGACGGCGAGCACCATCCGACCGACGGGGGTCGCGGAGTGCCGGCAGTAGTCGATCAGGTCCGCGTACGTCGCCCAGCGGCTCTGGCGCTGGTCCAGGCGGTTGGCGTCGACGAGCCGCAGGAACGGGTCGGGGTCCATCGCGTGGCGGCGCACCGCCGCAGCGAGCGCCCGCAGGCGAGGATCGTCAGGGGTCCCATCCCAGCAGCGGTGCAGATCAAGCTCGAAGTGGTCGAGCGCTGCCATGCGGTGCTGACCGGGTCCGTCCCCGATGTTGTCGACGGTGCGGCAAAACGCGTAGATCGCCCGCATGTCGGCGCGCAGGTCACGCGGCAGCAGCAGGAACGCGACGGGGAAGTTCTCGTCGTGGCGCCGGGTGATGTCCCGGGCGACGCGGCGGGGGTCGGCGACCGCGCTGCTCATGTCAGGTACCGCCCCAGCGCAGCGAGGGGGAAGTACAGGCGGTAGTAGTGGTACTTGATCATGAAGTCCCCTGGAAACCCTGTGCCTGTGAACGCATCCTCGCGCCATTCGCCGTTGGGTGACTGGTGCTCCACGAGCCACCGTATCCCACCGGCGACCGCGGGGTGGTGCCGATCGGCTGCAAGGAGCCCCAGGAGCGCCCATGCGGTTTGTGACGCGGTGGAGTCGCCGCGCCCCACCCAGGCCGGATCCCAGTAGCTGTCGACGCGCTCGCCCCAGCCTCCATCAGGGTTCTGGTGGGTCGTGAGCCAATCCACAGCGCGGCGGATGTGTGGGGCGGTCATGTCCTCGCCGACCGCCGCCAGGCCCGGCAGCACAGCGCCGGTTCCGTATATGTGGTTGACACCCCACCGGCCCCACCACGAGCCGTCAGGTCGCTGCTCACCCAGCAGATAGTCGACACCGCGACGAAGTGCAGGATGGTCCGGTGGAAGGCCGGCAAGCGCAAGGGCCTCGATGATGTGGGCGGTGACGTCTTCAGTGGGCCAATCGATGACCTCGCCGAAATCGCACACCGGCAGTTGGGTCACGATACGACGGTCGTTGTCGACATCGAACGAGCCCCAACCGCCGTTGGTGCTCTGCATTGCAAGCAGCCAGTCGACGCCGCGGCTGATCGCCCCGTCGCTCGCCGGGACACCCGCTTTGAGCATCGCCAGGATCACCTCGGCCGTGTCGTCCGTGTCGGGGTACCACTCGTTGGCGATCTCGAATGACCAGCCGCCAGGACGACCGCGCCGGGGGATGGCGTGCCAGTCGCCGTAGCGTGTGACCTCCTTGGTGCGCATCCACGCGATGGCCCGTGCGACGGACGCATCGTCCTGACGGATCCCGGTGTCGGCGAGCGCCACCGTCGCCAGGCATGTGTCCCACACCGGCGACACACAACCCTGCATCCGCAGTCGCCGCCCGTCGTCGATGACGAACCCGTCGAGCCCGTCGAACCCCCGCGCCATCGCAGGGTGGTCGAGCGGGTAGCCCAGGGTGTGCAACGCGATCAGCGAGTACACCCACGGAGGTTGGATGCCGCCCCACGAGCCGTCGGCCTCTTGGCGTTCCAGGATCCACCGGGCGATACGACGGTACGCAGCGTCGCTGATACGACGCGGTCCGCGCCGACCCCACAGACGGGCCAGTGGGAGCGCCGCCTTGAACACCCGCGTCCAGGGACCGGGCGTGCGCGGTGGCGGGCCGGGGACGGACCCCGGGGCCTCCACGTAGAGCTCGTCCAGGCCGACGGGTTGCCGGTAGATCGGATGCTTGGACAGCACCACCATCAGCGCCACGAACGTCTGGCGCGCCCAACATGCGAACCGGTAGATCGAGAGCGGCGCACGCGGTGGCAGGAAGATCAGCTCGGGCGGCAGGTACGGCAGCGACTTCCACGGGTACTGGCCCATCACCGCCAGCCAGAGTCGCGTGAAGAAGCGCGCCCGGTTGACGCCACCCAGCGATCGCACCAGGTCACGGGTACGGAGCATGCGCGGGTCGTGCTCGGGGATCCCACACAGGCGCAGCGCGTAGTAGGCCTCGACTGCAACCGACAGATCAGCGGGCCCCCCGAACCAGACCGGCCAGCTGCCGTCGTCGCGCTGGGTCTCCAAGAGTTCGGTCGCGACCTTGGCTTTCGCCTCGTCATCGGCGCGGTCGAACACGCAGAGCAGAAAGAGATGTTCGGCGGTCATGGTCGCGTTGGACTCCAGTTCGGCCCACCACTCGCCGTCGGGCCGTTGCAGACCGAGGAGGTGGTGACGACCGCGCTCCATGGCCTCGGCCGCCGCCGTCAGGTCGGCGGACCGTGTGGTCACCGCGCCGCTTCCGCTGGGCGTGGGCGTCGGTCCGCGACGAACGTTCCCCGTGACCAAGCGACGGCGTCGCGCAGCGCGTCGATGACGTTCGACTGCGGCAGTCCCAGCTCGCCGATTGCCCGTCGCGACGAGTAGAACATTCGCTTGCGGGCCATCTTGGCCCCGT
Source organism: Actinomycetota bacterium (assembly GCA_031372145.1). Lineage (GTDB taxonomy): Bacteria > Actinomycetota > Thermoleophilia > Miltoncostaeales > Miltoncostaeaceae > CALMEC01. The sequence continues at coordinate 7,043 of JANMKR010000171.1, read as the reverse complement.
CGAGTGGAGCGAACGGCTCGCGCCCTAGGAGCCGACCTTCGACGAGTTCGGACACGGCGGCGAATCCGAGTGCAACGGGATATGGGATCTGCCGTGCCGGCGCGGGCCGACCGGTGATCTCGGCGAGCGCCGCCAGGATCTGCTGCAGGGTCATGTCGAGGTTGCCCAGGATGTATCGCCGGCCGGGCCTCCCGTGCTCGAGCGCGAGCCGGTGCCCGGTCGCGACATCACGCACGTCCACGAGGTTGAGGCCGGTGTCCACGAAGGCGCGCAGACGGCCTCGCAGGAAATCTTGGACGATCCGGCCCGTCGGCGTGGGCCTCCAATCGCCCGGCCCGACCGGTGCGCTCGGGTTGACGACCGTCGCCGACAGCCCCTCCCGGGCAGCCTGCAGCACCATGCGCTCCGATACGAGTTTGGACCGCTTGTAGGCGCCGATGATGATCGCGGGATCGAGCGGGGTGTCTTCGTCTCCGGGTGTCCCGTCGGCGGTGATGCCGATCGTCGCGACCGACGACGTGTGGACGAGCCGCGCCCCGGTCGCCTGGGCGGCGGCGATTGCGTTGGCAGTGCCGCCGATGTTGGTGCGCTCCACGTCGTGGGCGCGGTGGCGGGCCAGCGAGTAGTGGGCGGCGACATGCACGATCGCATCGCAGCCGCGGGCCGCGCCGACCACCACCGCGCGGTCCAGCAGGTCGCCGGGAACCGCTTCGGCATGGGCGGGCCACCGCCGGTCGGCCAGGCTCGACGGACGCACCAGCGCACGGACGGTCCAGCCGTGGTCGAGCAGGTCCTGGGCGACATGGTGGCCGATGAATCCGGTCGCCCCGGTCACCAGGGCCGTACTCATACCCCGAGCCTCATCAGCAGGGTCCCGACTCCCTCGGTCAGCGCTGCGCCTGCGCGCTTTGCGGAGCGCCCCAGGCGGATGAGCCTCGGAATCTCGCGCGGGTTGCGCACGGCGAACGCGAGCAGCGCGCTGCGGTCGGGTCGGCCGACGTGGTCGAGCATCCCGACGATGTCGGGGATGCGGTCGCGGAACCGATCGCTGACCGCCCGGATCGCGATGAACGGCACGTCGGCGTTGCGGGCGGCACGGGCGAGGGCTGCGCTCTCGAGGTCCACCGCCAAACCCTGCAGCGCGGCCCGATCGGCGGGCGTGCGCGCCACGTCGCTTGCGCTGACCAGCGTCCCACGGCGGCCCACCGCAGCTGCCAGCATCAGATCGTCGGCCTCGAACAGGTCCCCGGTGTTCTCGTGAACGACACGTTCGGCCACGACGACCGTGCCTGCATCGAGGCGGGGGACGAGGGCGCCGCAGAAGCCGGTCGCGATGATCGCACGGAGCGGGCGCTGGGTCAGCCGCTCGGCCAACGCCGTTGCGGCGTCCGCGCCCATCCCGCTGACGTGGATCTCGACGCCCGGCCGCTCGAGTCCGGCCAGCGCGCGGCGTTCGATCTCGAGCGCGCACACGACGGCGATCGGGTCGCCGCCAAACATCAGCCGCGGGCGAGGGTCAGCAGATCTCGCGGGCTCTTGAACGCCTCGAGGATCGTCGTCGCCTCGTAGCCACAGTGCATCAGACAGTTGGCGCAACGGGGGTCACGGTCGGTGCCGTAGGCCTCCCAGTCGGTGCCCTCATAGAGCTCCTTCAGGCTACCGACATGGGCGTCCGCCAGCAGGTAACACGGGCTGCGCCACCCCTTGACCGTATAGGTCGGCATCGACCAGGCCGAGCAGCGGTAGCTGCGCTTACCTTGCAGAAACTCGTGAAACAAGGGGTTGTTGTAGAACGGCACGTCCATGCCCTCACACAACTCGTGCACCTCGGCGTAGAGCGTCTGGGCCTCCGTGCGTGCCAGGAACTGGTCGCGGTCCTCGGTCACCGAGTCGTAGTCGAACCCCGGCGAGGTGATGCATCCCTCCACGCCCATGTCCTTGAGATGGCTGAAGAGTTCGACGTATTCCTGGGCGGCGGTACCGCGGAAGATCGTGGTGTTGGTGCAGACGCGGTAGCCCAGGTCGATGGCCTCGCGCATCTTGGCGGTGACCTTCTTGAACACCCCGGCCCGGTCGACGGCGTGGTCGTGGACCGTCTCCATCCCGTCGATGTGGACGACGAACGCGAACCGGTTGGACGGTGGGATGCGGCCGAACGCCCGGTCCATCAGGATGCCGTTGGTGCACAGGTAGACGAAGCGTCCCTGCGCGGTGATGCCGTTGACGATCTCGTCGATCTGCTTGTGGATCAGCGGCTCGCCACCGGGGATGTTGACGATCGGCGCGCCGGCCTCGTCGGCCACGCGCAGGCACTCCTCGACGCTCAGCCGCAGGTGGAACACGTCGTCGTATTCGCGAATCCGTCCGCAGCCGTGGCACGCCAGGTTGCAGAGCTCGAGCGGCTCCAGCATCAGCGTGAACGGGAACATGTCGCTGCGCTGGATCAGACGCTTCTTGACCAGGTACGTCGCCATCCCCATCTCAAGTGCAATCGGGCGTTTCGGCACGTCGGTTCCTAGTTCCTCGAGGTATCGGGGTTCCCGGCGTCGCGGACCAGGTGGGGTGTTGCGGCCAGGTCGGTGACGTTTGCGGCGCCGATGCAGAACATCGCGATGCGAAGTCCTTCGATGATACCCCTCAAGCGCTCGTCGACGGCCCGGCGCGACACCACGGCAGCTTTGAGCAACGGCGCCGCGAACCCGACCGCGTCGGCACCGAGCGCCAGGCATTTGGCGGCGTCGAGGCCGGTGCGAAGCCCACCGGAGGCGATGATCAAGCCGTCCGGGAACCCGCGACGGCTCGCCACGACGGAGTCGGCGGTCGGGATGCCCCATTCACGGAACTCGCCCGCGACGCGCACCATGACGGGGTCGTCCATCCTGCGGCGCTCGACCTCGCCCCAGTTGGTGCCGCCCGAGCCCGCGACGTCGATGCCGGCGATGCCCACGTCGGCCAGCCGGCGGGCGATGTTCTCGGCGATGCCCCAGCCGACCTCCTTGACGATGATCGGCACGTCGATCGCCGCCGCCGCCGCCCCGATCCGGTCGACGAGCCCGGCAAAACGTGTCGTCCCTTCCGGCTGCAACGCCTCTTGGAGCGGGTTGACGTGGATCACCAAGGCGTCGGCATGGATCATCCGCACGACCGCGCGGCACCGTTCGATCCCGTTGGGCTCAGCCAGTTGGGCCGCGCCGAGGTTGGCGAGCAGTGGCACGTCGGGAGCGAGCTCGCGGACCTGGAACGTCTCCTCGAGGGCCGGGTCATCCAGGGCGGCGCGCTGCGAGCCCACGCCGATCGCGACCCCCGCATGCTGTGCGGCCGCGGCGAGGATTCGGTTGATCAGCCCGCCTTTGGCGACCCCGCCGGTCATGCACGAGATCAGGATGGGCGCCGCGAGCGTTCGGCCGAGCAGGGTCGTCGCGGTGTCGACCGCATCCAGGTCGATCTCGGGAAGTGCCTGATGGACGAAGCGGTACCGCTCAAGGCCGTTGGTCAGGCTGCCGAATCCGACGTCCTCTTCGGTCGCGATCCGTATGTGGTCGGCCTTGCGGCCGGAATGGTCCTGGATGCTCACCGGTCTCCCGTCGTCGAGGAGACGCTACCCGAGCCACGCACGGCGAATGATCGCGAGGTGGGATTGATCAGTGGACGGATCCTCCTGCCACCTCGCGCCCGCCGTGGAAGGCCCACAGCGCGACCGGGATCGCGACCGCGGCCAAGGTCGCTCCGCACCACAGGGCGGCGTGATACCCGGCGTTGAGTGCGGCCGTGGGCTCGCCGCCGACGGCGTCGGTGCGGGCCGCGGCGATTGCGACGAGCACCGCAATGCCGAGCGCGCCGCCGATCTGCTGCGACGTTGTCAAAACCCCGGACGACACACCGGCCTGGGCTTCGGGTACGCCGCTGAGCGCGAGCAGGAAGAGCGGCATGAAGCTCATGCCGATGCCCACGCCGATCAGGATCATCGCCGGCATGACGTCGACCAGGATGCGGCCGTCAACCGGCGCGCGGGCCATCAAGACCAGGCCGATGACGGTCAGGGCGGTGCCCGTGACAAGCGGTGGCTTGGGGCCGAACCGCCGGACGAGCCGCGCTGACGGACCCATCGACATTCCACCCAGAAGGAGCGTCGCCGGCAGGAACGTCAGGCCGGTCGTCAGGGCGCTGCGGCCGAGCACCTGCTGCAGATAGAGGGTTCCGATGAAGAACCACCCGAACAGGCCGATGATCGTCAGCACCGACACGGCGCATCCGGCCGTCAAATTGCGTGAACGAAAGATGCCGGCCGGCAGAAGGGGTTCGGCGACCCTGCGTTCGACCACCGTGAAGAGCAGGACGAGGGCAAGCGAGCCTGCCAGCAGCCCAATGGTCCGAGCCGACGCCCACCCGGCTTGTTGAACACCCACGAACGCTGCGACCACGAGCGTGCTGGCTCCGGTCGCAAGGACGGCGCCGGCCACATCCAGTCTTCCTCGACCGGACGTTGGATCAGGCGCGAGCGACCGGAGCGTCATCGCGATTGCGGCGATCCCCACCGGAAGGTTGACGAGGAAGATCCAGCGCCAGTTGAGCCCCTCGGTCAGGACACCGCCCAGCGTCACGCCGATCGATCCGCCACCGGCGGCGACGAACGTCCAGATGCCCATTGCCTTCGCGCGTTCCCTGGGGTCCGGGAAGTTGATGACGAGGAGCGCGAGCGCGACGGCCGTGATGATCGCGCCGCCGACGCCTTGCAGGGCGCGTGCACTCACCAGCATCCACGGCTCGGTTGCCAGACCACAAATCAGCGACGCCACCGTGAAGATGCCAAGGCCTCCGACGAAGAGCCGTCGTGCCCCGATCAGATCGGCCGCGCGACCGGCCAAGAGCAACAGCCCGCCGAACGTCAGCAGGTATGCGTTGAGCGTCCACGCGAGGCCGGTGCTGCCGAATCCCAGCCCGTCCTTGATCTGCGGGAGCGCGACCGTGACGATCGTGCCGTCCAGGACGATCATCAATTCGCCTGCGCAGATCACCGAGAGCGCGAGCCACCGCCGGGGGTTGAGGGCGGTCGTCGGCATGTCCGTTGCGGGTGTCGTGGTCGCGTCCATCAGCTCTGCCGCGCGAAGATGAGCTCGGTCAGGGCAGCAAGATCGTCGGTCGGGCCTGGTACCACGCCGAGCAGGGCCTCGGCGCGTGCGTGGCTCTCCGACGCCAGCTCGCGGGCGCGGTCCAGGCCGTGGAAGCTGACGTACGTGATCTTGCCGTGGCGTTCGTCTGCACCCACCGGCTTGCCGAGCGACTCCTCGTCACCTGCCACGTCCAGAATGTCGTCGACGATCTGGAACAGCAGACCGAGTTCGTCCGCGAACGCCCGCAGGGCGGTCGCCACCTCGGCCTCGGGGCGCGCATGGACCACAGCACACCGCACGGCCGCCGCGATCAGCCGACCGGTCTTGAGCATGTGCACCTGGCGCAACGCATCAGCCGACTCACGGCCGTGATCGCGCAGATCGAGGAACTGCCCGCCGACCATGCCGTTGACGCCAGACGCGGTGGCGAGCTCGGTGATGATGCCGAGCCGGGTCGAGGTCCCCCCCGGCTGCTGCTCGGCGACGAGGCGGATGGCCTCGGCGAACAGGGCATCACCGGCGAGGATCGCCGCATCCTCACCGAACGCGCGATGGCACGTCGGGCGACCGCGACGCAGATCGTCATCGTCCATGGAGGGCAGGTCATCGTGGATCAGCGAGTAGGTGTGAATCAGCTCCAGCGCCGCGGCGGTGGGCAGAAGCTCCTCGGGCTCGCGGCCGAGGCCCTCACACGTCGCCAGGCACAACACCGGACGGATGCGCTTGCCGCCCGCCAGCAGGGAGTACCGCATCGCCTCGACCAGGCCCTCGGTCCCACTGACATCGAGCTGCCCCTGGGGGTCTCTGGGCGCAAAGTCGAGCGTCTCGAGGAATGACTCGACAAGCGCGCGCAGGTGTTCCGGATAACTCGTGACCGCTCCTCGACGTGGGGGCGATCATCCTATCTGCGGCCACTGACGCGGCTGATAGCTTCGGTTCGATGCGCGCGTTGATCCTGCACGGGCCCGGCGACTTGCGCCTCGAAGAGGTCGCCGACCCGACCCCGGGCCATGGCGAGGTCGTCCTGCAGGTCGAGTACGCCATGACGTGCGGGACCGACGCCAAGATCTTGCGCAACGGCGATCACCCGGCACTGCCCGACGCGCCGGCACCATTCGGCCATGAGGCGACGGGGCACGTCGTGGCGGTCGGCACGGGCGTGATCTGGCCGGCGGTCGGTGACGCCGTGGTCCTCGCGAACTCCGCTCCATGCGGGACATGCTTCTACTGCCTGCGTGATCGATTGAGCCTCTGCGAGTCGCTCGTGTATCTGTGGGGGACGTTCGCGGAGCGTGTGCTGGTGCCCGCCCGCATCGTCGCGGTCAACATGCTGGCGCGGCCGAACACGCTGGATCCGCGTCTGGCGGCGATGATCGAGCCGCTAGCCTGTGCGATTCGCGGCGTGCAACACTCCCAGGCGGCGGAGGCCGACGCGGTCGTGATCGTCGGTGGCGGGGTGCAGGGCCAGTTCCTGACGGCGTGTCTCGCCCGACGTGGCTGCGAGGTCATCGTGTGTGATCCCCACCCGGATCGGCGTGAGCGTGCCATGAGGTTCGGCGCGTCGCGCGCCGTTGACGCGCCGCGCGACGATACCGGCATTCGGCGGGTGCGCGCCGAGACCCCGGGTGGACGCGGCGCGGACGTGGTGTTCGAAGCCGTCGGACGTCCCGAGACCTGGCAGATCGCGGTCGGGCTCGCGCGCCCCGGCGGCGAGGTCAACCTCTACGGGGGGTGCCCGCCCGGCAGTACGGTGACGTTCCCCACCGAGGTACTGCACTACGGCGAGCTGCGCCTGCAGGGGAGCTACCACCACACCCCGCAGGCGGTGCGCGAAGCTTTGGCGCTGCTCGTCGATTCGGGTGCGCCGTTTGCAGAACTCGTCGGCGAGACGGTCGGCCTCGCGGAGGTCGCGACCGTGCTCGCCGAATCGGG
>JANMKR010000150.1:0-4409 GCA_031372145.1 Actinomycetota bacterium | reverse complement strand
CCACCGATCGGGACATTCGGCTGGCGTGATCACCACCGAACGTCACGCAAGCCGTTCTAGGATAACCGGCATGAGATCGGATGGCCTCTTGACGGGACGCTGGCGCCCGCAACCACGCACGTTCCTTCGCATCTCGCTTGTGTCGCTCGTCGGACTCATTCTGATCATCCCGAGTGGTGCGCTCGTTCGCCTGAGCGATTCCGGCCTGGGCTGCCCTGATTGGCCGGGCTGCCACGGTCAAGTCATCCCACCGTTGTCGGGCCACGCATGGATCGAGTACTCCAACCGCATCCTGTCGGGACTCGTGGTGGTGCTCGCGGTCGCCGCGTGGATTGCGGCGCTGCGCATGCCTGGCGCGCCGCTGCGGTTGCGTCGGTGGGCCGCCGTTCCGGCGATCGCCGGCTTGCTGCAGGGCCCGCTCGGCGGTGTGACCGTCCTGTTCGATCTCCACCCCTTGCTGGTGTCGAGTCACTTCCTGGTGTCGATCGCGGCGCTTGGAGGCGGGACACTGCTGGCGCTCGCCGCCCGCGACCTCGCTCAGGAACGGACGCGTGGTCTCGATCGCGGGCGCGCGCGACTGGCCGCGGGCAGCGCCGTCGCGCTTGCCGGCGTCCTCGTCACCGGGGTGCTCGTCACCGCCGCGGGACCCCACTCCGGCGACCCCAAAGTCATCAGACGCCTGGGCAACCTTGCCGACGCTGCCGCGATCCACGTGCGGGTCGTGATCGCGTTTTGTCTGCTCGCAGCGGCCCTCGGCATCTGGCTCGCGCGCAAGCGTCCCAGTGACCCCCTGGCCCTTCGCCTGGCTGCGTTGTTCCTGCCTCTTCTGGCGCTGCAGATCGGTTTGGGGGAATACCAGTATCGCCATCGCCTTCCGTGGGGGGTCGTCCTGGCTCACGTCACCGTGGCCGGGGCGGTGTGGTCCTGTGGTGTCGCTGTCGCCTGGCTTGCGGCGCGACCTTGGACGCCGCTGATGGACACCGCGGATCAGGTCGAGGTGCCGCCGTGGGCTCGGGAGGAGTCCGACGTCACCGTCGCGAGCCAGGCGTCGATCACCTGACGGGCGTGCGCCGGGAACGCAAGCTCGGCGGGCAGTTCGTCCGGTGCAAACCACGCGGCCTCGCTCGACTCGTTCGGATCGACGACGAGCTGCCCGTCGTGGAGTGGCACCGCGTGGAAGTAGCAGTTGAGCGTCACATCCGGAGGCGCCGACGCGTCACCTGAGCCATACGTGTCCATCCAGATGCCGAGCATCCCGGTGACCTCGACCGTCAGGCCGACCTCCTCCCGCACCTCACGCACGACCGTTTGCCGTGGATGCTCGTCGGCCTCACAGAACCCGCCGGGAATGTCCCAGCAACCGAGCCACGGATCGATTGCGCGGCGAACCAGCAGCAACGTGCCGTCACGCGTGACCAGACCACCCGCACACGGCTTGGCGTTGCGCCAATGCTCGGCCCCGCACGCCTGACAGACGACCGGCGCCACCGCTCTGATCGACGCGCCACAGGCCGGACAGTGACGCATGAGGCTCGCGGTCAGCGGTACCGGTCGAACTTGGTCTGGCACGGCACACACCGTTCCGCGTCGGGAATCGCATTGAGGCGCCCTTCGGGAATGGCACCGTCGCATGAGACGCATCGACCGTACGTTCCGGCGACGATTGCGGCGCGCGCGCGCTCGATCTGCTCGATGCGCTCGCGCAGCCGTCCCTGCACACGCAAGTCGTGCTCGCGCATCTCGGCGTCGCTCGCGGCCTCGGCCGGGTGGTGGTGTCCATCTGAGCGTTCGTTGCCGTCAGCCGCCAGGTCGTGTTTGCTGGCCGCGTCGACCAACTCCTGCTCGAGCTGGGTCAGTCGCTTGGCCGCGTCGCGGAATCGGGTGCCCTTCGCCATCACGGGGAGTGTGACAGTAGTTCGCACGGGCAGAAAGGGCCGGAGCCCTGGTGTGTGTGCGAACCTCATTCCAGTCGACGCTCTACGGAAGGAGCCGTTGTGGCACATGCCATCGAGGCAACTGGCCTCGAACGCGAGTTCAAGGGAGGCATCAAGGCTGTCGCAGGCGTCGACCTGCAGGTGTCCGAGGGCGAGATCTTTGGGTTTCTGGGGCCGAACGGCGCCGGCAAGAGCACCATCGTGCGGATCCTGACGACCCTGTTGCGTCCCACGGGTGGCACCGCAAAGGTCGCCGGCCACGACGTTGTGCGCGAGGCCCCCGCAGTCCGCCGGCGCATCGGCGTCGCGCTGCAGGACGCGGCGATCGACCCGTTCATGACCGGACGCGAGCTGTTGCACCTGCAGTCCGTGTTGCATGGCATCTCCCGCCACGACGGTCGCGCGCGCGCGCAGGCATTGCTCGAACAGGTGGAGCTCACCGACGCGGCCGATCGACGGGTCGGGACGTATTCGGGTGGAATGCGCCGCCGTCTGGACCTCGCGCTGTCGCTCGTCCACGAGCCGGTCGTGCTGTTTTTGGACGAGCCCACCACGGGCCTCGACCCGCACTCACGCCTGACCGTTTGGAATGAGGTCAGGCGACTCAACCGCGAGCTCGGAACAACCGTGTTCCTGACGACCCAGTACCTGGAGGAAGCCGATCAGCTCGCCGGTCGGATCGCCATCATCGATTCAGGTCGGATCGTCGCTCGCGGCACACCTGCCGAACTCAAGGCGTCCGTGGGTGAGCCCGCCCTGACCGTGACCCTGGCCCAGCCCGAGCAACGCGAGTCGGCCGAAGCCGCGCTCGCGCAGCTGGGAGCCGCCCTTCCCGGATCGTCCCGCACGGTTGGGATCCGAATGCCTGCGGGCGCCGCGGGCCTCGCCCCGGCTGTGCGCGCGCTCGACGAAGCCGGGATCGCCGTCGCCAAACTCGACCTGGCCGAGCCGTCGTTGGACGACGTGTTCCTGGCGAACACCGGCCGGTCGCTGCATGGCGACGACGAGGACGACGCGTCGTCGTGAACCTGATGCTCCGACAGACGGGCGCGCTCGCATGGCGATCGGTGGTCACGACCCTGCGCATTCCGCAGGCGTGGTTTCCGTCGCTCTTCTTCCCGCTGGCATTGCTCGCGATCTTCACGGCGTCGTTCAGCAACGCGCCAGGGCGGGTCCCGGGCTTCCCACCGGTGCGCGGGTTTCTTGACTTCGCCGTCGCGGGCTCCGTGCTGCAGGGAGTCCTGATCGCCGGGACCGGAGCCGGCGCAGCGTTCGCCGCCGACATGGAGACAGGCTTCTTCGACCGTCTGGTCGCCTCACCGGTCTCGCGATGGGCGATCCTGACCGGCAGGCTCGGTGCCAGCGTCGCCCAGGGGGTCGTGCAGGGCCTGCTGTTTCTGGGCATCGCCGTCGCGTTCGGCGCGCGCGTTGAGGGTGGCCTCGCGGGATTGCTGATCCTCGCCCTCTTCGCAGCGCTGCTGGCTGCGGCGATCGGTGGCATCGGGGTCATCCTGGCGCTTCGCACCGGCTCGGGCGAAGCGGTCCAGGGCACGTTCCCGCTGTTCTTCGTGCTCCTGTTCTTCTCGTCCGCGTTCTTCCCGCGCGAGACCATGACCGGCTGGTACAAGACCATCGCGGATGCCAACCCGATCTCGCACATCGTCGAAGGCATGCATGCGCAGGTCATCGACGGCGGCCAAACACGTACCACGCTCGTCGGACTGGCCTTCGCGCTGGGGTTCGCGGTGCTTTCGGTCGGCGTCTCGGCGATCACCTACCGGCGCCGGCTCGCCACCCAGGGCGCATGATCGGGAGCCTCAGAATCAGCCTGGGCCTGGCGGGACGCAACCTGCTGCTGGTCCGACGCGTGCCGTCGGTGTTCATCCCGTCGCTGGTGATGCCCCTGTTCATTCTCGTCGCGACATCCGGAGCGTTTCGCGGCATCGGCGCCCTGCCGGACTTCGCGGGAGCGAGCTACCTCGCGTTCACGCTCCCGATGGCGGCGACCATGGGGGCCGGTTTCGCCGGCGTCAACTCCGGAATGACCCTCGCCCGGGATCTGGAGGGTGGGTTCTTCGATCGGCTGCAAGCGAGCCCTGCGCCACGCACCGCGTTGCTGGCAGGCCCGCTGCTGGCGGCGGTGACACGCAGCCTGTTCACGACGACGGTGGTCTACCTCGCCGCGATGCTGGGCGGGGTGCGATTCCCAGGTCCGCTCGACACGTTGGTCGTCTACGGGCTGGCCGCCACGTTCGCATCGATCGCGTCGCTGTGGGCCATCGGCATCGCCCTCCGGACCAAGAGCGTGCAGGCCACTCCGCTGATGCAGGTCGTGGTGTTCATGTCCGTGTTCACATCCGTCGCATACACCCCTCGCAGTGCCCTTCGGGGCTGGCTCTCGCACGTCGCCGACTGGAACCCGGTCACGTTCGTCCTCGAAGGATCCCGCCAAGCGCAGCTCGCGGGCATCACCTG
>JANMKR010000134.1:0-4544 GCA_031372145.1 Actinomycetota bacterium | reverse complement strand
GTCTGACAGCACGATGTCGAGCCCCAGAACGTGGTCGGCGGTCAGCCCAAATGCGATCGATCGTGCGCCGGCGGAGTTGTTGGCGATCATGCCGCCCAGGGTCGCCCGGCTGGCGGTGGCGACGTCCGGTCCGAACGCCAGTCCGTGGGCGGCCGCTGCGGCGTTGAGTTGATCGAGCACGACTCCAGGCTCCACGCGAGCCGTCCGCGCATCCGGGTCGATTACGACCCGGCGCAGCGCGGAGCAGTCGACGACAAGGCCTGGGCCGACGGTCTGACCGGCCAGGCTCGTGCCCGCCCCGCGCATCGTCAGCGGAACGCCATGCTCCCGGCACGCCGCAATCGCGGCTTCGAGATCCGGGACCTCGGTCGCCCGCAGCGCCGCCACCGGGAGTCGCCGGTAGAGACTTGCGTCGGTGGCATACAACTCACGCGTGCCGGGGTCGGCGCGGACCTGGCCCACGGCCGTGTGACGTAGTGTGGCGACGAGCCCCCGGGCGTCCATTCCGGGTCGATGCTAGTCTCCTCGAGACGGGGGCCGTTACCTCCAACCCCTGTAAAAGAGCGGGGTTGTGGGCTGCCGGTGGTGTGTTATCCTCCGCGGGCTTTGCAGCGCCCGGTAGTTTCCCCGCGCGGCCACAGGGCCGCGCGTTTTGTGACCGGGACCCGATTGACCCCCGCAACCTGACCGTGGGCGGCGCCACCGCCAGCGGAAAAAGCGTCTTGAACAGGAGTCTTTGAGAATGGCCAAAGAGAAGTTCGACAGGTCAAAGCCACACGTGAACGTCGGTACGATCGGACACGTCGACCACGGCAAGACCACCCTCACGGCCGCGATCACAAAGGTGCTGGCCGAGAAGATCGGTGGCGAGGTCAAATCGTTCGACCAGATCGACAACGCTCCCGAAGAGCGCGAGCGCGGCATCACGATCGCCACGGCGCACGTCGAGTACCAGACGGAGAACCGTCACTACGCGCACGTCGACTGTCCTGGTCACGCCGACTACATCAAGAACATGATCACGGGAGCCGCGCAGATGGACGGCGCGATCCTGGTGGTCTCTGCCGCAGACGGCCCGATGCCGCAGACGCGCGAGCACATCCTGCTCGCCCGTCAGGTCGGCGTCCCGTACATCGTCGTGGCCCTCAACAAGGCCGACATGGTCGACGACGAGGAGCTCCTGGAGCTCGTCGAGCTCGAGGTACGTGAGCTCCTCTCCTACTACGAGTTCCCCGGCGACGACGTCCCGGTCATCCGCGTGTCGGCCCTCAACGCCCTCAACGGCGATGCGGCTGCCTCGGAGGGAATCCTCGAGCTCATGGCCGCCGTGGACGACTACATCCCGGTGCCGGAGCGTGACATCGACAAGCCGTTCCTGATGCCGGTCGAGGACGTGTTCTCGATCACCGGTCGCGGCACGGTCGCCACCGGGCGCATCGAGCGCGGCATCATCAAGGTGGGCGAGACGATCGAGCTGGTCGGTATGACCAAGGAGACGGCCTCCACGGTCGTCACCGGCGTCGAGATGTTCCGCAAGCTCCTCGATGAGGGACGCGCCGGCGACAACGTCGGGTGTCTGCTGCGTGGCCTCAAGCGTGAGGACATTCAGCGCGGCCAGGTGCTCGCGGCGCCCAAGTCGATCACGCCGCACACCAAGTTCACGGCGAACGTCTACGTGCTCTCCAAGGACGAGGGTGGGCGTCACACGCCGTTCTTCTCGAATTACCGTCCGCAGTTCTACTTCCGAACGACGGACGTCACCGGCACCATCACGCTCGCCGAGGGCGTCGAGATGACGATGCCGGGCGACAACGCGGTCATGGAGGTCGAGCTGATCCAGCCGATCGCCATGGAAGAGGGACTCCGCTTCGCGATTCGCGAGGGTGGCCGAACCGTCGGGGCCGGCGTGGTCGACAAGATCATCGCCTAACAAGGGCAGGGCTTCTGACCCGCCGCTCCCCCAATGGGGGCGGCGGGTTTTTCTCATCCCAGGGACTTAAGGTGCAGCAGAACAAAATCAGAATCAGGCTCAAGGCATATGACCACGAGTTGGTCGACAAGAGCGCGGCGTCCATTGTTGAGACGGCGCAACGCTCTGGTGCGACAATCTCGGGTCCGGTGCCGTTGCCAACCGAAAAGAACGTCTACTGCGTCATCAAGGGCCCCTTCAAGGACAAGGACGCCCGCGAGCATTTCGAGATCCGCACGCACAAGCGGCTGATCGACATCTACTCGCCGACGCCGCGCACCGTCGACTCGCTCATGCGGCTCGACCTGCCCGCGGGCGTCGACATCGAGATCAAGGCATAGCGGTGGCGTACTGATGGCAGCCATCATCGGCCGCAAGCTCGGCATGACACAGATCTTCGCCGAGGACGGCAAGCGCGTGACGGTCACCGTCATCGAGGCGGGTCCCTGCCCGGTCACGCAGATCAAGACCCCGGCGAGCGACGGCTACTCGGCGGTGCAGCTCGCGTTCGGCGCGACCACGCCCAAGCACGTCTCCAAGCCCGAGATCGGCCACCTGCAGAAGTCGGGTGCCGCGCCCCACCGTCACCTCGTCGAGTTCCCGACCGACGAAATCGGGGATGTCGCGGTCGGTGACGTCGTGACCGTTGAGTCCTTCAACTCCGGTCAATACGTGCGGATCACCGGCACGTCCAAGGGCAAGGGCTACCAGGGCACGATCAAGCGCCACAACTTCAAGCGCGGTCCCGTCAGCCACGGCTCGCACAACGTCCGCGGCCCCGGTTCCATCGGTGCCGCCGCGTATCCGGCCCGTGTCATGAAGGGCGTTCGCATGAGCGGTCGGATGGGCGGCGACCGCGTCACGCAGCGTGGTCTGCAGATCATCGACTGCGACCCGGAGCGCAACCTGCTGCTGGTGCAGGGTTCGGTGCCGGGCGGCGTCAACGGCATGGTGATCGTGAGGCCCGGATGATTGTTCGCCGCCACCGGCGTTCGAGCCACAACAACATCATCAGCCCTTGTCGCGTGGCGAGTAGGCCGCCCAAGACGGACCATCCGGCGCCCTCACCACGGCACTTGGGCGGCCTATTCACGGCCCGCTGGGCCGTTCAAATGCTTCGTGCGCCTGTTGGTGCCGGGGGTGGCGTATGAGTATCCCGGTATTGAGCCCCGAAGGGGTGCCGGCGGGCGAAGCCGCGTTCAGCGGACCGGTTGCCGAGCAGCAGATCAAGCCGCACCTGATTCACGAGACCGTCGTCGCCGAGCTCGGCCATCGGCGTGCCGGCACGCACTCCACCAAGAACCGCGGCGAAGTCCGCGGCGGTGGCAGGAAGCCGTGGCGGCAGAAGGGCACCGGCCGCGCCCGCCAGGGTTCGATCCGCGCACCGCAGTGGCGTGGTGGTGGCGTCACGTTCGGTCCGACCCCGCGCGACCACGGTGGCAAGGTCAACCGCAAGGTGCGCGCGCAGGCCTTTCGCGCCGCGCTTCGCGCCCACGCCGATCGCGGCAGCATGGCCGTCATGGACCCGACCGGATGGGACGCGCCGTCGTCCAAACGGGCGAAGGACTATCTGTTTCAGGCGCCCGAGGGCATCGCACCGCGTCCGCTCCTGGTCATCGTGGACGACCCGGATGGCGTTGAGGGTCTCTCCTTCCGCAACCTCCAGGGCGTCTATGTGCTGCCGGCGCGTGATCTCGAGGTCGTCGATGTGATGGCGGGCCGCAGCCTGTTGGTCGAGCGCGCGGTGTGGGAGCGGTTCACCGGGACGGAACTCTCGGTCGCCGAGGTCGAGGTCGCGCCCAAGCCGCTTCCCAAGCGCACGCCGCCGCCGACGCCAAAGCCGATCCAGCGCACCAAGAAGAAGGACGACGACAAGCCCAAGCGCAGCCGCAAGAAGGCCGACGTCGAGGCGCCCGAGGTCGAGGCGCCCCAGGAGGACGTCGTCGCGGATACCGACGAGGCCGTCGCCGAGACACCGGTCGTCGAGAAGCCCAAGCGCACGCGCAAGAAGGCCGACCCGGCCGAAGGCCCCGCCGCCGAGGAGACACCGGCCGAAGCCGAGGTCGCGGAGGCCCCTGCCGAGGCCGAGGCGTCCGAGACGCCCGCTGAGGACGCCCCGGTCGTTGAGAAGCCCAAGCGCACGCGCAAGAAGGCCGAGCCCGCAGCCGCGGCTGACGCCGAAGCCAGTGACGTGACCACGGTTGAGGACGGTGCAGAATGAGCGGCAGCCTTCGTGAAGACATCCGCAAGGTCGTGGTTCGCCCCGTGATCTCCGAAAAGGCGTTTCAGCTCGCGCAGGCGCACAACCAGTACACGTTCCAGGTGCTGCAGGACGCCCACAAGATTCAGGTCCGCCAGGCCATCGAGGACATCTTCGACGTCACCGTCACCGACGTGCGGATCCTGAAAGTGCAAAGCAAGCCCAAGCGTCGCGGCCCCACCAAGGGTCGACGTCCCGGGTACAAGAAGGCCATCGTCGAGCTCATTCCCGGCGATCGCATCGAACTCTTCGAAGGGGTCTGAGGCACACCTCCATGGGCATCAGGAAATACAAACCGACTTCGCCGGGCCGCCG
>JANMKR010000133.1:0-3186 GCA_031372145.1 Actinomycetota bacterium | reverse complement strand
GGTGTCGATGGTCAGGTACACGTTGGCGCCGCGCTTGTCGGCCAGGTTGAGGCGACGCAGCAGGGGCTCGGCGCCGTAGCTTCCGGCCAGATACCGGTTGAACGCCGATTCGATGCCCGTGCTGCCCAGCTGCGGGGTTGCATACCCCACGACGTGTGGCGCCAGTGCGCCCTGCGGGTAGACCCGCCGGTAGACGTGCTGCCCGCGGATCGTGGTGGGGACGCTGCGCGCAAGGAACCTGCCGTCGGCGCTGACGATCGCTCCGCGGTCGATGCGGCGTTCCTTTTCTGCGACGTACGGGTTGCCCCGCTTGTTCTCGAGCGTGCCGGCCGCGACGACCTGCCACCAGCCCAGAAACCCGGCGAGCAGGCCGAAGGCCACGACGACCGACAGGTACAGGCGCCGGATCGAGCGGTTCATGCGGCCACCGTCGCCGTCGGCAGACGGCTGCGATGGCTCATGACCAGCAGCAGCGCGACCAATCCGAAGTTCGTCACGACGCTCGAGCCGCCGTAGCTCATGAACGGCAGGGTCACGCCGGTCAGCGGCACGAGCCGCACGATGCCCGCGATGATCAGAAACGCCTGGAACGCCAGGACCGCCGTCAGCCCGCCCGCGAGCAACTTGGAGAACCCGTCGTTGGATTGCGCCGCGATGACGAAGCCCCGGTATGCCACGAGCACGAACACCAGCAACAGCCCGATCGCGCCGACGTAGCCCAGCTCGCTCGCGATCGCGCTGAAGATGAAGTCCGTTCGCAGCTCGGGGATCAACGTGTGACCGTCGGCGGTCACCAGGAACCCACGTCCCAGGCCGGGTCCGACGATGCCTCCGTCGCCGAGCGCGTAGAGGGACTGCACCATCTGGAACCCCAGGTCACGCGGGTGGTCGAACGGCGACAGCCAGCTGGTGACGCGGTCGTGGATGCGCGGTACGGCCAGGTAGACCAGGACCGAACCGACGGCGAACGTGGCGAGCCCCGCGGCCGGGTAGGCGACCCGTCCGGTCGCCAGGTAGAGCATGGCCAGAAAGACGCCCACGAACAGCAGCGCGGTGCCGAAGTCGTTGAGCACGACGACCGCTGCCAGCGCCGCGCCGACGAAGACGAGGACGGGGGCCAGGTGGCGAAGCGGTGGCATCGGGATGCCCAGCAGGCGGCCGGTGGGGATGGCGAGCACCTCCCGCCGGTCACGCAGATAGCCGGCCAGGAAGATGACGATGAGCACCTTGGCGAACTCGCCCAGCTGGATCGTCTGACCACCGCCCAGCGAGATCCACAGCTTGGCCCCGTTGATCCTGGTGCCAAAGAGCATCGTCACGACCAGCAGTCCGACCGCGGCGAGCCCGATCAGATAGCTGTAGTGCTGCAACGTGCGGTGGTCGCGCAGCAACACGAGCACGGCGATGAACACCGCTGCGCCCACGGTGATCCAGATCGCCTGGTCGCGAGCGAGCGCGGGGTCGATGCGGCTCAGCTCGACCAGCCCGATCGCAACGAGTACGCCGACGAGCGGCAACAGGTAGGGATCGGCGTAGGGCGTGAACAGCCGCAGCGCGAGATGCATCAGCACGAACACGCCGACGATCGCTCCGGCGGCCGGGAGTGGTCCCAGATCGAGTTCGCCCGCCTGTGCCGACGCGACGGACACGGCGCCGAGCGCGCCGATCACCGCGGGCGCCAGCAGGAACCCGGCTTCGCGGGTACGTCTCGAGATCATCGCCCGGCGGGCTTCGGCGTGCTCGCGGATTTCTTGGACGGTGCCGGGGTCGGGGGTGGGACGACGATCGGTGGGATGGTCGGCAACCCGAACCGCCAGATCAGATCGACGGCATGACGTACCGCGTCGCCCTGCCTGCGCGCCGATCGGCCCAGCGCGGCGGGGTCGACCGCGCTGACGGCCGTGGTGGGGATACCCGTGTCACCCCAGGTCGCAAACAGCGTCAACGGTCCCAACTCCAACGGCGCGCCGTGCGAGACGCGGACGGTCTGCCCTGGGGCGCCGTCGACGAAGTACGTGCGGGACCCGATCCACGCGCCCAAGGCCCCCAACAACAGCACGCCCACCGCCGACAAACCGAGCGCGCGACGCATGCGTGGTCCATGGCCGAGTGCCGTTGGCTCGAGCACCACGGGCGTGCGTGCGCTCTTGGGTGCGGACGGTGGCGGCGGCGGGATGCGAATCGGCAGCGTCTCATCGGTGACGACGGCAAGCTCCCCGGTCAGGTCTGCCGCCGGGGCCTCCGGTCCGTCGAAGCGCGCCAGCACGACCGTGATGTTGTCGGTCCCACCACGCTCCAGCGCGGCTGCGATGAGTCCCTCCACCGCCTCACGCAGGCCGGCCGACTGCGCGATCGTGTGCGCGATCTCCACATCACGGACCAGCGACGAGAGCCCGTCGCTGCAGAGCAGGAGCATGTCGCCGGCATACAGAGGGATGTGGACCTCGTCGATCTCGACCTCTGCCTCGGCGCCGAGGGCCCGGGTGATGATGTTGCGCGACTTGTGGCGTTCGGCCTCCTCGGGCAAGAGCTGCCCCTGTCGCACCATCTCGGCCACGACCGAGTGATCATCGGTCAGCTGGCGGAGCGCGCCCCCGCGATACAGGTACCCCCGCGAGTCTCCGACGTGCATGAGCGTTGCCTGCTCGTCGTCGATCAACGCCGCCGTGGCGGTGGTTCCCATGCCGGCGCGCGAGCTGTCGTCATCCGCAGCCGCCCGGATGCGACGGTTCGCCTCGACGATCGCCTGACGCAGATCCTGTGGGGTCGGCCCGTCACGCAGACCTCCGAGCGTTTCGACCGTGATCTGCGCGGCGACCTCGCCCGCCTTGGCACCGCCCATGCCATCGGCCACGACCAGCAGCGGCGGCCGGGCCAGGTACCGATCCTCGTTGTGATTGCGCACCCGTCCCGTGTTGGACGCGTGCGCCACCTCCACCAGGCGCAGAGGGCCGGACACGGCTATTCCTCGTAGCGGAAGACTGTCTCGCCCAGGCGGATCTCGTCGTGGACCTTGAGCTGCGTCTGCCCGTCGATCCGTCGTCCGTTGACGAACGTGCCGTTGGTCGAGCCCAGGTCCTCGATGAAGAAGAAGTGTCCCTTCGGGAACACGCGCGCGTGCATGTGTGAGGCGAACTGGTCCGAGACGGGGATGCCGCTGCTGCGCGAGCGACCCAAGGTCATTCC
>JANMKR010000012.1:0-2000 GCA_031372145.1 Actinomycetota bacterium | reverse complement strand
CGCTCCCCGGACGCGGCTGGCAGGATCCTGGCGTGCTCACGGGAATGGCATCTCGACAGCGTATGTATCTGGCGGCCATCACCGTCGCCACGGCGGTCGCGGCCGTGTTGAGGTACAGCCACCAGGCCGATCTCGCGATCTTTATCGCCGCGGGTGTGGCGCTGACCGGCCTGGCGTGGCTGGTGTCGTTCGCCACCGAGGCACTGGGTGAGCGGTTCAGCCCGGCGGTCACGGGGGTGATGCAGTCGACCTTGGGCAACCTGCCCGAGCTGTTCGTCGTGCTGTTCGCGTTGAAGGCGGGGGAGACGACCGTCGCGCAGACATCGATCCTGGGATCGTTGTTTGCGAACGCCCTGCTCGTGCTCGGGTTCGTGCTGGTCGCCGGGGCGACCAAGGCGCCCGACGGTGTCATGCGCTTCCACAAGCGGCTGCCCAACGACACCGCGACGCTGCTCTTGCTGGCGTCCTTCATCATCGTCGTGCTCGCCCTGTCCGAGAGCGTGAGCGATCGCGCCAGCCAGCACCAACTCGAGATCTCGGTGATGGGTGCCATCTGCCTGCTCCTGCTCTACGGGTTCTGGTTGTGGGGCTACCTGCGGATGCCGCACGATGCCGACTGCGTCGGCGCCAAGCCCGCCGGCCACCACGTCCCGCTGGCCGCATCAATCGGCTTGCTCGCTCTGGCGGGCGTCGGCGCCGCGTTCGTCTCGGAATGGTTCGTCGGCTCACTCGATACGGCGGTCGACAAGCTGGGCATCTCGAAGGCGTTCACCGGACTCGTGATCGTGGCGATCGCCGGCAACGCCGTCGAGAACGTCGTGGGCATCTCCCTGGCAGCCAAAGGCAAAGCCGACCTCGCCATCTCGGTCGTCAAGAACTCGGTGGCCCAGATTGCGGTGTTCTTGTTTCCCGCGCTGGTGCTCTTGTCGCTCCCGTTCGAGAACCGGCTCACGTTTGTGCTTGCCCCGGTTTTTGTGGGGGCCCTCGTGTTGACCGCCCTCGCGGTCTGGCAGGTCACCGGCGACGGCGAGGCCACGGCGTTCGAAGGCTGGGCGCTCATCCTGCTGTTCGTCGTGCTCGCATCGCTGGCCTGGTACGAGTAGCGATCCTGCCCGCGCCGACCGTTTCGGCGCCGATCCATCTACACTGCCTTCGATGTCGGTCACCCAGGACACTTGGACGCCGGGCACGTGGCGCGGGTTGACCGCGGCCCAGCAGCCCGAATGGCCGAATGCCCATGCACTCGAGCATGCGCGCGAGGAGCTGCGCGGCCTGCCGCCACTGGTGTTCGCCGGCGAGGCGCGCTCACTGACGCGTGCGCTGGCGCAGGTGGCCGAGGGCAAGGCCGTCTTGTTGCAGGCGGGCGACTGCGCCGAGTCGTTCCACGAGCACTCCGCGGTGTCCATCCGGGAGCGTCTGCGCATCCTGCTGCAGATGGCGATCGTGATGATGTACGGCTCGGGTCTTCCGGTGGTCAAGGTCGGAAGGATGGCCGGGCAATTCGCCAAACCGCGCACGTCGCCCACCGAACGCGTCGGCGATGCTGACATCCCGTCGTTTCGGGGGCACATCGTCAACGACGAGGCCCCCACGGCCGAGGCCCGCGTGCCGGATCCTCAGCGCATGCTCCGGGCCTACCACCAGTCGGCCTCGACGCTCAACCTGCTGCGAGCGTTCACGAAGGGCGGTTTTGCAGATCTGTCGCGGGTGCACGCCTGGAACCAGGAGTTCGTGGCCGGCTCACCCGAGGGGCGCCGCTACGAGCGCCTGGCCGGTGACATCGATCGGGCGATGTCGTTCATGGCTGCCTGTGGAGTGGAGCTGGGCTCCAGCCAGCACATGCAGCAGGTGGATGTCTGGACGAGTCATGAGGCACTCCTGCTCGACTACGAAGAGGCGCTGACGCGTCAGGATTCGCTCACCGACGACTGGTACGACTGCTCGGCGCACATGCTGTGGATCGGCGAGCGCAGCCGCCAGCTCGACGGAGCGCACGTGGC
>JANMKR010000103.1:0-15425 GCA_031372145.1 Actinomycetota bacterium | reverse complement strand
GCGAGTGAAAAGCCCGCCGGATAGGGATATTGGACTCGGAGAGTCCGATATCCCTACGCCGGGGACCGGTGGTCACACCGGTCCACCTGTCGAGGACGCAGCCTGTGGCCATATCGTTGGATATGGGTGCAGGCGAGGACACAGCCCCAGTGGCGATTGTTCCTGCTGCCAGCGGATCGAATCCGGCGGAGCTTTGCAGCCGCCAAACCGCAAAGAGACTTCCGTGACAGGGCACTAGCCTTGGGTGTCGTCCGGCGGCAGGGGTTTGACCGGACGCCGGTCGGACATCGCCAGGTCGATCAAGGTCATCGGATCGACCCCGGGTGCAGCGGTCGCCCGCCCGATCGACAGCGGGCCCGGAGCGTCGGCTCGAAGACGAAGTCGCAGACGGGCGACGGCGGGCTCGGCGCTCGGGCCGTCCGCATCGGCCAGCAAGACCGTCAGGGATCGAACGCTCGTACGCCACATCGCGTCGGTCTCGCGGATCATGTGTCGCACGATCGCCGCGAGCTTCGCGATGACGGCTTCGGTGACCGGACCTTCGGCGTCGACGACGATGAGCGTGACGAACCGCCGACCGCGTCGCGATGCGTCAAGGGCGTGATCGAGGGATTTCAGGAACGACTCGCGGTCGACCGGCTCAACGGCCCCAGGCGTGGGGCCGAACAACGCCGAGCGTGGGCGAAGATCCGTCTTCCTCCGAAGTGGGCCGTGCGTGGCCATCTGTGCGCATCTTGTCAGATGTGATGGACGGCAGTCAACGACCGGCTCGGATCAGTCGGTGCGGTCGGGCGGCTCGCCGTGTCCGTAGTGCCGGGACGCCGCGGGGTGGCGGGCCAACACGTCGTCGATCGCGGCGGCCTCGTCGTCTGCGAGCGGGCGTGCGGCCAGCTGGGCATTCGCAGTTGCCTGCGCCGCATCACGCGCGCCGATGATGGCCGAGGTGACCTCGGGGCGGCGGAGCACCCAGGCGACGGCCAACTCGGCAACGCCACCGTCGCGCCCGGACGCGTCCGCGATCTGCGCGAGCGCATCCGCCACCGCGACGCGCTCACCAAATGCGTCGTCTGCGAACAGCTCGCTGTCGCGACGCCAATCGTCGGCGGCGAACGTCGTCGACGCGCTCATCTTGCCGGTCAGCAACCCGTGTGCCAGCGGGCCGTACGCCAGCACGCCAACATCGTTGGCGCCGCACCACGGCAGCTCCGCTCGCTCGATGTCGCGGCGCATCAGGTGGTAGCCGACCTGAAAGCTGTCGAGCGGCCCGGCGGCGCCGGCGGCGGTCAGATCATCCGCGTCGTAGTTGGAGACCCCGATCGCGCGGATCTTGCCCGCCTGCTTCAGATCGAGCATCGCGCCCATCGTCTCGTCGGCGGCGACGCTCTTGACCGGCCAGTGCACCTGGTACAGGTCGATCGTGTCGATGCCGAGCGCCATCAGGTTGCGATCGACCGCGGCGGTGATGTACGCGGCGCTCGCCTCGCGCCAGATACGAAACGACGGCTCCATGGTCCACGCGACGCCGCATTTGGTGGCGACAAGGACATCATCCCGTCGCTCCTTGAGTACCTTGCCGACGATCCGCTCGGCGCGATGCTGGCCGTAGATGTCGGCCGTGTCGATCCAATTGACACCCGCGTCGAGGGACGCGTGGCAGGCGGCGATCGAGTCCGAATCCTCCGCACCGCCCCATCGTCCGCCGAACACCCAGGTGCCCAGGCCGATGACCGACAGTTCCAGGTCGGTTGTACCGAGACGTCGCCGCTCCATTACTTGGGCGTGATCGCGACGAGCAAGCCGCCGTCATTGTCGTAGGCGGGGAAGAAGTCGGCGGTGGCGCCGCGGTCGCCCTGCATGCCCTTGGGCCTGAACGTGCAGTCCACGCCCATCACGCGCACCCCCCACTCCAGGCTCCGCTTGGCGGGGTCGTCCTCGGAGAATCGCAACGTCAACCGCTCGACGACATCGTGGCCCAGCAGGTCGCGCTCCTGAAACCCGGTCACTGCCGTCGACGCGTGGCCCGCGGCCAAGATCTTGCAGTCGCTGTCGCACACCACGAGGGCAGTCTTAGGACTCGGGTAGTAGTCGTCGAGCAACTCGAACAGGAACCCGAAGGCACACGACGCACACCCGCGCGGCTGATGGCCGTGGTGGCGGTCTCCTGTAGTCCTGCGGCCGCAGCCTGGACAGATGAACACGGGCATCAGACAAGCATAACGGGACGCCACCCCAACGCGACGTTCGCAGGTTTTGCAGTCTCACGCATCGTGCGCGATGCGCTCGCCGTGTCCTGCGCCGATAGAGGGAGGGCATGAACTCGGACATGGATCGTCCGGGGGCGCGGCATGGATGCCGCTTCGTCGCGACCCTCGCCTTAAGCCTTCTTGCGTGCTCCTGCATGTCGGTCACCCCAGGGCTGGCTTCGGGAGCGAGCGTCGGACGGGACGTCGATGCGAGGGTCGCGGCGGGCACCGCCGAGATCCCGGTCGTCATCACGCTGAACGCCCAGGTTGCACGCGACGGCGGGCGACGGCGCCCCGCCGACGTCCTCCGCGCGCTGCGCGACACCGCGGCGCAGAGCCAGGGGTCCGTACGCGCCAAGCTTCGGGGCCCGTCTCGGGCCTTTTGGCTGGTCAACGCGATCAGCACCTCGGTCAACGCCGGCGAACTCGAAGCGCTTCGCGCGGATCCCGCGGTCGCTTCGATCACGATGGATCCGCAGATCACCGTGACGGGCACGTCGGCGTCGACCGGGCCGGCGAGTTGGGGGGTCGACGCGGTCGAGGCTCCCGACGTTTGGAGTCGCTACGGCCTGACCGGTACGGGGATCCGCGTCGGGAGCATCGACACGGGGGTCGACGCGACCAACCCCGAACTGGCGGGGGCGATCGCCGGTTGGAAGGACTTCGTCGGCGGGCACGCCACGCCGTATGACGACAACGGCCACGGCACACACACGATCGGGACGATGGTGGCGCGCAACGTGACAGGCGCCCCGATCGGCGTCGCACCCGGAGCCACCGTGATCGTCGCCAAAGCCATGGGCGCAGACGGATCGGCGACGGGCAGCACCCTGCTCGCAGCCGCCCAATGGATGACCGACCCCGATGGCGACCCTTCGACCGCCGACTTCCCCACAGTCATCAACAATTCGTGGACGGCCGCGGGCGCGTCCAACGAATGGTTTCGTCCCATGGTGCAGGCGTGGGTCGCGATGGGCATCGCCCCGGTGTTCGCTGCCGGGAACACCGCCGGCTCGATCGGAAACCCCGCGAGCTACCCGGAGAGCATCACCGTGGGGCAGCTCGAACAGTCGGGGACCGTCGCGCCCAACTCGAGCCGGGGACTCATCAGTTGGACTGCGCCCGACGGGACCACATCGCAGGTCAGCAAGCCCGACCTGACCGCGCCTGGCGCACTCATCTCGTCGACGGTCGGCACTGGCTACGGTTTGTACTCGGGCTCGTCCATGGCATCACCGCACGTCGCAGCCGCGATCGCGTTGATCCGACAGGCCCGCCCCGATTTGAGCGTTGACGGCGTCCGCGAGATCCTGCGCGCCGGCGCGACCGACCGTGGCGCCCCCGGACCCGACCTGGACTACGGCGCAGGCGCGCTCGACATCGCCGCGTCGATCGCCGCCACGGGCGCCCCGATCGTCGGACCGGCAACACCGACCCCCATCGCTCAGCCCGTCACCACGCCCGCGGCATCCAAGCCCGCGCACATCAGGATCCGCGGCTTGCGGGTCATACGTCGCGGAGGCAGCCTGATCGTCCTGGGGCGCACAACCGGCCCGGCGCGGCTCCGGCTGGCGATCCGACCGCGACGGACCGATCAGCCGGCGCTCCGGCCAAACGCCACTGGGCAGCACGTGCTGCTCAACGCGCTCCCGTCACGACGCTCGCGAGCCGGCAACTTCTGGTTCAGGATCCCGGTCACGCGGCTGCACCGGCGCACCTACCTGGTGACCGTCACCGCCTCCAACGCGGCGGGGGTGCGGCTCGGCTCGACCAGTGTCGCCGTCCGCCTACGGTAGCGACGAATACGCCGGACGCACCGCGGTCGGCCATGGCAAACGGCCTGGCGCCGGGTTGCCCGGAATCTCGTACCGCCACGCCGCGACACCCATTGCAGCACCCCTCCAGGTCTGGATCGCCGTCACCAACTCGACCAGATCTGCGGGTGCGTTGAGCGCACCGGGGAACATCACGTCGCCTGCAAACGCCAGCACCTGCCCGGCACCCACAGCGCGACGCACGGCGGCGGGCGATCCATCCGCGTTGGTCCCGATGACCTGCGCGCTGGACGGCACCTGGGCAAACGCGGCCCCCGTGCCACCCGCGACCGGCACCGACAGCTGGCGCGCCGGAAGTGCCGGAGCAATCGCCCCGGCGGGCACCCTGACCGCGCCACCCGCGGCGGCAACCGTGCCCGCTCCGATCAGGACGTCACGCAGATCCGCGAGCGAGGATCCGTCGGGCGCCCGGGTGAACGCATCGGGGTCGGTCACGATCAGCGTGCCGCCCGCCCGTACCCACGCGACGACTGCTTCGGCGAACGGCCGGTCCAGCGTCTCGCCACGCGGCAACCACATCGTCGTCGCTCGGGCGAGTCGCGCGGGATCGGCGACGAGCCGCGTATCGCTGTCAAAGACGAACGCGGAGTGCACGAGCTCGCCGAGCACGGAGTAGGTCGTGTAGAGCTGGTTCGCGACGGTCCGCGGGCGGTCTGCTGACTTGACCTGTGGCT
This sequence comes from Actinomycetota bacterium, assembly GCA_031372145.1. Taxonomy (GTDB): domain Bacteria; phylum Actinomycetota; class Thermoleophilia; order Miltoncostaeales; family Miltoncostaeaceae; genus CALMEC01. The sequence goes on along the minus strand of JANMKR010000103.1, from coordinate 10,673 downwards.
GACCCTGCCCCTCGCTCGCCGTCGCATAGACGATCACGTTCGCAGGATCGACAGGCGGCGCCGGCAGCCGTGTGCCCCGCAGGTTGCGCGCGATCGCGAGCATCGCCGCGTACACCGCCGGACGCCGCGCGCGCGGGTTGTTCTCGCCGTAGAGCGACAGGTCCGTCGCACCCGCGCGAAGGGCCTGGGTCGCCCAGGTCCAGACGTCCTCGGGCGTGGGGTCGTAGCCCTGGTAGGGAAACGCCTGGACGATGGTGCGGATCCGCTTGCCCGTCAGGTCCGCCATCAGCTTGGTCCCGAAGCCGTGGTTGTAGCGCCCGCGGCCGGGGTTGACCGCCTCGTCGAACGAGGTGTACGGATCCAGCTCGACCACATCGGCGAAATCCGCGAACTTCGTGTAGTCCCACGGGATGAACCCGTTGATCCAGGCGAGGCTGTTGGGGCTGACGAGCCCCTTGGGATCGAGCTGCCTGATCAACCTTGCCTGCTCGGCGCGCAGCGCGAAGTAGCGCTCACCGGTGTAGCGGTTGAACGCGAGCCACCGGAGTCCCTCCTGCGGATCGCTGGTCGCCGGCGCATTCGCGACGGGCGCCGACTGACCGGTGCGCTGCTTGATGTCGGCCAGGAACCTGCGTCCCAATGCGCTCTTGGCGGCAGGGCCGAACGGTGGGAACACCATCGGCTCGTCCACACCGGTGTAGTAGTTGCGATATGGCAGGTTGCGGTACTTGGGGACGATGCGGCGGATCTCGCTGAGCGCCGTCCGCTGCCAGCCCGCGCTCAAGAGGTTGTAGCGACGCGCAGCGATCTTGAACGAGATATTCCACGATGTGTGCTGTTTGCGGCTCTTGGCGAGCGCGGCCACCCGCAGCTCCAGGTTGACGTCGAACTTGATGCCCGTCGCCTTGTACTGGCGCAGGTAGTTGGCCCGGTTGAACCACGCGGCCTTGGGTTCGGCCGCGTTGATGGGCACATCGAACGGGAGGGCCGTGGACCCTGAGAACCACAGGCCGTTCTGCCCGGCGGTCTGCAGGATCGAGTTGACCCGCCGCGCCCATGCCGGCGGTGGGAACGGATTGTGATTCGGGCGCCACGATGGAAGGTTCTTTTGGCGAAGTTCCTGCCCCCAGCTGAACACCGCGCCCATCGGACGGTCCGAAGCGACGGCGCCGACCGCGGACGTCGATCCGACGAGGGCCGCGGCGACAGCTGCGAACAAATGGCGCGGACCCGGCATCGGGCGACATCTTTACCACCTGCTCGGACAGGTGCAAAACCGCGACGGTGGGGAGCGCCGGTCAACCGGACGTCGCAGTGACCGGCAACATCGTCGTGGACGGCGTCCGGTGCCCTGTCGTTCGTTCCCTTCCTGCCGAGTGCTGTATACTCATGATGTATGCAGCGCACGCAGGTGTATCTCACCGCACACCAAGGGAAGCGCATTTCTGAGATCTCAGAGGATCTCTCGATCTCCAAAGCCGAAGTGGTGCGGCGCGCACTGGATCGGGCCCTTGGCACCGGGGATGCCGAGCAAGAGGATCGAGCGGTCATCAGTGCGACCGCCGGCACTCTCGCCGACTACCCGGACTGGCCGGAGTGGCTCTCAGACGTCCGCGGAAAGAGTGCCGATGAGCGCCTCAAGTCGCTCGGGCTGTGACGCTCTTCGACACCACGATCCTCATCGCACACCTGCGGGGAGATGCTCGAGCCACTGCGGCACTCATCGCACCTCCCCGAGCTGAGCGTTTGGCGAGCGAGTTGTCGCGAACGGAAGTCGAAGGGGGGATGCGAAGCGGGGAACGGCGAGATGTCTCGGCGCTTTTCGGCACCTTGACCCTTGTCCCCGTGAGCGACGCGATCGCGCGTCGGGCGGGTGAGCACCTCCGACGTTTCCGGCGCTCACATGCCGGAATCGATCTCGTCGATTACATCGTCGGCGCGACCGCCGAACTCCACTCGGCGGACCTCGCAACGCTCAACATCAAACATTTCCCCATGTTCAAGGGCCTCCGGCCACCCTATTGAGGGCGTGCCCGGGGGCGCGTCGTCATTCCTCGCCGAAGCACCCCAGCGTGTCGGCGCGAAGGCCCAGGCGCAAGGTCTCCAAGGGGATGACCTCGTCGGGGGCGATGTTGCCGAGGTTGACGTTGGGGCCGAACGTCGTGATGAACCACACCTGCTGTGCCTTCTGCGGCGCCTCGAACAACAGCTTCTCGTGGTCGATGGAGTGCACGATCTCGTCGACAAGGCCGGTGCGGATCTCGCCGTCCGGCCGGTAGAGGCCCGCGGTACCGGTCTCGCGCGCCTCGGTGATGACCTTCCACGCCCCGGCGGCCAGCTCGGCCGTGATCATCTCGACCCAGCGATACGGGGCGACGACGGCGGTGGTGTCCTTGGATCCGACCTCCGACAGCACGACGAAGTCCTTGGCGAGGGTCTCGATATAGCCCAGCTTCTCGTCGTGCGGAAGCGTGATCGAACCGTCTGAGACTTCGACATGGGTCAAGCCCAGGTCCGAGACCCAGCGGCGCCACCCGTCGAACTTGCCTTGGTCCAGGGCGACCTCCAGGAGCGTCCCGCCCAGCACCAGCGGCACACCCAGGTCGCGGTACAAAGCGACCTTGTCGGCCAGGTTGTGGGTGATGTACGACGTGCCCCACCCGAGCTTGACGATGTCGATGTAGTCACCGCACGCGGCGAAATGCCCCTCGATCTCGGCGAGCGTGTGGCCCTTGTCCATCACGTGTGTCAACCCGATCTGGCGCGGTTTGGCCGGGCGCTCGGGGATCGTCAAAAAGCTCGGCGCACTCATCGCGCACGCTCCGCCGCCGCGAGCCCCGCCCTGCGCCCGTAGACGACCGTGTCCAGGAGCGAGTTGCCCATCAGACGGTTGGTGCCATGCACCCCGCCCGCGATCTCACCGCAGGCGAAAATACCGGCGAGCGTGGTTTGTCCGTGCGCGTCGATGAGCAGACCTCCATTTCGGTAGTGCAACACCGGGTAGACGAGCACCCGTTCACAGGTGATGTCGATGCCGGCTTTGAGGTAGCGATTGTGGACGTACGCGAGGCGATCCTGGGTGAACCCCGCGCCGTGCTCACGGTCGATCGCAGGCGTGTCGAGCCAGACGGCGGCCCGCCCGTTTGGAGCGGTCACGCCACGACCAGCGTCGACGGTGTCGACGATGCCCTGGGCGACGACGTCGCGTGGCGCCATCTCGTCGACGAACCGCTCGCCGTCGACATCGTGCAAGGTCGCGCCGTACGCCCGGGTGGTTTCAGGCAACGCATAGCCGGCGAGGGCTTCGGGCCAGACGGACCCGGTCGGGTGCTTCTGCCACGAGTCCAGGTGGACGCCGTCGGCGCCGAGCGCGAGGGCCAGGTTGAGCACCTCGGGTGTGGCGTCCGGATGGTTGGTGCTGCCGACGCCGAGCGCCGCCGCCTCACCGGCCAGCCCGCCGCCGGCCGCCAGCACGACCGCCCCGGCAGCGATGGTTTGGCGCTCGCCGGCTTTTGTCAGCAGCGTGGCGCGCCAGCCGTCGCCATCGGGCTCGAGCGACTGCAGGGGCGACGACTCCCGCAGGTCCGCGCCGCTGACGCGGACTGCGGCGCGAAGCGCCTGCACCATGTCGGCGCCGGTCCGCTCACCGGCCTGCAGCAAGCGCTCGCGGCTGGCGCCACCGCAGCGAATGACGCGGTACCGGCCGTCGTCCCGGCTGAACGCCACGCCGAGCGACGCAAGCCAGTCGATCGCCTCGGGACCACCGTCGACCAGTGTCCGCGCGAGACCAGGCACCGCATCGCGGTGACCCGCGGCGAACGTGTCCTCGTAATGGGATTCGACGGTGTCGCCGTCGCCGACCGCGGCTTGAATCCCGCCCTGCGCCCGGCCCGTGTTGGAGGCCCCGAGCGCCGATTTGGTCGCAACGATCACCGACGATCCGGCCGCCCGCGCGACGACGGTGGCGCTCATCCCCGCCCCTCCCGAACCGACGACGAGCACATCACATCGGTCGTGGCGATCCGCGCTCATATCCGCATCGTAACGAATAGCTCCGATAACGCTCGTTTATGTGTCATCGCCGAGCTGGAGGCGTGCGAAGTCCAGGAACGCCGTCGTCAGGCGTGTCGGGGTACGACCTGCCGCGCGCACGACCGAAAAGTCGCGTGCAAGTTCGTGCCCGTCGATGGCGAGCGCGACGAGGCGTCCGTCGGCGACTTCGGGGTCAACTGTCAACCTCGAGATGACGGTGAGGCCTAGCCCGTCGAGCACCGCGGCCTTGACCGATTGCTGCAACCCCAGCTCCATCGCGACATCCAGATCCTGGAGTCGGACACCTGCCGCGCGCAATGCCTCTTCGAGCACCGCTCGCACCCCGGAGCCGCGTTGCTGCATCAAGAGCGGCAGGCGGGCGAGCTCATCCAGACCGATCGAGGCCCGGGCCGCAAGGGCGTGGTCGGGCCGGGCGATGACCACGAGCTCATCGCGGAGGAACGGCTGGTATTCGAGTCCTCGGTGCGGACGTGCTGCGCCGACGATGCCGAGCTCGAGCTCACCGTCGAGCACCCGATCGCAGATCGTCTGCGTGTCGTGGACGACGAGGCTGACCGTCACGTCAGAGTGTGCCTGGCGGAACTTCCCGAGCAGGCGTGGCAGCAGGACCTCACCCGGCCCGGTGGACGAGCCGAGCTGCAGGCGACCGGCGATCTGCTCGCCCACCTCCCCGATCTCCCGCTCCAGCTCGAGTTCGAGCGCGATCATGCGGCGCGCATGTGCCTCGAGCACCTGGCCGGCCTCGGTCAACGTCACCCGCCGGCCGTTGCGATCGAGCAGCCGCTGCCCCAACCGTTCCTCGAGCGAACGGATCTGCGCCGACACCGCCGGCTGGGAGATGCCGAGCTCATCGGCGGCCGAGGAGAACGACCCGCGGTCCACGACCGCGCAGAAGGTGACGAGATGGCGAAGGTCCACAGCGCGTCGATGCTATCCGGCGCCGTACTGGGCAAAGGCCGTCGCCATGACGAGCCCCTCTGGCGTGCCCGTGTCCACTTCAGACCGGGCACGATCGAGCGCTTCACCGAGACCGAACCCCTGAACCAACCCCTGATGCAGGGCAAGCATCAAGGGTGTCGACGCGACGTCCGGCACGGGCACCGCACTGGCGACGACCGAACGCGTCCCGAGCATGAACAACGCGCTCAAAAATCCCCGCAGCTCGTCGCCTGGCAACGCCTGAGACGCTCCCGAGTCGCAGGACGCCAGCACAACGAGTGCGGGTGCCCGTCCCACGGACTCCAGATCGAGGAGGGTCAACGGACCGTCGGTGAACTCAAGGCTCGAGAAGCCGGGGTTGTCCGACCGGAACGAACCGTGACATGCGAGATGTGCGAGGCGCGCACCATCCATGGCACCGCGCACCGCGGCCACCGTCGCGTCCGGCGGGACGACGACCGTCGCCTCCGGATACAGCGCACCGATTGCGCGAACCTCGGCGACGGCTCCGGCGAGGCCGGGTCCGGCCGCGATGTGTTATGCTCCCGCAGGGGGCGGGGTGGTGCTCGCTCGCGTCCAGTCGGTGGCCGACGGCGCGACGCGGACCCGACGTCCCGCAAGCGACGGCAGGGCATGCCACGGCACGGCGAAGAGCGAGGCGGTCGGGACCACGACCACCTCGGATTCAAGCGCAGCCGCAAGCGGTGCCACGAGCTGGCGGTCAAGCGCCGCCAGGGAGTGCGCAATGCCCGCACGTGCAGCGTCCGACGACCGGCTGGTGCGGGCCTGCAGCATCCTTCGCAGCCCGAAGAGGAGCGCCCTGACCTCGGCCATGACCGTATCGACCGCGCCCAGCTCCCAGATGCGGCGGCGCGGCCCCAGGGTGACGGCGATCAGACGTCCGTCGACGGACGCGAGCTCCAGCAGGGTTCCTTCGAGCGCGGCAGTCACCTCGGCCGCGCTCGCAATTCGGCCCGCCGACGCCACCGCCTGATCGAGGGTCCTCATCCGCCGCTGGATCCTGACCTCGAGCCTGGCCTGCTCGGTACGAAGGCGGGTCAGCAGATCTGGATCGTCACCGCGAGCGCGCTGCTCGCTGACCACTCCCCGCAGCTGGGCGAACGCCTCGTCGAGGGTCGCATCGTCGGCACGCGGAGGGTCCGTCAACGCGGACGCCAACCGACCCCGTTCCATCCACTCCAGCACGCGATCCACCCGACCAGAGCGCAGGGTCGAAGTCAAACCGAGCGTCGCGAGTTCCACACCGTGCCCCGACGCCAACGCCCGCAACTCCGTCGTTGGCAGCGAGGAACGAAAGCGCGCAACCTCGCTCAGGCCACGTCGTGCCGCACGCCTCACCGTCGCCTCATCGCCGTCGCGTCGCGCAGCAAGCGCCAGAGCCAGCGAACCCTTGAGGCGCAGGAGCGATCCGCCGGCACCACTCATCGCCCGCACCCGTTCGAGTCGTGCACGGGCTTCGTCCTCACGACCCAAGTCATACGCAAGCCGAGCGATCAGCAGATCCCCATCGACCGCTTCGACCAGGACCCCGGCCTGCGCCAGAACGCCTGCCGCACGTTGGGCGCGCCTGAGGTCACGGCCGGTCGCGACACCGGCGCGAAACCGTGCCTCGACGCCGGCCAGGTCGGCTTGCGCCGCGTACCCGAAGCGCCGCTGGCGGCGAAACAAGTCAGCCGCATGCGCTGCCGCGGTCGCGGCATCGTCGGACCGATCACCTCCCAGACATTGGCGTGCCTCGCGAAGGCGGACCTCCGCAAGAAGCAGGACCATTCCGGCACGCGCAAAGTGATCCGTCGCAGCCCGTACTGCATCGTCGGCCTCGTCCAGGAGCCTGAGGGCGACAAGACTCTCAATCCGTTCGAGATAGTGCTCGCCGAGCGGCCACCCCGCGGCCGTGAGCAGTTCCTCGGCACGATCGAAGCCGGCCAGTCCCTCGGCGAGACGCCCCCCGCGAACGATCGCGGCGGCATGCGCCTGGACGGCCATGCCGAGGTACAGACGTCCGATTCGCTCGGCGACCCTCGAAGCCTCCGCGAACACGATGTCCGCCTCTTGCCAGATGCCGAGGTGGCTCAGCGATTCGCCCAGATTGATGAGGATCACCGCCTGAGTGATCTGATCCGTCGTCTCGGTGATTTGGGCACGGGCCCGCCGTCCGAGTTCGACCGCCCTGATGTGGTGACCGAACTTCATCTCCACCAACGCCTCATGGGAATCGAGTTCGATGGTCGAACGACCGTCCAACGCGGCATGTGCGGCTGCGATGTCCCTGAGCGCTGCCCCTGAACGACCCACCTCGAGGTTCAACGACGAGCGTGACGTCAGCATCTCGGAAAGCCGATCCGCCAGCCCGTGGCGGCGGGCAATCCGCACGGCGCGGTTGAGCGACGCGCGTGACTCCACGTACATGAAGAGTTCGCGCTCCGCCCAGCCCCGCACCCGCAACGCGACCACGAGCGCCTCTTCGTCGCCTCGCCGGCAGGCCGCAATCACCTCGTCTGCGAGGACCCGTCCCCGCTCGGGCGCGTCCCTGGCCGCAAGTCGAGCCGCCACGGCACGTATCAGCAGGTTATCGTCGGACTCTGAACTCGTAGGCGCCGAGAGCACGGCGCGACCCTAACCCATCCGATCGAGCGCTCAACAGACAAAAGAGGGGTAAGACGTGGCCACGAGCGGGAAAGTTCCTCGCACACCAGAAGTCATCACCAACGACTGGCGGACTGCGATCGCGGACACCGATGTCCAGAACGCGCTCCGCAAACAGATCCTCGACCGCCACCCGGTGCGAACGGGCAACCTGGATCCGGGAACCGGACGACCGCTCGCAATTGCGGCCGTCACCGACCGCCGGCTGCCGCTTCTCGTCGTTGCGGGCCAGATCCTGGTGCGTCAGGAGGATGTCGCGAAGGCGAAACCCTTGCTCGGAGGGATGGGATTCGGAGACCCGCAGCCGATCGGCTGCGCGGGGGACGGCTCCGGCCAGGACGTCACGCTCCCCGTCGTGTCCTTCGAGAAACCCGGTGGGACAACAGACGACCTCGAGGCCGCCATCACGGCGCTCATCGCGGAGAAGATCAACGCGAGCTTCGAACACGTCCTCCCGGACGGAGGCGTGAAACATGGCCTCGCAACCGCGGCCTTTGTCGCGAAGGGGCCGAGCCCTGCGAAGGCGGCGGCCCCGGATGCGGGCATGGGCGTCATCGTCGCGGTCATCGACACCGGCGTCGGCGCATGCGTGACGAAGCGCACGGACGACCTGTTCAGGAACATCGTGGTGGGGACCGGCGACACCGATCTGCTCAATGCGATCAACCTGGCGGAGACACCGCCCTCGACGACGCTGGACATGGGCGCAGGCCACGGCACCTTCGTGACGGGGGTCATTCGCCAGATTGCCCCTGCCGCTGACATCAGGATCTACCGGGCGCTCGACTCGGATGGCGTCGGGTCCGAGGCGGGGGTTGCGTGCGCGATCCTGCGTGCATGGCGGGATGGGGCGACGATCATCAACCTGTCCCTCGGCCAGGAGAGCTACCTGGATCGGCCCCCCGTCGCCCTCCAGGCTGCGCTGGACCTGATCTCCGACGACGTCCTGGTCGTGGCCGCAGCCGGAAATCTGGTGGACCCGACCGATGAGGACACCGCGACACGACCGCATTGGCCAGCGGCGTTCCGGCGCGTCGTCGCCGTTGGCGCGCTCGATCAGCACGGGCAGCCCGCACCCTGGTCGAAGCGCGGTGCCTGGGTCGACGTCTCGACGTGTGGGGAACAGATCACCAGCTCATACGTGTTCGGCACCGAGGAGCCGGCCAGCGCCGTCAACCCCAGGCCGGACACCTGGCCAGACACCGAGCCCGACCCGTGGGCGAGTTGGGCCGGAACGTCGTTCTCAGCCCCGCAGATCGTGGGCCTGATCGCGGCGGCGATCGCACCGACGCGCTACGCACAGCGCGTCAAGCCCCGGCAGGCGCTCGCCAACCTCATGAATGCCGGACACTGGTATGAGGACCAGTACGGGGTGTTGGTTCCCTCGCCATTGCTGCCGTAGCCTGAATCCACCGATGTGGGTGCGTCCGACGGCTAACCGGCACCGGTCAGGCCGCGTGATCGGCCGAGGACCTCGTGGCCGGCTGGCCTGGTGCCAGCATCGGCCGGGGACGGGGATAGGATTGGCACATGCGACCCGGGCAGATCGCCACGCTTGTCAACGCCGCGGCCGACGGCGATCAGGACGCGTGGGATGTGATCGTCACGCGGTTCCAGGGACTGGTGTGGGCGACGGTCCGGTCGTACCGGTTGGACGACGCGGAGTCCGCAGACGTCGTGCAAACCTGCTGGTTACGGCTGGTCGAGAACCTGGGCAAGCTGCGCGAGCCCGAGCGACTCGGCGGCTGGCTGGCCACGACGGCACGCCGCGAGTGCCTGCGCTGCCTGCGCACCGCGGGTCGGTCGATTCCCGTGGACGATGAGACCGTGTTCGACCGTGCCGCCCCCGACTCGGGTGCCGAACTCGACGCCGAGCTGCTGCGCGGTGAACGGGACACTGGCGTGTGGCGCGCGTTCGGGCGGATCTCGGATCGCTGTCAGCGCCTCCTGCGGATCCTGACCGCCGACCCCGCCCCCAGTTATGAGGACCTCAGCGAGACGCTCGACATGCCGATCGGCAGCATCGGCCCGACCCGCCAGCGGTGCCTCGAACGACTGCGGACGGAGCTCATCGCGGAGGGCATCGCAAGTGCATGATTTTCCATGTATCAAACCCACACAACAGGCCTCATTGAGGGCATGATGCCGTTGATGCCGATGCATACCCGACCGCGCGACACCGAGGTGCCGCGATGACGACCCCCCCGGACGACGACGCCCTCCTCGCGGAGCTTGGCGGATTGTTCGCACGGGTCGATCCGGTCCCGGCCGAGGTCACGCTGGCTGCGCGTTCGGCATTGGCGTGGCGCCGCATGGATGCCGAGCTGGCCGAACTCCTGCACGACTCGGCCCTCGAGACCGAGCCGCTCGCCGGCATCCGCGGGACCGGAGGCGGCTGGCGCACGCTCACGTTCGAGACCGCCAACGGACTCTCCATCGAACTCGAGGTGACGGTCGAGCGGTCGATGCGTTCGCTGATGGGCCAGATCGTCCCGCCTGGGCCTGCCAGGGTTCTGGTGCGCTTCCCCGGCGCAGACATCCCAACCCTTGCGGATGACCTGGGCCGGTTCCAGGCCAGCGATCTTCGCCCAGGCCCCATCAGCCTGCGCTGCGAGTTGACCGACGGACGCGCAATCGAGACCGGCTGGGTCACGATCTGATCGAGGCCGGCGCTGCAGACCCACTCGTCGCGCCCGCGGCCGATCCTGCCCAGCGCTTGGCGGAGGTTCGTGCACGCATTCTTTCGGGTGAACGCTTTGCCGGTTCGGTCGCCGCGGCGTTCTACAACGCGGTCCACACCTTGGATCCCACCGCGACCGAAGACAGCGTGGCCACGTTGCAAGGAAACAGCGGTGTCCATCTGTACTCCAGCCTTGTGGGATGGGCGGCCCTCGTCGCAGGCGAGCGGGTGTTGGATCTGGGGTGCGGTTCAGGTGGAGCAGGCCGCGCGGCCGCGACGATCGTCGGGGACTCCGGGATCGTCGTGGGTGTGGACTCGTGCCGGCGGGTCCTCG
>JANMKR010000086.1:0-12320 GCA_031372145.1 Actinomycetota bacterium | reverse complement strand
CGTTAGATTGCCCGCGGCACGGCGCACCGCGCCGCCCGTCCATTCCTATCCGTTCCAGCGATGAAGCCGACCAGGGGGTCACATGTCCGTTTCTGCATCCGATATTCCTGACGTTTCCGTCCTTCAGGCGATCGGTGATCGCCGGACCATCCGGTACTACGACCCCGCACGTAAGGTCGAGGACTGGAAGATTCAGACGATCCTCCAGTCGGCGCGCATGGCGTCCTGTCAGGGCAACATCAACGCGACCGAAGCGATCGTCATCCAGAAGGAGACCTGCGACCTCTGGGACGAGATCGAGGAGTGCGTCTCCGGTTTCAACGTCCAGATGATCAACCAGGCGTCGCACCTGGTCTTCTGGCTCACCAACCTCCACGCCTGGTATGGCCGCGCCAACGACGGCCTTTCGAGCCTCGCGCTCTCCGGCGCGCTCTCCAAGTACCACGGCTGGAACTACGAGTTCACGATGACGCAGACGGTGCCGCGGCTCATGAGCTTCCCGGTCGAGCGCACGGACACCCTGCTGCGGTTCGAGACCGGTCAGGCCGTCGGCCAGGCCACCGTCGCCGCATCGGCCTTGGGCGTCGGTACCTGCCTCCTCGCATTCGGCCGCAAGCCGGGCGGTGTGGAGAAGGCCTTCGGTCTCGGCCCGAACCTCAAGATGACGTGGGGCATGGTCCTGGGCTACCCGCTCGAGAAGGCCGACGCCGGTGGTCAGCGTCCCCGCATCAAGTTCGAGAAGCTCTTCTCGAAGGACAGCTACGGGAACCCGTACCCGATGGACGGCGACCTCAAGGCTGCGCTCGAGGGCAAGGGCATGATCCAGGAGCAGGCCCCGGTTGCCGGCCGAATCGAGGAGATCGACGCACTCGCCGCACAGTTCAGCCGTGACCCGGGCGTCGTCTCGTGGCCCGAGAAGGAAGTCCGTCGTCTGATGAACGACGATGACTGGGACTTCGGTCCCAACATCCGCGCACGGGCCGAAGCGGTCCTCGCCGAGGGTGGCCTTCCGGATTACCCCGACGAGATGCGCGAGACGTTCGAGAAGCTCATGGCAGAGCACGGCATCGACACGAGCAAGTACCTGTCGTAGTCGACGCAACGCACTGAGGTTCGACCGGCCCTGTCCCCATGTTTGGGGGCGGGGCCGGTGTCATTTCGGGCGTTCGCATCGCGACGGGGCCCGGCAGACGGTGGCCGTGGACCCCGTGGGTATGGTTGCGCCGTCACTTCCACTGGTTGAGGAGGTCCGCCTGTGCCAACCCCTCGGATTGCGCTGACGACCGCGATCGGCTGCATGGTGCTTGCGGTTGCAGCCGCCACCGGTGCGCCGTCGCCGCCGCCAGGTCTGGCATACGCCGGTGACAACTCCCAACACAACCTGGTCGTGCTGCAACTCAACGCCAAGCGCACGCAGGTGCGAGATGTCGTTTGGCTCTACGACGCGAAGTGCACGGCAGGGCCTGCGGCGACGCCGGAGACGCTCCTTGAGGTGAGTGCGACCGACCAGGCGTCCAAGATCCCTGTCAACGCGCGCGGTGTGTGGCACACGAGCTTCACGACGACCTTCGCCCGGCCGGACGGGAGCAAGATCGTGTTCGAACACACGCTGCATGGTCGACGAAGCGGCGGCACGATGGTCGGCAACCTGCGCACCGTCGGGGTCGAAACGGATGCGGTCGGCGCGACCGTGAGGACCTGCGATTCGCAGCCGGTCAAATTCAAGCTCTTCGAACGCAACGTCTTCGGCGGCCGGACCGCGGTGCAGCTCAATCCGATCGCCGTGACCATGAACCCCGCGCGCACCAGGGTGACGCGGCTTCGCTGGGATTGGCAGGGCACGTGCACGCTGGGCCCGGCCAAGCGTGCCAACACCGCGCCCGACGTGTACTACCCGGACCTCATCACGCAGTTGCCCGTGGATAAGCTCGGTCGCTGGGGAGGCGCCTTCGGGTTTCCGGCACAGCCCGATCCTGCAACCGGGATCACCACGTCATTCGACTACAAGATCACCTCCCGCAGAATCGGGACGAGAATCAGAGGGACAATCACATCGTCGTTCATCGAAACCGATACCGCCACAGGCGGTGAGATCCGCCGCTGCTCGTCCGGCGCGGTCAGGTTCGCCATCAGGGACTAGCCGAGCGTTTGGCGCCCAGGCGTTCACCCACCCGGAAGCGCGTGGTGCACCCCGATGGCGTCAACGCGGTCTCGTGGAAGGCTCAGGCGCGGCACGGCCGAAGACCCAGCTACATTTCCTTCTGGCGCCCGTAGCTCAGGTGGACAGAGCAGCAGCCTTCTAAGCTGACGGTCGCAGGTTCGAATCCTGCCGGGCGCGTGGGGAAAGTCCTGTAAAACGCACTGCGAGAGATGTCTTATGCGGCCGGGCGAAGAGTAAAAAATGCGTTTGAGCACCATGGAAGACCGTGACGGAACCACGCGGACCGTGGGGTCCAGCGCTGAGCGCGTTTCTCAGCGGCGACGTGATTGCGATCTGCATCGTGCACTTGAGGCCGCGTAGCAACCTCCACGCCATGGCGGGCGACAGCGGGAACTCAGGCTCCAGCAGCGAACTGACCGTGGATGGACGCGAGAAGCGAACGGGTGGCGCGTCGGTTCGAACCGTGGCTCATCGCCGCGGCGTTGCTCGTCATCCCGACGATTGCCGTCGAACAGTCGGAACTCGGCGACCCTTGGCCGAAGATCGCGGCTGGCGTGAACTGGATGATCTGGCTTGCGTTCCTCGCTGAGGCCGTCACGATGCTGTGCGTCGTGCCGAGTCGTCGTCGGTGGCTCCGTGAGCATCCGCTCGAGATCGCGATTGTCGTGCTGACGCCTCCGTTTCTGCCGTCACTGTTGCAGGGACTCCGGGTCGCCCGTTTGCTGCGCCTGCTACGGATCCTGCGCGTTCTGCGTATCGCAACGGGCGCCAGACGGTTGTTCACGTTGACTGGCCTGCGGTGGGCTGGGCTCGTGGGTCTGATCGTCCTGTTGGGTGGTGGTGCCGCTTTCACGGCTGCGGAGAAAGACCAGAGCCTGAGTACTTGGGATGGGCTGTGGTGGGCCTTCACGACGGCGACGACCGTTGGATACGGGGACGTCTATCCGAAGACCGATGTTGGGCGGATGATCGCGTTGGTCGTGATGGTGACCGGCATCGGCCTCATCGCCCTCTTCACAGGCGCGATCGCCGAACGGTTCGTCAGCGTCGATGTCGATCGAGTAGAGGCCGAACTCGAAGAAGACGAAGCGGCGATCCTCGGCGAAATCAGCGAGATCCAAAGCCGACTCGCCCGGCTCGAGGGACTGTTACAGCGCCGCAAGTCGAACTCATGGCCTGCGTGACCCAGCAAGCCGTCTTGGATCGCGCCGTGGGTCGTGACATGCCCCATCCACATGGATTAGCTTCGCCCTCGTCTGGAGTGACGCACGGTGAAGGGTGGTCGGGATGAGGGTCAGAGCAATCGTGGGCTCGGTGTGTTTGATCGGGCTCTCCTCGTCGATTTCGGGAGGAGCAACGCCACACGATCGCTCCCTCGCGAATTTCCACAGTCCCAGCGCCAACATCCGGTGTGCCATCAACGCTCAGCGCGTCGTGTGCGTCTCAATAGACCCTGCGCGTGCCGTGAGGATCGTTGCCGGCAAGAAGGCGGACCGACGGGCGTTCCTGGAGTTGTCTGCCGGGAGTGTCCTGAAGTATGGGCAGACGACGACGCTCGGTCGGTTCTCGTGTGCCTCGTCTTCTGCCGGGATGAAGTGCCGGGACCGAACGACCGGCCATGCGTTCCGGATCTCCCGCCTGAGTACTGCGCTCCTCCCGAAGAGAGCCGCGCCCGCGGGTGGAGGCACTACTCCACCGGGCGGGGGGTGCAACCCCAACTACTCGGGTGCCTGCATCCCGAATTCGCCAACCGACCTCGACTGTGGCGACATCTCCGCCCGTGGTTTCCGGGTCGTCGGCACCGATGTCTACAACTTCGATGGGGATGGCAACGGCATCGCGTGCGAGTCCATCTAGCTGAGGCGACGGGTTAGGTGCAGTCGGCGAATGCAGTCGGTGTGCGGGGCGAACGGGCTTCGGTCTCCGGTGACGGGGGCCTTTCGTGAAAGCGAGCCGACAGTGGCCGCAATGCCGGTTTGGCTGCGCTGCTACAGACCGGTGCAGGTGCAAAGCTCAGGTGGAGATCGGTGAGCACGCGTTTCGGCGCAACGGTGCATCCGAGACTTCGAAGCTTCCGACATCGACGAGCACCCAGGGGCCGGCTCCTTTGGCAGCCACAGCCAAGCGCCCGAGGACTCGATAAGCAGGCTGGAAGGTGGCACCCGCGGCAGGGTCGGTACTTGCGGGCGGTCGCCCACGACGACGCGAGCTTTGAGACGCGAATACCGACGAAGCGGTAGTTGGCACGCGACACCTGGTTGACCTCTCCCAACGGCGAGGACGCGTAGGCTTTCACAAGCGCCCGTGCTTCGGCAGTGGTCGCGGGTCGTCCAGCACTCGCTGCGGGCGATCTATGAGACCGGCACTGGCAAGTATCGCGACACCCAGGCTGGCGCGATCACCCGTCCGAAAACGAGACGGCGGGGTTTCATGTGGCGCTCCTCAGGGTGTGAACACGGCGACCATACCTCCGGTACACGACGAGAGGTCGTTCTCACCAGAGCACCGATGTCCTCACCGCCCTCCCTCACGTTGCGAGGCAACCAATCGACCCAAGCGATAGCGTGAGATCGATGGCGGGACTCTTTGATCAGCTGGCGGCACTCGAGGTCGAGGTTGCGGGCCTCGCACTTGAGCGGTTGGAGTTCGAGACCGTGCGGTGGGTGCGGGTCTCGACGGTTGTCGCGATCAGCGGCGGCGGTCAGACGGGGCGCGGCGAGGACGTGTCGTACGCCACCCCCGACCAGGATGCGCATCAGCGCATGGACCTGCCGCGCCTCTCCGGGCGGCGGACGTTGGCCGAGTGGAGTGCGGTGCTCGACCAGACCAACCTCATCCCGGTGCCGCCCTCCGTGCCCGAGGCGCGTGACTACCGGCGCTGGGCCTACGAGAGCGCGCTGCTCGACCTGGCGCTACGCCAGAACGGCCTGAGCCTCTCCGCGGCGCTCGGACGCCAGGCGCGCCCGGTCCGTTTCTGCGCGTCGCCCGCCGGTGACCCGCAGGGGTTGCTCGACCAGTATCCCGACCTCGAGCTCAAGATCGACGCCAGCGTGGACTGGACGGCCGACGACATGGCCCGACTGGCGGGGACCGGTCGTGTCCGGGTCGTCGACCTCAAGGGCCACTACTCCGGCGAGTGGAATCGGCTGCCCGACGATCCCGCGGCATTCTCGGCGGCGGTCGTCGAGGCGTTCCCGGATGTGGTCATCGAGGACCCGATGGTCGTGGCGGCCATGGCGCCGCTGATCGCCGCCAACTCCGACCGGATGTCATTCGACGCGCCCGTGCATTCGCTCGCGGACCTGCTCCGGCTGCCCGAGACCGGATGGTGCAACATCAAGCCGTCGCGGTTCGCCACGACTGCGCGCCTCTTGGAGTGCATCGATCACTGTGAGCGCGCCGGAATTCGGATGTACGGCGGAGGGCAGTTCGAGTTGGGGCCCGGTCGGCGCCAGATCCAGGCGGTCGCGGCGACGCTCTACGCGGATGGTCCCAACGACGTCGCACCGGGTGGATACAACGCCGCCCATCCCGACGACAGCCTGCCGTCGAGCCCGCTTGCCGTGGTCGCAGGCATCGGTTTGGACGGAGATATCGGTGTCTGATCGCCCGCGTCGCCCGACCCGCCACCTCGGGCGCATATCGGTCACACATCGCGACACTTGTCCACATATGATGCAGCGACCGTCGCAACAGAGCGCACGAAGCGTTGACCCATGGGTGACGGTCATGTAGGAAACGCCCCTCACGCCGCCACGCGGTGGTCGAGGGAACACGGGCCGACGAGGGGGATCCGCAGCAGATGGAGCAAACGAGCACGCTCACGATTGGTGCCCCCAAAGAGGCGCTGCCCGGGGAGCGGCGTGTCGCGATCACCCCGACGGTGGTCGCCGGATACGTCAAAGCCGGGTTCCGCGTGCTCGTCGAGGCTGGTGCGGGACTGCCCGCGGGCTTCGCCGACCAGCTCTACGTCGACCGTGGCGCCCACATCGTCACACGCGACGATGTGTTTGCCGCCGATGTGCTGGCCGTCGTACGAGTACTCGACGCGGACCCGAACAACCCCGACCGGGAGCGCCTGCGGCCCGGCCAGGTGGTCATCGGGATGGCAGCCCCGCTCGCAGCCCCGCAGGTCGCCGCCGCCGTTGCCGACCGTGGCGCCGTGTTGTATTCGCTCGAACTCGTTCCCCGCACCACCCGGGCCCAGAGCATGGACGTGCTCTCGTCGCAGGCCAACATCGCCGGCTACAAGGCGGTTCTGCTGGCCGCAGCCGAGTTGCCCAAGATGGCGCCGATGCTGACGACCGCCGCCGGCACCATCGCCCCGGCCAAGGTGTTCATCATCGGAGCCGGTGTCGCCGGGCTGTCGGCAATCGCCACCGCCCGCCGTCTGGGCGCGGTCGTCGAGGCATACGACGTGCGCACGGCGGTCAAGGAAGAGGTCCAAAGCCTGGGAGCCCGGTTCGTGGAGCTGCCCCTCGAGACCGGCCAGGAGGGTGCCGGCTCAGGCGCCTACGCCACCCAGATGTCCGACGAGCAGATCGCCAAGCAACGTGAGCTGATGGCCAAGACGATCGCCGGCAGCGACGTCGTCATCACCACCGCACAGGTGCAGGGCGCCAAGGCCCCGGTGCTCGTGACCGCGCAGATGGTCGCCGGCATGACCCCGGGTTCGGTCATCGTCGACCTGGCCGCCGAGCAGGGCGGCAACTGTGAAGGCTCCGTCGCGGGCCAGACGGTCGATGTCGGCGGTGTCACGATCATCGGCCCGACCAACGTCGCGGCGAGCGTTCCACACGACGCCAGCCTCACGTACGCCAAGAACATCGCGAACTTCGTCGCCTTGATCGTCGCCGACAAGGCCCTGCACCTGGACGTCGACGATGCCATCGTCCAGGAGACGGTGACGACGCACGACGGGCAGGTCGTCCACCCGCGGGTACGCGACGCGCTCGGCCTCGCCCCACTGCCCGCGCCACCCGCAGGACCCTCACCCACCGTTGACCAGGGCCAGGAGGCCGCGGCATGAGGTTGAGCAACGACGTCATCATCACCAGCCTCTTCATCTTCGCGCTGGCCGGTTTCCTGGGGCTCGAGGTCATCCGCCGGGTGCCGAAGCTGCTGCACACGCCGTTGATGGCGCTGACCAATGCGCTGTCGGCGATCTCGCTGGTCGGGTCGACGCTGATCCTGGGTGAGGCCGAGACGACCTACGCAAAGATCATGGGCTTCATCGCGGTGATCGCAGCCACGATCAACGTCGTCGGTGGGTTCCTCATCACCGACAAGATGCTCAAGATGTTCAAGAAGCGCGAACCCGCCAAGCCGACCGTGGAGGCAGGCAAATGAGAGACAACCTCATTCAGCTTGCCTATCTGGTCGCTGCGATCGGGTTCGCCCTCTCGCTCAAGTGGATGTCCTCCGCCCCGACAGCGCGTCGCGGGATCTTCGCGGGCGAGGCGGCGTTCGCACTCGCAATCGTGGCCACGCTCTTCAGCGACAGCATCACCGGCCAGGGATATGCGCTGATCGCGGCCGCGATGTTGATCGGCGCCGCCATCGGCGTGCCGATGGGCCTCAAGGTCCCCATGACCGCCATGCCGCAGCGGATCGCCCTGTCACATGCATTCGGTGCGCTCGCAGCCGGCCTGGTCGGCATCGCGCACTACTACCTGCAGCGCGCAAACCTCGGCAAGTTCGAGATGGCGGTCCTCGGGTTCGAGATCATCCTCGGTTGCCTGGTCTTCACCGGCAGCTTGATGGCGGCCGGCAAGCTGCAGGAGTGGTTGCCGCAGCGGCCGATCACGTTCAAAGGCCAGAACTACGTCAACTTCGCCCTGCTCGGCGCCGCGATCGTCCTGGTGGTCCTGCTCGTGTTCGACCCGAGTCGCACCGCATTGATCCCGCCGATCATCGCGCTGTCGCTGGCGTTCGGTGTGTTCCTGATCGTGCCGATCGGCGGCGCCGACATGCCGACGGTCATCGCCCTGCTGAACAGCTACGCCGGCATCTCGGCAGCAGCCCTGGGCATCGTGCTCAGCAACAAACTCCTGATCGTGGCCGGTGCGCTTGACGGAATGTCGGGCCTGATCCTGGCGCTCATCATGTGCCGTGCGATGAACCGCTCGTTCAGAAACGTCATGTTCGGCGCGTTCGGGCAGTTGCAGGCGACCTCCGCCGACGAGGGTGGCGAGGTCGGTAACGTCCGCTCGGCATCGTTCGACGAAGCGGCGGAGATCCTCAAGGCCTCGCGCTCGGTCGTCATCGTCCCCGGATATGGCATGGCCGTCGCGCAGGCACAGCACAAGGTGCGCGAGCTTGCCGACGCGCTCGAGGCCGAGGGCGTGGACGTGCGCTACGCCATCCACCCGGTCGCCGGTCGGATGCCCGGCCACATGAACGTGCTCCTGGCCGAGGCCAACGTCCCCTACGACAAGCTGCTGGACATGGACGAGATCAACTCGGAGTTTCCGCAGGTCGACGCCGTCCTCGTGCTCGGAGCCAACGACGTGGTCAACCCGGCTGCCCGGCACAACAAGACCAGCCCGATCTACGGCATGCCGATTCTCAATGTCGACCAGGCCGCGTGCGTCATGGTGATCAAACGCAGCATGCGCCCAGGGTTTGCGGGGATCGAGAACGAGCTGTTCTACGACCCCAAGACGCTGATGGTGTTCGGCGACGCCAAACACGTCGTCGGCGAGCTGACGACAGAGGTCACCGGACAGCGGGACGCCATCTCGATCTAATACTCGTCGTGACAGCCGGGCCTGGCGGCGATCGGGGAGCAACGGATGCGGGTGGGGATCATCGGAGCGGGTCTCGCGGGGCTTGCGGCGGCACGGGAGTTGGTCGCACACGGTCACGGGGTCGTCGTCATCGAAAAGAGTCGTGGTGTGGGTGGGCGGCTTGCCTCCCGTCGCGTCGAAGGCGCGGTCGTGGACCACGGGGCGCCGATCATCGAAACACCCCGAGGGAGCGCGCTGGACGACCTCGTGCGCTCGCTGGCGCAGGATGACGTGGTCCAGCTGGGCCCGGACGCCGTCGCCTACAGGTCCGGCGCCACGCGTCTTGCAAAGCTCATGGCCGACGGGATCGAGGTGATTCTGGGCGTGCGGATCTCCGCGCTCCGCGCGACCCGATCAGGGTTGGAACTGGCCGGCGAGCAGGGCAACGCACACGGCGTGGTGGATGCGGTGATCATCACCGCCCCTGCGCCGCAGGCCGCTGATCTGCTGGAACACAGCCCTGAGGCGGGTCATCGTGTCACGGTGCTTCGAAGCGCCGTCTATGAACCGGCGGTGATGATCCTTGCGGGTGTGCGTATCGACCCCCCGTCGTCGCTCGAGCCGTTCGCCGCGAACGCCCCGTTTGCCCGCATCACGGCCGAGTCGGCGAAAGGACGCGCGGCGGTGGATGGCGTGGTGCCGATCGTCGCCCGGCTCACGCCGGGCCCGAGCGCGAAGATGCTTGACGCGGCGGACGCGGACATTCTGGACCAACTCTCGCCACCGCTCATGACCGCGTGCGGCGCGTCCGGCGAACCCGATTGGGCACAGGTCAAACGCTGGCGGTATGCCACGCTGCCCACGCCGCTCGATGCACGGGTCGTCAATCCTGAAGGCAGCCGGATCGTGGTCTGCGGCGACACGATCGCCGCGGGCGGCCTGGCCGATGTCCACCGATCGGGGATCGCAGCTGCACGGTCGCTCATCGGCGGATCGAGCTCGTCGTGACGAGAATTGGGGCCCAGAGGGCAATTTGTCCGCCGCGACGTCATGCGCGGTCGGTAACCTGCGCAGCAGTAGTGCTTCGCGATCAAAATCCCAGGAGAGAAATCACGTGAACAAGTCCGAATTCGTCGCCGCAATTGCAAAGCGCGCCGGCGGCACCCAGGCAGACGCTGCAGCATTCCTCGACGCGGCGCTCGAAGAGATCCAGACGACGCTTGCGGGCGGTGGGGAAGTTGCAATCACCGGCTTCGGCAAGTTCTCGACGTCGAAGCGCGCGGCGCGCACCGGTCGCAACCCCCAGACGGGCGAGGCGATCAAGATCGCAGCGGCGACGCTGCCCAAGTTCAGCGCGGGCGCGGTCCTGAAGGCTGCGGTCAGCAAGAAGAAAAAGAAGTAACGATTCAACACCAACAGTCGGCGGCACGGATGCCGCCGTGTGTCACCGATCATGGCGCCTGCAACGATGGTGTTGCGCGTGCGATCGTCCTTGGACCGTGGTTCGCGCGTCAGGCGGGGGTCTCGCGCCGGGCGGCCAGGCGGCCGGGCGACATGCGTTTGACGTCCCATGCCAGGCCGAGCCGCTCGAGGCCGCCGATGACCCAGGCACTCATGTCGATCTGACGCCGATCGATTCCGTGCACCGCCGATCCGGGGAACGCGTGGTGGTTGTTGTGCCACGCCTCGCCGAACGACGGCAGTGCCAGCAGCCAAACGTTGCGGCTGTGGTCGCCGGTGCGGTATGTCCGCCGGCCGAACGTGTGGCACACCGAGTTGATGCACCACGTGGCGTGCTGAAACAAGAAGATCCGGATGAGCCCCGCCCAGACCAATGTCTCGAGGCCGCCCATCACCGTGCCCCGCACGGCATAGCCGGCGACGAAGGGGATCCCCACTGACAAGGCGACCCAAAGCATGTAGAACCTGTCGATGCGACGGATGAGCTGATCGTCATACAGATCGCGCCCCCATTGCTCGCCTCGCTCCATGCCTTTCGTCCGAAAGAGCCATCCCATGTGGGACCACCACAACCCGACGATCCGTCCATGTGCACCGTCGCGCCCGACATGCGGTGAGTGCGGATCGCCCTCGTCGTCGCTGTGGGCGTGGTGCTTGCGGTGATCGGTGACCCACTGCGTCAACGGACCCTGGATCGTCATTGCCCCCAGGATCGCAAACGTCGCGCGGACCGCGGGCGTCGTCTTGAACGCCTTGTGCGCGAACAGGCGGTGGAAACCGACGGTGATCCCCAGGCCGCATGCCACGTAGAGCGCGACGAACAGCACGATGTCGATCGGATGGAGGGCGATCCCCCACAAGCCCCAACCCACCGCTGCGACGCCGAGCGGGGGAACCACCACCGCGACCAGCGTCACCAGCTTGCTCGCAAGGCTCGTCTCGTCGCGGACCGTCCCGATCCGCTTTCCTTGCATGGTCGACACCGCCATCTCATACTCACAATAGCCGTCCCCCCAACGTGTTTGGGGGAGAACCGTCGGGATCGGCTGCGATGAGGATCGCCGTGATCGGCAGTGGAGTCGCGGGGCTCGGCGCCGCACATCTGCTGAGCCGCGCACACGACGTCACCGTATTCGAGCGGGCTGACTATGTCGGCGGACACACCAACACGATCCCGACGCCGCTGCCCGACGGGCGCGTGCTGTCCTTGGACACCGGGTTCATCGTGCACAACCGCGAGAACTACCCGTACCTGACGCGCCTGTTCGCCGAACTCGGCGTGGCGACGCAGGCGTCTGAGATGTCGTTTTCGGTGTCGTGCGAGCGCTGCGGGTTGGAGTACTCCGGCGCCCGCCCGTGGCTGCAGGGCGCGAACCTGATGACACCGTCGTTCCTGCCCCTCATGCGCGAGATCATCCGGTTCATGCGGACGGCCGAGCGCGACGTGGGACCGCCCGACGAGACGTTGCTGCAGTTCGCGTCCCGAGCCGGCTACTCACCGCGATTCCGCGACCATTTCCTGGTGCCGCTGACGGCATCGCTGTGGTCGACCGGCGCGGCCGACACACTGGACTTCCCCGCGTCGTACGCGATCGCGTTCTTCGCCAACCACGGAATGCTGCGCCTGCGCAGGTTCAAGTGGCGCACCGTGGTCGGCGGCAGCCAGACCTACGTGCGTGCGATCCTCGAAGGGCTGCCGGGGGACGTGCATCTGGACGATGGGGTGCGGTCGGTCCGTCGGGACGCCGACGGGGTCGCGATCCGGACCGAGTCGGGGCGATACCTGCGTTTTGATGCGGTCGTGGTCGGCACCCATCCCGATCAGGCGGTGGCACTCCTGGAGGATCCGAGCGACGATGAGCGACGCATACTCGGGGCGTTCACCTACTCCACCAACGAGACCATCCTGCACACCGACGCGCGACTCATCCCCCGCCGTCACAGCGCCCGTGGCGCCTGGAACTACCGGA
>JANMKR010000057.1:0-1712 GCA_031372145.1 Actinomycetota bacterium | reverse complement strand
CGATCACCGATCGCCTGAAGGACGGAAACGTCAGGAATATCGGATGCAGAAACGGACATGTGACCCCCTGGTCGGCTTCATCGCTGGAACGGATAGGAATGGACGGGCGGCGCGGTGCGCCGTGCCGCGGGCAATCTAACGGACGCGCGGCCACTTGCACATAGGGCCCCGAAGAAAAGTCGTGCGGCGACCCGACGACGACAAACCATGACGAGACGAGTGTCCCTCAACCACGAACTGCTCCACCGAGGGGTTTCTTCCTTCGTCGCATATGGCTATCGTCCCGCCCCATGCCGAAACTACTTTTCATCACAGCCCCCACCGAGGTCGTGCTCAACAAGGAAGGCGCCGTCCGGTTCCCCGGATCTGACGCCGCCGTCGAGGAGCTCACCGCCGCCGGATGGGAGGTCACCGTCTGCTCCCCCGATTGGCCGGAGCCCCTCGAGCGCGCGCAGGAGATCAAGCCCGATGCCGCGCTCGTCGCGACCTACAAGCGGGTGCCGCGCTCGCGCGATGCCGCTTCGATGCTCGCCCGCATGGGTGGCGGGATCCCCGTCTACACCGTCGGAGTGCTGCAGAAGGACGAGGCGTTCCGCACGATGGCGCCCGACGTCGGAGTGCTGCGCAACCTGGGCGAGCTTCCGCTCCCCTAAACCACCTCGGGGTCTCAGAGCTTCGCACTCACAGCGCCGCGTTCCTTCTCTTGGAGCGCGGCGCTTCGAGCGCCATGCCCCATTGCGGTGATCGCGCTACCCTGAACGAATAGCCATGCAATGTCGGACACCATCACCAGGGCGCTCCCCGCGCTCCTGTCCCGGGTGTCGCGAGACCCCCGGCGCATCCACTACGACTCGGTCGCCGTGACGACCCAGGCCGTTCGCGAAACCGCGTCGCCGGCCACCGGCCCGGGGTTGCTCCGTGCGCACGGCCGTGTCGTGCTCAGCGGCAATGAGCTGATCGTCAAGGGCGCGCTCGAGGCCGGCGTGTCGCTCATCACCGGCTACCCCGGATCGCCCGTCGCCGACGTGTTCCTGATCTGTGAGGAGCACGCGTCTGCGCTGACCGAGCTTGGTGTCGAGGCGATCCTCGCCAACAACGAGGCGCAGAGCGCCGCGATGATCAACGGCGCGCGCCAGGTGCCGGGGGCACGGTCGATGACCGTGTTCAAGAGCGTCGGCGGCTACGTCGCGCTGGACGCACTGGCCATCGCCAACTCCTCGCTGGCCGCCGAGCAGGCGGCGGCGGTCGTCGTGGTGGGGGACGACACGATGAGTTCGTCCACTCAGGTCGGCGCTGACAGCCGCATCACCATGACCGCGGGGCGCATCCCCGTGATCGAGCCCGCCACGTCGCAGGAGGTCAAGGACCTGGTCCGGCTGGCGTTCGACCTGTCGGCCGAAAGCGGTCTGATCGTGGCGGTGATGGTCACGACGACCCAGGCCGACGGGACCGCGGTCGTCGACCTAGCCCCCAACCTGAGTCCTCTGGTCGGGCCGCTTCACCGCGTCAGCATGGACACGCGCACGGCGCACCCGGATCGCAGCGTGTCGCTGCCGCCGTACACGACCGCACTCGAAGACGACATCCTGCATCGGCGGTTTCCCGCCCTGCACGCCGCCGCCGCTGCGCACGGGCTCAACCGTGTCGAGCATCCGCGCCACGGGGCGCCGCTCGGCATCGTCACCGCCGGCGCCGCATACCCGCTGCTGTGT
>JANMKR010000117.1:0-6659 GCA_031372145.1 Actinomycetota bacterium | reverse complement strand
GGTGGGGCTGCGAGATCATCGATCCAGACCTGGCCGGTGAACCAGTCGGCGGGGCCTGGGCGGGTGGTCGTGTGCGTGCGGGTGATCTCCACGTGGAGTGCCTTTCGGATCGCAAGACGGGGGAGGCGAGGGATCCAAGCGCTTCGAGACTACCCGGGTGTCGGCCGGAGAATGCGATGGCGCCGACGCCTCGGGCCGCTAACAGGTGAGGCGAGCCACCGAACGCCCGATCCTGCGGTCAGCCGCCCGGGCCGTCGCTCCGCGGTGACAGGAGCCGTGACCAGAGCGCGTCGAGCGCGCGGTGTTCGTCGGGGGTGAGGGCGTCGAGGAAGCGCGTCCGCACTCCTGCGAGATGTGTCCGCGATGCGGCCCGGAAACGACGCCGGCCCTCGCGCGTCAGCGCGGCGTAGGTCGCCCGGGCATCGTCCTCGCACTTGATCCGCTCGACGACGCCCTCGCGCTCCAGCCGGTCGACGAGGCGCGTCAGCCCGCTCGGGCTCAGCAGTACCGCGTCGGCGAGTTCGGTCATTCGCAGCCGATGCTTGGGGGCCTGGGCCAGTTGCACGAGGACGTCGAATGAGCTGATCGACATGCCCTCGCTCGCCTCGAGCTCGGCGCCGAGCTCGCGCATCAGGGCAGCGTGGACCCTGAGGAAGCCGGTCCACGAGCTGAGTTGTTCGGTCGAGGGGGTCACGAGATCCCTGCCAGCCAATCGCAGGCAACGGTCAGGTCCTCGTGGACGAGCCCATGTCCGCTGTCGGCCCAGTGCTCGGTGACCTCGGCGCCATGGTCTCGCAACGTCGCGATGAGCACCCGACTCAGGGCCGGGGGGATCATCTGGTCGGCGCTCCCGGCGCTCACCAGGACGTGCGTGCCGGTCAGGTCGAGGCCATCGGGCGCGGGTGCCGGCAGGAGCGCGCGAAGCAGGACGCCGCCGCGCAGCAGGCCCGGATGGCGCAGCATCAGGCTGGCCGCGACGTTCGCGCCGTTCGAGAAGCCGACCGCCCAGAGTCCGCCCGGCGCCACGCCGTACTTGCTCGCCGCCGCCCGGACGAAATCCGCGAGCTCGTCGGTGCGCTCCGCGAGGTCCGGGAACACGAATGCCTCGCCGGCGGTCCGGCTGAAAAAGCGCGGCATGCCGTTCTCGAGCACACGCCCGCGCGGCGAGATCAAGGTCGCCCCGGGTGCGACCGCGCGACCCAGCTCGACGAGGTCCGTTTCGTCGCCGCCGGTCCCGTGCAGCAGCAGCAGCGTCGGGGCGGCAGGATCGCCGGCGACGTGGACGTGGTGCCAGTCCGAGGACGCGAGCGCCGCCGCGCCGGTCACGACGGGCTCCCGACGGGCCACCCGGCGCGCGGGTCGGGGAGCGGGGTCAGCTGCGCTTCGACCTCCTCGCGACGTTCCTCCAGCCACGGCGGCAGGATGATGCGTGTCCCCAACGCCTCGACGGGCAGGTCGCGGGTGAATCCCGGTGCGTCGTCGGCGATCTCGTAGAGGACTCCGCCGGGCTCACGGAAATAGATGGAGTGGAAGTAGTACCGGTCGATGATCGACGACGTCGGCCAGCCGGCTTGGTGCAGGCGCGCGAACCAGCGCGGGTGCTCGGCCACCGTCGTGCCCCACGCGATGTGGTGCACGGTCCCTGCGCCCTGGACCGCGCGCTCGGCGGGGGGTGTGTCGAAGCTGATCGTGCCGCCGCGCCGCTCGCCTTTGACCTGCCAGGTCGTCTCGTCGAGCGCGGTTGCGCCCATCACCCGCTCGAGCATCGCCACGCTGTCGTCCAGACGCTTGCTATACGCACGGACCGCCACGAACCCGCGCAGCGCGTGGTCGTATGGAATGTCCGGGTGGGAGGCCAGGAGCGGCGCGTTTGCGTCGCTGACCACGAGCTCGTGACCGAGACCCTCGGGATCGGCGAAACGCACGCCACCGTCGTCGGTGCGTTCGGTGGCGACGCCCTCGGCGGAGAGCCGGTGCTCCCAGAATTCGATGGCCTCGGTCGAGCCGACACTCGAGACGATGCTGTGGACCATGCCCGAGCCCGCGCGACCGCGCCGGGCGCCGGGGTATTCGAAGAACGTGAGCTCGGCGCCCGGTGAGCCCTGCTCGTCCGCGTAGAAGAGGTGGTAGACGCTCGGGTCGTCCTGGTTGACCGTCTTCGCGACCAGCCGCAACCCGAGGACGCGGGTGTAGAAGTCAACGTTGCCAGGCGCGTCACCCGTGATCGCGCTGATGTGGTGGATGCCTTCGAGCGTCACGACCGACTCCAATCAATTGCATGTGCAAGCAATTTAGCACATCCGCGAGGTCGGAGGACGTTGTCGTGAGCTTGCAAGCGGTGCCCGGCACCGACGGTCAACCGGTTGGGTGCTCGGTCGCCGACCTCACGCGGGCTGTGGCTGCTACGTTGAGGCCGTGGTGGCGACAGAAGATCACGTGATCGTCATCTTCGGGGCTGCGGGTGACCTGGCCAAGACCAAGCTGCTGCCCGCGTTCTACCGGTTGTGGGCGGGCGGTCAGATGCCGGAGCGCTGGCGGATCCTTGGGACGGGACGGACCGAACGCTCCGATCAGGACTTCCGTGAGATCGCCCGTGTCGCGGTGCACGCCGCGGTCGGCGAGGTACGCGACTGGGACCGCTTCGCGGGGTGCCTCTCGTATGTCTCCACCGACTTCGGACCTGGACGCACGCAGGCGCTGGCGGTCGCGATCGGCGCCGCCGGGCAGGACGTCGGCGGCGACCCGGCGACACTGGTCTACTTGTCGACGCCGCCGAGCACGTACCACGACATCTCCGCAGGGCTTGTGGAGAGCGGCGTGGTCGGCAGCGGCAAGGTCGTGTTCGAGAAACCGTTCGGGCGCGACCGGGCCGACGCGGCTGCGCTGGCCCGCCGCCTGCGCGAAGGTCTGACCGACGATCAGGTGTTCCTGATCGATCACTTCCTGGGGAAGGAGGCGGTGCAGGACCTGCTTTCCGTGCGCTTCGCGAACGGGCTGTTCGAGCCGGTGTGGAACCGCCATCACGTCGACCACGTCCAGATCGACGTGCTCGAGGCCGGTGACGTGGGTGCTCGCGGCGATTTCTTCGAGGAGACCGGCACCGTGCGCGACATGCTGACCACGCATCTGCTGCACGTGCTGTCGTTCGCGGCGATGGATCCCCCGCCCAGCCTGTCGGCCGATGCGATCGCGACCGAGGTCGAAAAGGTGTTCGCGAGCGTCACGCCCCTCGATCCCGCGTGTGTCGTGCGCGGTCAGTACGACGGCTACCGCGATACGGCCGGTGTGGCCGCCGACTCCGACGTCGAGACCTTCGCCGCCGCACGCGTCGAAATCCGCAATCACCGTTGGAACGGCGTGCCGTTCATCCTGCGGACCGGCAAGGCGCTCGCCGCGAAACGATCGGGCGTGACGGTGGTGTTCAAGGCGCCGCCTCGCGACATGTTCCCCGGCGGCGTCGCCGAACGTGGCCTCGAGCCGAACCGCCTGACCCTCGACCTGGACCGGCCCGGCTGCCTCAAGCTGGGACTCATGACGAAGGAGGCCGGTTGGGACCTGAGCCTGCACGCGAGCACGCTCGGGCTCGACCCCACCGAGGCCGGTGAGGGCGGCGTCGGCGCGTACGAGCGGCTGCTGCACGATGTGCTGATGGGTGACCGCACACTCTTCACCAGTATCGACGCAGTCGACCGCGCGTGGCAGATCGTGGAGCCCGTCCTGGTGGATCCCCCGCCGCTCCATCGATACTCGCAGGGAGGCTGGGGACCCGCCGCGGCCGATCGCCTGATCGCGCCCGGCGCGTGGGCGCTCAGCCCGTCTCCAACGGCGGGGTAGACCCAACGCGCGACCGGATTCCGAGTGGGTGAGGCCGTCGCAACGGGCACCGTGTGAACTGCTCGACAGCGCCGCGCCCGCGTGCCGTCCCACGGGATATTCATAATCGCGCAATGCACCGCACCCTCGTCGCTGCCCTCGCCGCTCTCGGCCTGATCGCGTTCGCCGTTCCGGCTGACGCCGCGCGCACCGTGTACCAGGGCCAATGGCAATGTGACGACCGCGGGACCATCCAGCCGCTCGGCGGCATCGAGCTGCAGCTGTGGCGCCGGGGCAGCCCGGACTTCCTGCCGGTGGAGTGGGTCGGCGGGATCGACGACCGCGGTTTTGCGAATCCGGACGGAACGTTCGCGCTGACGGCGACCGACGGCGAGGACAACCACTTCGTGCGGATGGCCCTGCGCGACGCGGCCGGCGTGCACCTCAAGGATTTCTGGGGGATCAACGACTGGTCGATCGACTCGGGCGGGACCCGCAACAACGTCGCCATCCGCGACCTCGGCGGCCTGTTGCTCTCGACACCGAGCCAGTCACACAAATGCGCCGTCTGGCGCGGGTTCCACCTGGCCCACCAGGACTTCCGGGCACTGACGGGCGTCAACCCGCCATCGGGTGGACTGTTGATCAACGCCGACGCCATCACCGCGGGAGTGCCGTTTACCCCTCACACCACGATCATGTGGCCCGGTGGCTTCCCGACGGGCTACTCCGGCGGCGGTGACGACAGCATCACCCGCCACGAGTTCGGGCACGTCATCCGCCACGGCTACGACGGCGACCTGGGCCACTTCCTGGGCGACGTCGTCACCCACAACTACCTGCAGAACCACGAGGCCTGCCTCAAGACCGGCGCCGGGTTCGCGTTCAACGAGGGCTGGGCCGAGTACTGGGCACGCGACTACGCGCCGGCGCCGAGCTGCCCTGGACGTGCCGCCGACGACTACGAGGTCGAGGGCAACGTGGCGGCGGCCCTCGCCGACATCGAGACCCGTTGCTACTTCGGTCGCCGTGCGTCCCTGGTCGACATCCTGCGCGCCAATCCGGGTGTCATCCACTCGTACCCGGAGTTTCTGACCCATGTCGTGTGCCCGACCCCGGTCGTCGCGTCGCCGCCGCTGCCGCGGGCGGCACCGCTTGCGCCGGTGGTGCTCTCCGCCGCCCAGCGCGCCGCCATCGCGCGCGCCCAGGTCAGGGCGCTCGATTCCCAGCTGCGCAACCTGAACATCCAACTGCGCCGAGCCGAACGCCGCGTCGCCACGACGCTGCCGGCCTGCATTCGCACGCCGTGCACTGCGGCGCTTCGACTGTCGACGCTGCCCGCCGCTGTGCAGACCGAGATCGCGCTGGCCCAACTGGTGCGCGGCACGATCGACGATCAAGACACCGTCAGCGAGCAGCGGGTGCTCGGCAAGCTCACCATCGCCGCCGCCACCAGACGGATGCGGGCGAGGGAGCGGCTCAACCGGATCCGGGCGGCCAGGGCCTCGGCCGACGGGATCCGGGCGGCGCTCAGGGCGGCTCGCGGCACATTCGCCAAGGACCACAGCCGCGCCACGCGCCGACTGCGCGCGCGCCTGCAGGCGCGCTTGGCCGCATTCCGCCGGGCGCAACGAGGTGCCACCGGAGCCTTCGGGCTGGTGCTCGACCAGGCGATCGTCGATCGCCTGCGCAAGGTGACGCCCAAGAGCTTTCCCAACCCGGAGCCGCTTCCGGACGCCCGGGAGCAGTCGACGCTGACGTTGACGTGCCCGGCGACCGGCAAGCTCAACGGCATTTTCGCGATCACAGGCAACTTGTTGCCGGTGCGAAGCGGCGCGGCAGTCGAGCTGCACGTCACGCCGCCTGGTGGGGCAGAGGTCGTACAGCAGACGACGAGCGACGCGACGGGTGTCTTCACGACCTCTGTCACGACGAACAAATCCGGCACCTGGACCATGTTCGCGCGCTGGGCGGGTGACGTCAACACCACGCCCGACGACTCGCCGAGTTGCCAGACGGTCATCCCGTAGACGCGGTGCCGCGAGAGCCTTCCGACAGGCGAAGGAGGAGTCAATGACCGAGATCAGTGACGATGTCCGCGCGGTGATCGACAGCGGCAAACTCGCTCACTTCACGACGATCAACTCAGATGGGTCACCGCACACGACCATCGTCTGGGTGGGGATCGACCGCGACGAGGTCGTGATCGGCAAACTCGGGGTCGACCGCAAGGTGCGCAACCTGAGGCGCGATCCGCGCTGCTCGTTCTCGATGGAGGCGGAGGGCGATCAGTTCGGGATGCGCAACTACCTCGTGATCGAGGGCACCGCTCGCATCGACGAGGGCGGTGCGCCGGCGTGGCTCCAGCAGCTGGCGTATCGATACGTCGGTCCCGGCGTGACGTTCCCACCGATGCCGAATCCGCCGGAGGGTTTTCTGATTCGCATCACGCCGCACCTGGTCCGTGGCATGGGGCCGTGGGGGACGCAGCTCGGGTAGGGGCGTTGCGTGGCTTTCGCCACGCGGGCTCTTGAGATCTCAGGTCACGCTCGTGGGGACCAGGCGATCCGGTGGGGGCCCCTTGCGGGGCCCCCGGTCAATCGGAACAGCAGTCCTACGAAGCCGGGCGCGGGTGCTTCACATCGAAGCCCGAGATCGGTGTCGCGACGTAGGGGAATGCGGACAAGAACGGCAGGTCGTTGGTGTCGACCCCGTCACCGAGCTTGCCGGCTGCGGCGGTCGGTGCCGGCAGGCCGAACAGCGGTGCCAAGACACCGGCGACTGCCTGCTCGGAGATGTCGACGACATCGTCGCCGAGGCGACGGCCGTTCGGGTAACCCTGTGCG
>JANMKR010000049.1:0-32129 GCA_031372145.1 Actinomycetota bacterium | reverse complement strand
ACGACGGCCTCCGCGATCGTCACCCCGATGCCGCGGAGTGCGAGGATCTCGTCGACCGTGGCACGCGAGAGACAACAGGCCACGACCACCTCGGGTACCGGGTTGGTCGCCGTTCAGGCGTTTCAGGGGCGTGTCGATCTCAAGGTTGGTGCCATGACGATCTCCGGTCGAACTGCCGTGATCGAAACCGGCAATGCCGCTCTCGCGCAACCCTTCGCCGACGCGGCAGGCAACCCACCCGTGGAGGCAACCCTCGAACTCGTCTCAAGCGAACCGTATGGGGCCAGACCCTCACTCGACGGCGAGCATGTCGCTCGCCTGCCCGCTGAAATTGAGCAGTCGCGACGGCATATCTCCGACCCACGGTCGCCCGAGAACATCTTCGTCGAGGTCCGGCGTGAAGCCATTGTGAAAATACTCACCGTCCCGTTCAACGATCGCCAACTCGATGTCTACGCCGGCCGAACCCCGGCCGGCGATGACATCGTCTGGTTCCCTCGTCTGGGTGGTCCCAACTGCCAGCCAGACCTGGGCGCACCAGTGTTACAAAGTTGCGGTGCCATGAGCACACGACAACTCGGCACATCTCATGTCGACACCGTCTACTTCGGTCGAGTAAATGGAAAGGGCATCGCATCGGTCGACATTGAGACGCCTGCTGGTGCGACCTACCACGGTGTCGTCGGCAACGGCTGGTTCGTGGCGGTCGCAGGCAACGATGTCGAGCGATCCGTGCGGACGCAAATCCTCGCGCGCGACCGCACCGGTCATGAAATCGCCCGCGTTGGTGTCGGGATGCAATTTGGCATCGTGGTACTCGCCACATCCGCCGGATGACCTGACGCCGCACCCGGTGCGGGTGTGTCTCTTGGCGGCACCACCTGTCCCTACACCAGTACCGGACGGACAGAGGGACAAATGTCGGCCGGGCGGAGCGTGTACCTTGGTGAGGTTCGATGGCGACCGTTGCCCCTTTCGACATCCCGTACACCAGGATCATCGCCCCCGATGGGAGCGTTGACGGTGATCTACCGGATTTCGCACGTGACCCCGCTGGGGTGATCCCGCTCTATCGGGCGATGGTGCGTACCCGTACGTTCGACGCACGGGCGATCGCGTTGCATCGCACCGGGCGACTCGGGACCTACCCCTCGGGCCTGGGCCAGGAAGCGGTCGGCGCCGGCATCGCCTACGCGATGAAGCCGGAGGACGTGCTCGTCCCGGCCTATCGCGACACCAGTGCGCAACTCGGCCGTGGGGTGACGCCGTTCGAGCTCCTGATGTACTGGGGCGGCGACGAGCGCGGCAGCGACTACTCCGGCCCGCGTCGCGACTTCCCCGTGTCGATCACCGTCGGTGAGCATCCCCCGCACGCAGCCGGAGTCGCCTTGGCGATGCAGATCCGCCGCGAGTCCCGGGTCGCCCTCTGCACCCTCGGCGACGGCGCCACCTCCAAGGGCGCGTTCTACGAGGCCATCAACGTCGCAGGGTCGATGTGGCTGCCACTCGTCGTGGTGATCGTCAACAACCAGTGGGCCATCTCGGCGCCGCGCGCGATCCAGTCCGGTGCGCCGACCCTCGCCCAAAAGGCCGTGGCCGCGGGTTTCCCCGGCGAGCAGGTCGATGGGAACGACGTCATCGCAGTCGCCGATGTCTGCTCCCGAGCAGTGGAACGCGCCCGCTCCGGCGAGGGACCCACCCTGATCGAGGCGATCACCTACCGCTTGGGTGACCACACCACGGTTGACGACGCCCGGCGCTACCGCGAGGACGCCGAGGTGAGCAAGGCGTGGGGCAACGAGCCGCTCGGCCGGATCCGCTCGTTTCTGGTGGCCGGGGGCGCCTGGACCAAAGAGGACGAAGAGGGCCTGCTCGCCGAGTGCGCCGCCGAAATCGACCGTGCCGCCGAGGAGTACCTGGCCACGCCGGCCATGCCGGTCGAGGCGATGTTCGACCACCTCTACGAAGAACTGCCACCGGCTGTCGAGGCACAGCGCCGCCAGGCGATCCGTGAGAGCGCCACCGATGCCTGAGGTCACGTTCGTCCAGGCGGTCAACCAGGCGTTGATGTACGAGATGGGCGCCGACGAACGCGTCGTCGTCTTGGGTGAGGACGTCGCCGCAACCGGTGGTGTCTTTCGCGCGACCGAGGGCCTGGTCGAACGTTACGGACCGGACCGCGTCATCGACACACCGATCTCCGAGACCGTCATCGCCGGACTCGGCATCGGCCTTGCCGCCGAAGGCATGCGACCCGTCGTCGAGATCCAGTTCACGGGGTTCATCTACCCCGCGATGGATCAGCTGCTCAACCACGCCTCTCGCCTGCGCAACCGCACCCGTGGCCGCCTGACCTGTCCGATGGTGCTGCGTGCAGCCGGCGGTGGCCTGATCAAGTCGCCCGAGCATCACTCGGACACCCCAGAGGCGCTGCTGGCAACGATCCCCGGCCTCAAAGTCGTGGTCCCGTCAACACCCGCCCAGGCCTACGGGCTGCTGCTCGCGGCGATCCGCGATCCCGACCCGGTCGTCGTGCTCGAGACATCGCGCCTGTACCGCGCACTTCGCGAGGACGTCCCCGATGACGGGGTGGCGCTGCCGATCGGCATGTCGTTCGTACGCCGCCAGGGCAATGATCTGACGCTCGTCACCTGGGGTGGCATGGTGCCCGAGGTGCTGGCCGTCGCTGAAGAGCTTGCGGCGGACGGAGTGGAAGCCACGGTCATCGACGTCGCGTCCATCAGCCCCCTGGACATGGACACGATTCTGGAATCGGTCGGACAGACCGGCCGCTGCGTCATCGTGCACGAGGCCGCGCGTCAAGGCGGGTTCGGTGCCGAAATCGCCGCGCGTCTGGCCGACGAGGGTTTGACCTCACTGGCCGCCCCCGTCACGCGCATGACCGGCTACGACGCCATCTACCCACTCGCCCGACTCGAGGGGCGCTACGTTCCCGACCGCCGCCGAATTGCCGCAGCCGCGCGCAAGGTCTTGGAGTACGCATGAGAACGTTCGTCCTGCCCGACCTGGGCGAAGGCCTGCACGAGGCCGAGATCGTCGCGTGGCACGTCTCGGTCGGCGACAGCGTCGTGGCCGACCAGCCGCTCGTCGCAGTCGAGACCGACAAGGCCGTGGTCGAAATTCCCGCTCCGTGGGGCGGCCGTATCGCCGAGCTCCATGGCGGAGTCGGTGACATCGTCGAGGTGGGCCACGCGCTCGTGGACTTTTCCGAAGGTGCCGCGCCCGAGTTCACCGGGATCGTCGGAACGGTTCCCGACACCGCGGCGCCGCCATCCGCATCGTCGCCGGTCCCGGTCACGCCGGCGCCCCGCACCCTGGTCGCCGCCGGAGGCATCGTGCAGGCGTCGCCCGCAGTGCGTGCGCTGGCCAAGCGCCTCGGTGTCGACCTGACCGAGGTGACGCCCACAGGCCCCGGTGGTCTTGCGACCGCAGCCGATGTGGAGCGCGCCGCCCAGGACCCGTCCGACGAGGACAGCATCTTCGAGGACCTGCGTGGTCCGCGTCGGGCGATGGCCGAAGCGATGACGCGCTCAGGCGCCGAGGTGGTCTCGGCGACGATCACCGACGAGGTCGATGTCGACGCCTGGCCGCCCAAAAGCGACGCAACCGGTCGCCTGATTCGTGCGATCTGCGTGGGCTGCAAGGCCGAGCCGTCGCTCAACGCATGGCTGCAGACAGGCGCGACCGGTCGAAAAGTCCACGCCCACGTCGACCTGGGCATTGCCGTGGACTCACCGGACGGATTGTTCGTTCCGGTGCTCCGCAACGCGCAGGCCATGGCACCACAGGCCGTCCGCGAACGCATGAACGAACTCATCGCCGCCGTCCGCGATCGCTCCATCGCGATCGAAGACCTGCGCGGTGCGACGATCACGCTCTCCAACTTCGGCTCGCTCGGCGGGCGCCACGCAATGCTGGTCGTCGTGCCACCGCAGGTCGCGATCCTGGGCGCAGGCCGCGCCGCGCCTCGCGTCGTCGCGGTCGACGGTCAGCCGGTCGTGCACCGCGTGTTGCCGCTTTCGTTGACGGCCGACCACCGAGCGGTGTCCGGTGGCGAGGCAGCCCGATTCTTGGCGGCGGTCGTAGCGGACTTGGAGCTCGCAGACTGAGATCTGCAGCGGCGAGGGCCCGCGTGCCCGGCCGCTCCTGGCAGACAGAGACAGATCATCACCGGTCCAGGTGCGCGCCAAACGGTCATTTGGCCGTGTCTGAAGGCGAAAACAGGACCGAGCGCCACGATCCTTCGTGGCGCGAGTCCAGTTTTTCCCCACCAGCGGGGTGGGCGTTTGCAACGCCCGCGCAACTGCTGCGGCCAATCGTGACATGACCCGGCACAAAGGCGTCACAGAGATGACACATATCGGCGACGTCGGAGGTGCGCACGGGACCGCTGTCGGCCGGACATCCTTCGGAGGCGCTACGCTCCAGATGGATCGAAACCTTGGAGGAATCTCGTGGCCAGCTCTCCCCTTCATCGTCTCTCGGCGCTCGGACAGAGCGTCTGGGTCGACTACCTCTCCCGCAACTTGTTGGAGAGCGGCGAGCTCGAGCAGATGACGCGTGATGATGCCGTCGTCGGCGTCACCTCCAACCCCACGATCTTTCAGAAGGCCCTCGCCGAAGGCGACTCCTACGACGACCAGCTGCGCGACGTGCTCGTCCGCACGCAGGATCCCAAGGAGATCTTCGTCGCCCTCGCGTCGCGCGATGTCACCGACGCCTGCGATCTGCTGCACCCCATCTGGGCGGCGACCGGCGGTGCCGACGGGTACGTGTCGATGGAAGTCGACCCGAGGTTTGCGTTCGACGTCGAGGCCACCCTCGACGAGGCCATGCGCCTGCACGCCGAGATCAACAAACCGAACCTGCTCGTCAAGATCCCCGCCACCAAGCCTGGCCTCGCCGCCATCGAGGAGATGATCGCCCGCGGACACAGCATCAATGTCACCCTCATCTTCTCGCTCGAGCGCTACGCCGAGGTCGCCGACGCGTACATCGCAGGGCTCGAGCGCCTGGTCGAGGACGGCGGCGACCCGTCCACGGTGCAGTCGGTCGCGAGCTTCTTCGTCTCGCGCGACGACAGCGAAGCGGATGCGCGCCTCGACGCGATCGGCGGCCACGACCATCTGAAGGGCAAGCTCGCCGTCGCCAACGCCAAGCTCGCCTACGAGCGTTTCCAGGAGATCTTCTCTGGACCTCGCTGGGATGCGCTTGCCACGCACGGCGCGCGGACGCAGCGGTGCCTGTGGGCTTCGACCTCGACCAAGAACCCGGACTACAGCGACACCCTGTACGTGACCGAGTTGATCGGACCCGATACCGTCAACACCATGCCCGAGGAGACGATCCGCGCGTTCCAGGAGCACGGTGAGCCCACGCCAACACTCGCGACGGACGTCGAAGGGGCACGCCGGCTGCTCACCGACATCGCCGCCGCGGGCGTCGACTACGACGACGTCACCGCGCTCCTCGAACGTGAAGGCGTCGAGAAGTTCGAAGCCTCGTTCGCGCAGCTGCTCCAAGGAATCGTCGCCCGGCGTGAGGCGCTCCAGACCGCCTGAGCACGCCGCGCCGCATCACCCTGGCCGCACCCGACGGGCCCCGGCTCGTCGGTGACGTCTGGTGGGTCGGAAGCGACGCGCCAGGGGTGGCGGTCCTGCACGGGATCGGCAGCGGCCGCAAGGATCACAGCGACTATGCGGCGCTGCTCGCCGAAGCAGGCATCAACGCCCTCGCGCTCGACATGCGTGGCCACGGCGACAGCGGTGGGACGGTCGACGCCGGGATGGTCGACGACGTCATCGCGGCGCTCGACTGGTTGGCCGCCGAAGGCGTGCAGGAACTCGGTGTCCGCGGGTCATCGCTCGGCGGGTTCCTGGCCCTCCACGCAGCCGCCCGACGCACCGGTGTTCGGGCGGTCGTCGCAATCTGCCCGGCACACCAGGACGGACTCGCCCACCGCCGTGGGCTCACCTGGGCGCTCGACATGCCCCTCCACGACGTCGTCACGCGCGACGACGGAACCGCCCGCGGCTATTGGCACGCCACCGGCGACGAAATCGTTCCGTGGCAGTGGTCATCACAGCTCCACGCGGCCAGCTCACATCCGCGCCACCTGCGGGTCGTGCTGGGCGGACATCACACGTCCTTGCAGCACGACCCGGTGGTGCAGGCCGACACCGTCGCGTTCTTGCGGCGACACCTCTTAGGCGAGTAGCACCCTGTTGCGCCACACGGCCAGAGGGAACTCGAATTGAGCGACGATCTTGCGCAGCTCGACCGCGACATCGTGGCCTGCCGTGCGTGTCCCCGCCTGGTCGAGTGGCGCGAACGTGTCGGGCGAGAAAAGCGTGCGGCGTTTCGCGACGACGACTACTGGGCGCGCCCGATCCCGGGATTCGGTGACCTCGATCCATGGCTGGTGATCGTCGGATTGGCTCCTGCGGCCCACGGCGCCAACCGCACCGGTCGCGTGTTCACGGGCGATCGCAGCGCCGACTTCCTGGTGGCTGCCATGCACCGCGCAGGCCTGGCGTCCCAACCGACGTCGGACCGGATCGACGATGGCCTCGCACTCATCGGCTGCCGCATGACCGCTGCAGTCCGGTGTGCCCCACCCGGCAACAAACCGACGCCCGACGAAGAGCACGCCTGCCGCCCGTTCCTGGCGCGTGAACTCGCCGCGTGCCCCCACACGCGAGTGCTCCTCGCCCTCGGTGGCTTCGCCTGGACGACCACCCTTCGCCTCATCGATCCGCCCCGTCCGTGGCCCACGTTCGGCCACGGCGCCGAAGCCACGGTCGGCCCTTACACGCTCCTTGGCTCGTACCACCCGAGCCAGCAGAACACGTTCACCGGTCGGCTGACCCCGACGATGCTGGACGAGGTCCTGGCGCGTGCACGCCATCTCCGCCTGGGATCAGATCAGAGGTAGTTGATCGGGTTCTGCGGCGAACCGTTGACACGCACCTCGAAGTGCAGGTGGGGACCGGTTGAGTGGCCGGTGCTCCCAACCGCGCCCAATACGGTTCCGCGACTCACCTGCTGACCGTTGGACACCGCGATGTCGCTCATGTGCCCGTACGCCGTCGAGATCGTCCCGTGCGAGACCACCACCAAGTTGCCGTAGCCGCCGCTCCAGCCCGCCACGATGACCGTGCCCGCGGCAGCGGCACCGATCGGCGTTCCGAAGCCGACACCGATGTCGATGCCCTCGTGCATGCGACCCCAACGGACACCGAATCCTGAGGTGATCGGACCGTTGACCGGCCACGAGAACTGGCCGCTCCCACCCACGCTCACGGTTGACGGCAGGTTGACCGATCCCGCTCGGATCTGGGCCGCGAGCTTGGCCGAGCGGGCCCGCAGGCCACGCGCCTCCGCTTCGAGTTCCCTCCGGTCGCCCTGGACTTTCGACAGGAGGGTGGCCCGCGCACTGCGGGCGGCGACGAGATTGTTCTTCTCGGTGGCGATGACGGCCACCGCCTGTGACGCTTCTGCCTCGGCAACGCCGACGCGCTGCTCCGTTCTGAAGACCTCGTTGCGCGTGTCCTTGATGCCTGCCGCCGCGGAGCGGGACTCGTTTGCGTTCGTCCGCGTCGCGATGATCAGCCCCTTGTCCTGATCGGTGATCCGCTCCAGGTTCTCGCGCGCCGACGCGACATCGCTGAGGCTGCCGGAACGCAGGAGCACCTCGAGGATGGTCGGGGAGCCAACCCGATACGAAACCGAGATGCGCTTGGCCAGCGTGGCACGTTGAACCTTCAGCGTGGCGACGAGCTTGGTCAGACGCGCCGTTTCGGTCTCGAGTTGCGCCGTCAGGGCCTGTCGGTGGGTCCGCAGCCCGACGAGTTCGTTGTTGAGCACCCTCCACCGGGCCTCGACGGGCGCGAGACGCACCTGGACTGCCTGGATGCGGGCATTGAACCGCGAGACGTCGGTGGTCAACACGCCCTCGCGCTCCCGGGCGGCCCGCGCACGCTGCTCGACTTCGCTCAAGCTGCGTGCGCCATCAGATCGACTCGCGATTCCCACCGCGACGAGCGACGTCGCGGCCAGGGCAAGCGCGCCGAGTTTCAGACGGAATGTCACAAGACGTAGTACGCAGCGAAACGCCCGACCCCTGCCCGGCGCGGGCGGAGGTCGAGACAGGACGTTCGGCTAGCGCGTCGGCGGCTCCGGATCGATTGCCAGCAGATCCGTGTATGGGTTGACCGCTGCTCCGCCACCCGGGTGGACCTCGAAATGCAGGTGCGTCGCGCCGTAGCGCGCGTCCCCGGTGTTGCCGACCGCCCCGATGACCTGTCCCACGGTGACCGTGGTCCCGACCTCGATGCCCTCGGTGATGGTGTTGAGGTGCGCGAAGTAGTACTCGTTGCCCCTCGTGTCCTTGAGCCAGATCCAGATGCCACCCAACCCTGTCTCGATGCGCGTCAGGCGCTTGATCGTCCCGTCCGCGACGGCACGCACGGGGACGCCACGGGCCGCCATGACGTCGTTGCCCTGGTGGCTGCCTTGCGATCGGGGCGCGCCATAGTCGTTGGTGTACGTGTGTTTGCCCGCGACAGGGAACGCCTTGAGGTAGACTGCTGCTGCTGCGTTGGGTCCGGCAAGCGGGTAGTTGGACGGATCCACCGGAGTGGCGGGAGTCGTCGGCGTGTCGCTTTGCACGTCGCGGACCTTGATCCCGAGCCGCTTGAGCAGCAGCGACGTGACGACGCCCGTCTGACGCATCTTCAGTCGCTTCTGCAGCGACTTGACCGCGTTGCGGGTCTTGACACCGAACGCACCGTCCACCGTGACCTTGAATCCGCGCTTGCGAAGAATCGCTTGGAATTCACGGACATCCCGCCCGAACGCACCGACACGGAGTGCGCGCGTGCCGAGCACCTTCGTGGTGTCGGCCACAACCACGACGGGTTCCGGTGATGAACCACCCACGATGACCTCGGGCGTGCCGGGGAGCGGAACATCGACGGCAACCGCGGTCGGAACCGCGATCAGGGTCACGAGGAGCAAAACCCACCCCATGACTCCTCGGGGCCGGCCGGAGGCGACTGAATCGCACGGTCGGGCGTTGATAATCACAAGCTCCTTTTTCGCCACTGGCCGGATTGCCAGTTGGGCTGTAAGTCACCCCACGCGATGGCGTACGACGCCGGTCGGGGGATGCTCCTGGGGAAGCGTTGAACGACGGCCACTCTGGCAGCAGTCCCCTGCAAGGTCAACCCCAGTCGGTGTGAACAAATCCTGAACCAGCAGCAATTCACATACTTCCGTAGGACGTATGTCGGCATCACGCATCGAGCTCTTGAGCGCGGATGCCGGGGCTGCAACGCGGCGTGCGCCCACCTGCGGGGTGACGTTAGCCCTCAGGCGTATCGCGTTCGCGCAAGAGCTCGGCGGCGCGTGCGCGCTCGGCGGCATCGAGTTCGGCGAAGTCCGCGTCGCCCAGATTGCCGGCCTTGTGGTCGAAATCGATCTCGCGGATGGCGCGAAGCGACTGGTCGATGCCGTCCTGCAATTCCTGCCGCCGATCCGCATCGCCACCCCGCAGCATCGCGCCATCGGTTCGATCGCGAAGCAACGGCCACGCGACGGCGACCACGACCGCAAGCGCAACCACGGCAACCAGAATCGCAGGGCCCATCAGGCGGAGGCGTGCTGCTCGTCGCCAGCGGGGGCCGTGGCACGCATCCGGCTCCCGTGTGACGGCCACGCGGCCACGATCGATCCCAGAAGGAGCAGCAGGCCGCCGATCCAGATCCACGAGACCAGCGGGTTGACGAATACGTGGACCGTGGCGACCCCACCGACCAAGCTTGCCAAGTTGACCCAGATATCGCGGCGCAGCCCGCCGGCGATGGCGATTTCGTCTCCGGACTCGCCGCTGGCCAGGTACTGATGCTTTGCCGGACGCAACGTCGCAACCTGATCGCCGCCGCGGGTGACCAGCAGCGTCGCCGCGACCGTCATCTTGTTGGTATCGCGGTTCCGGGCAAACGACTGGGCCGTGAACGTGTAACCGGCAACGCTCGCCTGCTGGCCCTGCTGGAGTTTGAAGCTGCCTTCACTCAGGAACGACCGTGATGCGGCAATCCCGACGATGACGACGACGATGCCGATGTGGACGATGTAGCCCCCGTAGCGGCGGCGGTTGCGCCCGACCAGCTGGCCCAGGGCGCCCAGCCACGTGACGCCACCCAGCGCGTGTCGAACCTTCGCGCCGCGCCAGAACTCGGAGCCGATGCACATGACCGTGAAGATCGCGATGAGGAACACGGTGGCGGCGGGCACGCTCGATCGGGCATCGGTCAACAGCACGAACGGGGCGGCGA
Source organism: Actinomycetota bacterium (assembly GCA_031372145.1). Taxonomy (GTDB): domain Bacteria; phylum Actinomycetota; class Thermoleophilia; order Miltoncostaeales; family Miltoncostaeaceae; genus CALMEC01. Next base: position 21,771 of record JANMKR010000049.1, on the reverse strand, counting down.
CCGCCGCGACGACCAGGGGAGCGAGGAATCGTCGTCGCACGAGGGCAAACGAGGCCTTGCGCCACGGAATCAGCGGGCCGATTCCCGTCAGCAGCAACAACGCGAACCCGATCGGCGCCGCGACCTGGTCGAAGAACCCACGACCGACCGTGATCTTCTCGCCCTTGACCAGTTCGGACAGCACCGGGAACAACGTGCCCCAGATCACCGCGAACGCCAGCCCCACGAGCAGCAGGTTGTTGTACAGAAAGATCGCCTCACGGGAGAAGTAGCTCTCGAGGGAGTGCGCGCTCTTGAGGTGCGGCAGGCGCGTGATGATCAGGTAGAAGCCACCGACGAGCACGACGACGATCGCGCCCAACAGCCACGGCCCGACGGTCTGCGCCCCGAAGTTGTGGACGCTGGCGACGATGTTGGAGCGCGTCAGGAACGTGCCGAACAGGGTCAGCGCGAACGCCGTGATGACGAGCGCCAGGTTCCACACCTTCAGCATGCCGCGACGTTCTTGCACCATCACCGAGTGCAGGAACGCGGTGGCGATCAGCCACGGCAGCAACGCTGCGTTCTCGACCGGGTCCCAGACCCAGTACCCGCCGAATGTCAACGACTCGTACGCCCACTTGGCGCCGAGCAGGATGCCGATGCCCAAGAACGACCAGCTCGCCAGGGTCCAGCGGCGGATGCTGCCGAGCCACGCGCTGTCCAACCGTCGCGTGACCAGCGCCGCGATCGCGAACGCGAAGGGAACCGCGATCGACACATACCCCAGGTAGAGCAGCGGCGGGTGGGCGATCATGTACGGGTTGCGCAAGGCGGGAGTCAACCCCTGACCGTCGGTCGGGATGGCCGTGACCGTCTCGAACGGGCTCGCGACGAAGCACAGCAACACCGTGAAGAACACGCCGATACCGGCCAGCACCGCCACCACGATCGGCATCAGCTCGCGGTTGCGACGCCGGTTGGTCACGATCGCGATGCACGAGAACCCCGTCAGCAGCCACGACCAGAACATCAGCGAGCCGGGCTGGCTGGCCCACAGGGCCGTGATCTTGAAGTGCGATTCAAGCGAACGGCTCGAATATCGCTCCACGGCCTTGAGCGCGAAGTTGTCGGTCAACAATGCCGTCAGGAGCGTGACCACCGCGATCGTGATCAGGCCGAACAGCGCAAACACCGCGCGCTCGGCAGCCTCGAACCACCGGCGGTGACGCGGTGTGCGCCCGCAGATCGCGGCTGCGACCGCAAACACCGCGACCACGAGTGCAAGCAGCAGGATCGCCCGGCCGAACACGCTCATGTCATCAAGCGGGTTCGTTGGCGGGGGACTTCTTCTCCTGGAACTTTGACGGGCATTTGGTCAACAACGTGTCCCGTTTGCCGACGAATGTGTCGCCCTCCATCTTGCCGGTCACCACGATCTCGCGGCCGACCTGGAACGTGTCCGGAACGATGCCGCGGTACAGGACCTGGACCGTCTCGGTGGCGGCGTCCTGATCCTGGACGGTGAACCGCACGCCCTCGGCCGAGATCGCCTGTCCAGCCGCGTCGACCGGAGCACCGGCGCTGACCACCGCATTGAGGCGGTAGGTGGTGTCGCCGTTGAGCTTGACCTGCGCCGGCCCCGCGTACGTCTCGAGCGACCCGCCGATGGCCAACCACACCAGGGACCCACCAAGCAAGGCGGCCAGACTCAGCGCGATCGCGAAACGTGCCCTCTTCATGTGGTGTGATCGTACAACGCGCCGACCGCGTTCCGAAGGTGACGTGTGTCGCCGGTTCAGGCCCGCTGGAACGGCAGCACCGTGGTCAACCAAGACACGAGCGCGCCGGGATTTCGGGTCTGCGTCAGCACCTCACCGGGGCCTTCGAACTCGAACACGAAACCCTCGCCGCTCTTGAGACTCTGGATCGAACGCCCTTCGACCGCACGACGCAACGTCATCTGCACGCCCTCCTCGAAGGCGACCATGTGCCCCGAGTCCAGGACGAAGCGTTCGCCCGCGGCGAGCTGAACGGATTCGAGCGCGCCGTAGCAGGCGATCACGACCGGGCCCGTGCCGGAGATCCGCACCAGGAACCCGCCCTCACCGCCGAAGAGCGACCGGAAGCCACCCCACTTGGTGTCGACCTCGACGTCGGCCGACGACGCCAACCACGAACCTCGCGACAGAAACAACGCGCGCTCGGACGTGAGCTGCCGGATCACCAAATCGCCCGGCAGGTGCGCGGCGACATCGATCCAGCCGCCCGCAGCGGGGGCCGTGTAGGTCGTGATGAACAATGACTCGCCGCCGAGCACGCTGCGCTTGAGGCCCTTCATCAGACCACCCTCGACCCGCGCTTCGATCCCGACGCCGTGCGAGGTCGCCATCATCGCGCCGGACTCCACGCGAATGGCTTCAGCAGGCGCAAGCTCACAGCGGGCGACCCCGAAGGCGGGACCCTGTCGGACGTCGATGTTCATCGCATTGCCTCCTCGTTCGGATGCAGACCGTCGGAGGACGACTACTAGTGCTTGACGACCTTCGGAAGCTTCTTGGCCTGAGCGACCCAATCGGCGACCTTCGCCTCGGTGGGGAGCTGTCGGACGAGCTTCTTCTTCTTGTTGACGGTGGCCATGGCCTCGAGCAGGTTGGCCGGCTTGCGCTTGCCGAGCTCCGGCACCGTGTCGACGCCCGATGCCTCCAGCAGGTCGCTGTACTCCTCGCCCACGCCTTTGACACGCATCAAGTCGGCGCGGTTGACCCATTCCAGGAGCCGCTTCTCGGTCACACCGGACGCCTTCGAGAGGTCCCGGCGCCCTGCTGCCGTTGCACCTCGCGCGAGCAACGTGGCGAGTGATCCCACCTGCGCCTTTGCCAGCTTGCCGGCGCCGACGTCGCCGATGCCTTCGATCGATGTCAACTTCGCCATCTCAGTCCCTCCAGGAGAATCTCATCGCGACCGGTTTGCCGCACCGTGCGGGACCCTACCCCAGTGCGCGCGCCACGGCAGCCTCCAGACGCGACAGGCCCAGGTTGAGGTCGTCATCGCTCGTGACCATCGGCGGGATGAACCGCACGACGTTGCCCTCGGCGCCGCATTCGATCAAGACCAACCCCTCCTCCTGCGCCGCCTCGACCACACGTCCGGACAGCTCGCCGAGCGGGGCCCGGGTGGCGGGGTCGGCGAACTCGATGCCGATCATCAGGCCGGGGCCGCGAACCTCGGCGATCTCGGTGACCTCGGCTTCGAGCGCCTTCAGGCGGTGGGTCGCCCGTGCTCCCAGCTCCCGGCCGCGCGCGAGCAAATCGTCCTCGGTGACCGTGTCGATCACCGCACAGCCCGCGGCGCATGCGACGGGGTTGCCGCCGAATGTCGTGCCGTGCGCCCCGGTGGGCCAGCGCGCCATCAGCTCGGGCGAGGCCCCGATCGCCGACACCGGAAACCCGTTGGCGATGCCCTTGGCCATGGCGATGACATCCGGCGTGACGCCATAGGTCTGCGAGGCGAACCACTCGCCCGTGCGGCCGAACCCGGTCTGCACCTCGTCAAACACGAGCAGGGCGCCGTGCCGATCGGCCCGCTCGCGCAATCCCTCGAGCAGCCTGCGACCCGCGGGGTGGTAGCCGCCCTCACCCTGAACCGGTTCAATCAGGTAACACGCAACCTCGTCGGAGGGCAGCTCGTGACGGTGCAAATCGTCGACGCCGGCCAGCGTCCGGTCGACGGCCTCCTCCATGTCGACACCCCAGCGGTACGGCGTCGGGAACGGCGCGACGTAGACGCTGGCGCCAAGCGGCGCGTACCCGGCCCGGTAGGCCGACTTGGACGTCGTGTACCCCACGCCGCCCTGCGTGCGTCCATGGAAACCGCCGCGAAACACCACCACACCGTGACGGCCGGTGACGCGCCGCGCCAGTTTGACGGCGCCCTCGATGGCCTCGCTCCCCCCGTTGAGAAAGAAGAACGAGCCGATGTCGCCGGGCGTGATCACAGCCAGGCGCTCCGCCAGCGCGACCACTGACTCGTACCGGAACACGCCCCCGCTGTGGACCATCCGGTCCATTTGCTCGCGCGCCGCCGCGACGACGCGCGGGTGGTTGTGGCCGATGTTGGTCGTCGCGGTGCCCGAGGCGAAGTCGAGGTAGCGGCGCCCGTCGGCGGCCTCGACCCAGGGCCCCTCGGCCTTGACGGCGGGAATCGCGGTGTGGACACCGAGTGTCGGAGCAATGACCCGGCTCCAGCGTTCGGCAAGTGTGGCGTTGGTGTCTGGTGAGCTCATGTCGGCGATTCTGGCACGCCCGGGAGTCGACCGCTGATCAGCCTCCGAGCAGCGGCATCAACACAGCCCGGGTTGCGCTGAGTCGCGCGCGTGCCCGGACGCGGGCCGCATCCAGCCCCGCGGCACCGACCTGCTCGACCGCCTCGCAGTAGCACTTGAGCTTGGGTTCCGTGCCGCTGGGGCGTACGAGCACCCGCAGGCCACCCGCCAACTCGATACGCACGACATCGGCGGCCAGGTGCCGTACGTCACGGACCTCGACGTCGCCGACGTGCTGGGGCGGCGCCGCGACGAACGCGGCCAGGGCATCATCACGCCGCTCACGCCAGCCCACGCCCTCGTACCGCAGCGCGAAGTTCTCGGTGACGTGTGCCCCATGGCGCACGTGCAACGCGTCGAGCGCGTCCAGCAACGTCCGCCCGGCGGCCCGCTCCCAGCACGCCATCGACGCGACGGCGATCGCTGCCGACAGCCCGTCCTTGTCGCGCACGTCGGCCCCGATGGCGTACCCGATGGCCTCCTCGTACGCCAGCACCTGACGAAGCTCCGGGTGTTGGATGCCCGGTCGTGACAGCCATTTGAACCCGGTCAACGTCTCCTCGTGACGCACGCCATGGTGTGCGGCGATCTTCGCGAGCAGCGATGACGAGACGACCGTCGTGGCCACGAGCCGGCCGGGACCCGCGGTGACGTGGGCCAGCAACCATTCGCCCAGAAGGGCACCGACCTCGTCACCGGTCAGTTGCCGAGTCGCCCCGTCGGGTTTGCGCACCATCACCGCGACCCGGTCGGCGTCCGGGTCGACCGCCAGGCCCAGCGCTGCGTCGACGTCGCGCATGCGCGATGCCAGCAGGTCGGTGGCGCCCGGCTCCTCGGGGTTCGGAAACGCCACGGTCGGAAAATCCGGGTCCGGCTGGGACTGCTCGACGACGGGATGCACATCGTCATGCCCGGCCGCGGCCAGCAGCTCGGCGAGCAGCGCGCCGCCGACGCCGTGCATCGCGGTCGTCGCGATGCGGATGGGGACGGTGGGCGCGGGAACCCGCGCGAGCGCCGCCTGACGGTAGGCAGCGACGATCTCCGGCGAGAGCGGGGCGACATCGGCGGGCATGACCGCGCCGGGGTTGACCACACCGTCCGCAGCCACCGCGGCGATCTGCGCGGCGACATGGGCATCGATGGGCGGCACGATCTGCGCGGCATCGCCCATGAAGAGCTTGAGCCCGTTGTCGGCCGGCGGGTTGTGGCTCGCGGTGATGACGATGCCGGCCGCAGCGCCGAGCGGACGGATGGCGTACACGCCGACCGGTGTCGGGACCGGTGCGTCGGCCAGCGTCACACGGATGCCGTGATCGGCGATGACCTCGGCACAGTCGGCCGCGAAAATCTTCGACCGATGTCGCGCGTCGTTGGCGATGACGACACCGCGGCCCATCGCATCGGGAACGTTTGCCAGCAGGTACCGGGCGATCCCCGCAGCCGACTCGCGCACGACGACGCGGTTCATCCCGACCGGACCCGCCTCCATCCGCGCCCGAAGCCCCGCGGTTCCGAATGCGAGGCGTCCTGCGAAACGCTCGCCCAGGGTCGCCCCATCGCCTGCGTCGATCAGCGCCTGAAGCTCGGCCCGGGTCTCCGGATCGGGATCGCGAGCGATCCACGCCTGGACCCGGGACAACAATTCGGGTTCGAGGGTCATGGGCGCAAGTCTCGCAAAGGCGCGAACACGCCGTCCTGGGTCAGCGCACCAGCTCGACCCCATATCCCTCGAGTTGGAGGGTCTCGAGCACATCCGCCTGGTGGGCCGCGTTGCGGGTCTCCACCGTGAACACCGCCTCGACGCTGGCCAGCGGCAGCGCAAGCCCTTCTCGATGGTGTTCGACCGACAGGACGTTGAGCCCAAGCCGCGCCAGCACCCCGGTCAGGTGATGCAGAGCGCCGGGGCGGTCGTCGATGACGACGCGAACGACCATGAACCTGCCCGCGGCCGACAGTCCGTGGTCGATCAGGCGCGTCAGCAGCAACGGGTCGACGTTGCCACCGGACAGTATCGCCACGGCCGGACCGCTCCCGGAGACCTTTCCGGCGATGAGCGCGGCCACGGGCAACGCCCCGGACGGTTCCACGACCGCCTTCGCCCGCTCCAACAGCAAGAGCACGGCGCGGCTGATCTCCTCCTCCGACACGGTCACGATCTCGTCGACGAACGCCATCGCATGGGCGAGCGTCAAGGCCCCGGGCCGGCGCAGGGCCACGCCATCGGCCATCGTCACCGGATCGACATCGACCGGATGCCCTGCCGCCATCGACCTGCGCATCGAGCTGGCCCCGTCGGCCTGCACGCCGATGATCCGAACGTCGGGTCGCACCGCCTTGATCGCCGCACCGACACCGGCCAGCAACCCGCCACCGCCGACCGAGACGAGCACCGCTTCGAAGTCCGGTGCCTCGTCCATCACCTCGAGCGCCACGGTGCCCTGCCCCGCGATGATCGCCGGGTGCTCGAACGGAGGAACAAAAACCGCCCCCTCGGCGGCCGCGTACTCACGAGCCTGTTCGAGGCATGCATCGACGCCACCTGGGACCGTGACGACCTGCGCACCGTAGTCGGCGGTCGCCTGCAATTTGGGGAGCGCGGCCCGTTCCGGCATGAACACGCGTGAGCGGCGTCCGGTCAGCGAGGCGGCCAGCGCAACGCCCTGGGCGTGGTTGCCTGCCGATCCGGCCACGACCTCGACCCCGGCCGCCACCGTCGCCATGAAGTTGTACGCCCCGCGAATCTTGAACGAACCGGCGCGCTGCAGGTGCTCGGGTTTGAGCAACACGGAGCGCCCGGCAAGGCGGCTCAGGGTGTCCGAGCGCTCGGTCGGCGTCGGACGCACGACTTCGGCCACACGTTCGCGCGCCGCGCGGATCTCGTCGATCGTGACCAGAGCTGGGGATTCGGAGGACGGCACGACGCCGACGTTACTCCCGCCGTGGTATGCATGCGCGATGCGACTCGAGGGAAGCAGCGCACTGATCACCGGCGGCGCATCCGGTCTCGGTGCGGCCACGGCGCACCACTTGTACGGCTTGGGAGCGTATGTCGTCATCGTGGATCTTCCGGAGAGCCGCGGCGTCCGGCTGGCCGTCGAACTGGGTGGGCGGGCGACGTTCGCCGCGGCCGACGTCCGCGACGAGGCGCAGATCCGCGCGGCCGCACGTGCCGCGACCGACCGTGCGCCATTGCGGATCGCGGTGTGCTGCGCCGGGATCGCGCCGGCCACACGGATCGCGGGGCGCGAAGGACCGCACCCGCTGCGACTCTTCCAGGACGTCGTGGACATCAACCTGGTCGGCACGTTCAACACGTTGCGCCTCGCGGCCGAGTCCATGGTCGACAACGATCCCGACGACGACGGCACGCGCGGTGTCGTGGTGACGACCTCCTCCGTCGCCGCATACGAGGGGCAGACCGGACAGGCCGCGTACGCCGCGTCCAAGGGAGGCGTGGCGTCGCTGACCATCGCCGCGGCACGTGATCTGGCCGACCGCGGCATCCGCGTGATGTCCATCGCGCCGGGACCGATGCTGACGCCCATGGTGGCGGGCTTCAGCGATGCGGTGCAGGACGTGCTGGCCGCACAGGCGGTGCATCCCAAACGCCTCGGCAAACCCGAGGAGTTCGCAGCACTGGTCGGCCACATCGTGGCCAACCCGTACCTCAACGGCGAGGTCATCCGACTCGACGCCGCAGGCCGCATGCCACCCAAGTAAGGCATGTCGGCAAAGGGCGCGAGTCACCTCCGACCACCCCTGAAATGACCAGCCGGTGCCAGGCAGAGCGACCACTCAGCACCCGGTTGTCAAGTCGCGGTGCCCGGCACCCGATTCTTGACAATCCGGGCGGACTGTGATTGGACGTCGGGTGGTCAGCCGCACCGCGAAGGGCATCACGGGTTCTCGCCGGGCGGCGGTTGCCGCGGGCCGTGGAGGCCTTGAGCTACCGGAGTGTGACGACGGTGGCGCCGTCACCACCGTCGTCCGGGCCGGCGACGTCAGAGCGCTCCACCAGCGGATGCCGGGCGAGCTCTTGACGGATCGCCGTCCGCAGGGCACCGGTGCCGCGGCCATGCACGACACGAACGATCTCGAGCCCGGCCATCGCGGCGGCATCGACGTGGGCACGAACCGCGGCACACGCCGCCTCCGCGCGCTGGCCGCGCACGTCCAACTCGTACGGAACCGCGATCATCACCGGTCTGGTCTCGGGTTTCGGCGCTGCGGGAGTCTCGACGACTCGGGCGTCACGCACGATGCGCGCGATGTCGAGCCGGAGACGCGCCGATGGTCCCTGAATCTCGACGGTATCGCCTTCGATCGCGACGACCTCGCCCCGAACACCCAGATCGGCGACAAGGACACGATCGCCCACCGCCAGCTCAGGCGGCGGTCCGGTGGGACGTGTGGCGTCCGCGAGCGACCGGCCCGCCCGCGATGCAGCGGCAGAAGCGGCCCCGAGGAGCCGGTCGCGCTCTGCATCAGACGCCGCGTCCCCGGCAGCCAACCGGCGGCGCTCCGCCCGGCGGGCCGCGGTCAGTTCGTTGCGAAACGCGGTGAGCTCCGCCTGCAAGGCGCCCAACTCCTCGCGGGCCTCCGCACGTGCCCGTTCGCGGGCGGTTACCGCGTCCCGGCGCATGCGTTCAATCCGGGCGGCGAGCTCGTCTTCTCTGCGCTCGACCTCTGCCCGGACGCGTGCGGCTTCGTCGCGTTCCGCGAAGGCGCCGTCGCGCTCCGCCTCGGCAGCGACGCGGGCGGCGGCGGCTTCTTGTAGCAGCGCTTCGACCCCGCCCCGTTCGGCACCAAAGATCCGACGGGCAGCGACCAAGACATCAGCATCCAGGCCGAGACGGTCGGCGACTTCGATCGCATGTGACGCACCCGGCTCCCCGACCCGGATCGAGAACGTGGGTGCGAGCCGCTCGGCATCAAACCCCACGGCCGCGTTGGCCGCGGTCGTCGTCTCGCTGGCCCACCCCTTGAGTTCGTGGTGATGCGTCGTCACCAGCACCAACGCGCCGCGCGCGACCAACGCCTCGAGCACCGCACGGGCGATCGCAGCGCCTTCCGCGGGGTCGGTGCCGGCCGCCACCTCGTCGAGCAGCACCAGTGATCGCGGACCGGCGACCGCGAGGATCTCTTGCACGCGACGCACGTGCCCCGAAAATGTCGAGAGGCTCCGCTCGATCGACTGATCGTCGCCGATGTCGACCAGGACGTGGTCGAACACCGGCAGGTGAGCTGTGGCGGCGGGCGGGCGGATGCCGCATTGGTTGACCAAGGCGAGGATCCCCAACGTCTTGAGCGCGACGGTCTTGCCGCCGGCGTTGGGACCACTGATCACCAGTGCCCGTAGCCCGGTCAGCGGCAAATCGATCGGCACGGCGGTGGCAGGGTCGAGCAGCGGGTGGCGCGCGCGCCCGAGCGCCACATCGCCGGTCGTCTCGACAACGGCGCAGCCATCCCACTCGCGCGACAGGGCTGCGCACCCGACCGCCAGATCAATCTGCGCAACCCGCTCCACGGCCTCCACAAGCGACTCGGCGTCCTCGCCGATACGCGTGGAGAGCCGTGCCAGGACGCGCTCCACCTCGATGCGCTCCCCGGCCTCCAACTCGCGAACACGGTTGTTGGCATCGAGTACCTCGAGCGGTTCGACGAAAACCGTCTGGCCGGAGGCCGAACGATCGTGAACGATCCCCGGCACCGCCGAACGCGATGACGCCTTGACGGCGAGCACGGGCCTGCCGGCCCGTTGGGTGATGAACCCTTCCTGCAGATGCTGGCGTGCCCGCTGGGCAGCCGATCGAAGCGCCTCGGTCGCTGCCCCCCGTGCGCCGTCGAGCGCCCGCCGCGTTTGCGCCAGCTCGATGCTGGCGTCGTCCTTGACCCCACCGTGACCGTCCAGTGCGCGATCGATCTCGTCCGCCAGCCGATCCAACAGGACCGCGTTGACGGCCGATGCGACCTGGGCCAGTTCAGGCGCGACCTCGGCGTGGGTCGTCACCGACGCGACCACGTCGCTCATCCCGCGGGCGCTTGCCAACACCTCACCGAGCGTCCCGACATCGAGCGTCCCACCGCGCCGTGCCATCGTGGCGTCCTGACGAACGTCCGCGATGCCGAGCGCAACCGCGATCCCCAGGCGCCGCAGTTCGAGCGCCTCTCCGGTTCGCCGATGACGGTCACGAACCACCTCCGGATCCGAGGCGGGCGCGATGTCACGTGCTGCGTCCCGCCCGACGGCCGAGACACAGTGTGCGGCCAGGCGCGCCTGCACCTCGTCGAACTCCAGCAATTCTTCTCCGCGTCGCTCCATCGCCCGAGATCGTACGACCCTGACCGCCTCATTTGTCTGAGCCTCGCCTGCAGGAAACTGCAGAGCCACGTCCAATCGCCAGATGAGGCCTCAAGGTTCTGGGTCAAGTCACCGATAGAGTCGGCAACGCGCCGTCCAGCAAATGGGGGAACTGCAGGTCGTGAGGAAGCGCACACTCGTCGTCGCCGCTCTTGCGGCTGTCTCCGCGATCGCACCGATCTCGGAGGCGCTCCGTGTTGCGCCACTCGCAACGCGCGACGGCGTCGTGGTGACGTGGCGCCCCCAAAACCGGGTCGCGGTCGTCGCGCAACCGGGCGGCAACCTGCTCGCAATCCATTCGCTGCGCAAGATGGCCCCCGGCACACGGGTGACGGTTTCCGGCATCAAATGGGGCTCGCCCCTGCAGGGCATCAAGTGGGGTGCTCCCGCGCAGGGCATCAAGTGGGGCATCAAGTGGGGACGCAACGGCAGCTACCAATCGCCTCTGCGCCGCAAGAAGGCCAAGCGGGCCGTGTGGACCCCCGTCCGCGGCCCCATCGTCAAGAGGATCGGCACCAGGGCCATCGCGGTGGGCACCCCCGGAGGCTCGGTCGTCATTCGCGTCTCGTTTGCGCGCACCACGGGCAAGGCCGCCAATGCCGTCGCCACCCTGCCCCCGGTGGGTGCGACCATCTCGGTGCGTGCCTACTTCGGCAAGAAGGGCGCAAAAATCGGTCGTGACCTCAAGTACCTGAAGCCACCCGTGCCTGGTGCGTCGCTCCCCTTCGCCGGCGCGATCGTGTCGATCAACCCCGTCACCAGGACGATGGTGGTCGTCGACAACCAGGACCCGGCCTTCCCGATTCGCGTGACCGTCAAGATTCCAGCGGAGTTCACCTTGACGCCGTACTCACTCGGCCAGGAGATCGCCGTCGCGGGAACGCTTGGCGCCGGAGGAACGTTGGCGTTGACCTCCATCGGCCCCAACGGCAACTTCACCCAAGCCGATGACCCGATCGCGGTCCAGCTGCTGACCACGGGACAACCCGCATGCGCGAAGACCGTCGAGGCTTCATGCCCGACAGACCCGGGCGGGGCACCGCTCGTCGGCTCCCCACCGGGCGTGGACGCTCCTCAGCCATCTTCATCTTCGCCACCCACCCCACCTTCTCCTCCTGCGGGTGACCCTCCTGGCGGGGGCGGCGGTGACCCCCCACCCGGCGACGATCCTCCCGGTGGCGGCACGCCTCCACCCCCTCCGCCGCCCGTGTGTGACCCACCGCAGACCCATGGCGACCGAGAGGCACGCCACCTGACGCATCATCGTCGACCGCCTGCCTGCCTCCCCCGGCCCTGCGCGGTACCGTCACCGCCGAACGAAACCCCTCGTCATCTCTGCCGGCCGCACCGTGGCCCACGGACGACGCCACAAACCAGCATTTGAGGTTTCTCTTGAGCTTTTGCAGCAGGCCCGTAAAGACCCTGTGAAGTTTCTTGCTCATTCGGGTTCGTCGGGCCTAGGGTCCTGCGCCATGACTCGGAACCGATCCCGAATGATCCGTGTCGTCGCGCTCACGGCGCTCGCGACGTTGGCACTGGCGGCAAGCCGCGCATCAGCGTGCGTTGAGGTTGGCATCTACCGCGACAACCCTCAGACGACGATCGCGCCACTGCAGAAGCAGGTCGGCAAGGGGCTTTCCGTGATCTCGACGTACGTCACGGTGGGACGGCCCGTCGATCCCGCCGTCATCGCCCTCGCACGCACGCGCAAGGCCAAGCTGCTCGTGACACTGATGGTCGACAACGGTCGCGACGGGTCCAACCAGCCCTCCTACTCCCTCGCCCGCATCAGATCGGGACGCTACGACGGCAAGGTGCGCACGCTTGCCCGCCAGCTCAAGGCCTCGAACCTGCCGATCATCCTGCGAATGCTGCCGGAGCCCAATACGCAATGGTGGGCGTGGTCGGGAACGGTCAACGGCAACACGCCGCAGGCATACGTGCAGGCCTGGAACCGCTTGCGCAAGGTCGTCAAACCCAACGCCGGCAAACGCGTCAAGCTGCTGTGGGCACCGTACGTGCGGAGCATTCCGGACACCGACGACAACGCCATCGACCAGTACTTCCCCGGCAACACCCAGGTCGACCTTGTGGGCGTGTCGGGATACAACTTCGGGGTGACCGGTGAGTTGGAGTGGCTCGATCCGATCGAGTTGTTCCAGGACCCGTACATCGAGATCCAGGCCCTCAGCACCAAGCCGTTTTGGATCGCCGAGACCGGCACCACCGCCCGTGGCGGCAGCAAGCCAACCTGGCTTCGTGCGTTGTCGCGACTCCAGAAGTCCATGCCCAGGCTGCGTGGCGTCGTGTTGTACGACGTCCGTGAGCCGGCAGGTGACTTCCGCATCGCCGCCAACAAGAAGCAACGGGCAGCCACCAAAGCGCTCCTCGCGACCCGGTGTGGAAAGAAGAGGTGATCGCATGGCCGCAACGCTGAACGCCCGTCGCGCGCCCAAACGACGCAGACGCCGGCTGCACAAGCCGCTTCTCACCTGGGCCGACAAGAAGATGACCGCCGCGATGGTGGATCGCCTCTTCTGGCGCGCCGGCTATGGCCCCTCGCCGCAGGATCGTGCCCTCTGGACCGGCAAACGCGTGGGGGCGGCGGTCAACTGGCTGTTGACGACTCCGCCGACCCTGGTCGGGAACCCGCCGAACAACGGCGGCGTACCCCTCTCGCCCACGACGAGCGACACCGACCTGGTCCTCGACTGGCTCGATCGGATGATCCGGTCGGACAACCCCCTCGTGGAGCGCATGACGTTCTTCTGGCACCGGCATTTCGCGGTCTCGCGCAACGACGTCAGCCCGGCCATGATGATCAAGCACATCGGCCTGCTGCGCTCGTACGCGGACGTCGCCAACAACGCGACGACGGACTTCCGCAGCCTCGTGCAGGCGGTCAGCATCGATCCGGCGATGCTCCGCTTCTTGACGGGCGAGCTGAATCGCAAAGGCCATCCCAACGAGAACTTCGGCCGAGAGGTGATGGAGCTCTTCACGCTCGGCGTCACCAACGCGCAAGGCCAGTCCAACTACTCCGAGACGGATGTCCAGGAGCTGGCGCGGGCGCTGTCCGGCTGGCAGATCAACACCACCGATCCGGCCAATCCGTTGGCATTCTTCACGCCCGCACGATGGGATGCCGGCGCAAAGACCGTGCTGGGTCGCGCAGGTGCGTTCGACACCACGCAGGCCATCGACGTCGTGCTCTCGCACCCCAACCACGCGCCGTACCTGATGCGCAAGCTCTGGGGCGAGTTCATCCAAAGCCCGCCGGACGACGCGTCCCTCAATGACCTGGCCGGCACATACGTCCGGCGCGGGTTCCGGATCCGCCCCGTGCTGCGCAAGATCCTGACCCACCGCGCGCTCTTCGAGTCGATCGCCGAGCCCAACATGATCAAAGCCCCCGCGGTGTTCGTCCCCGGTGCGATGCGGGCCATGAGCGTGTTTGTGACGGGCAGTGGCCCGCGTTTTCGGATGCAATCAATGGGTCAGGAGCCCTGCTTCCCGCCGGACGTCTCGGGGTGGGAGTACGGCCCGGCGTGGCTCGACACCAACACCGCCATCAACCGCTTTCGTCTGGTTTCTGAACTCACGCAAAACCAAGCAGTTGACCTCGTCGACGTACCTGGCGAGACGCCCCAGCAGGCATATGACCGCGCGCTTGCCGCCGTCGGCCAACCCTGGCTCTCGCCGGCAACGGTCGCGAGCATCCAGGCATACGGCGCATCCGCACCTGCGGGGACCGTGACCCAACGGCGCACGCGTCTGCGGTTGCTTCGCGCGCTCATGCTCGGTGGCCCCGACGGACAGGTGATGTGATGAACGAGTTCTCACAGGACGTCGATGCCATCGAAGTCCTGCGCTGCGCCGACTGCGCGGCGTCCGACAGTGCCGCCTATGACGCCATCCCCGTCGACTACATGCCGATCCCCACCGAGGCGATCGCCGGCTTCCCGCATGGCGTTCCCCGTATGCCGCGGGTCAACCGCCATCGGTTCATCAAGAACGGCGTCCTGGGATTCGCGGCGGTCTATGCAGCGAGCAAGATTCCGTGGCAGACGGCGTTCGAGGCTGCGGTTGCCGAGGGTGCGGTCTCGGGCAACAACTGTCTGGTGATGCTCTTCCTGAACGGCGGCAATGACGGTCCCAACACGTTCGTCCCGACGGACCCCGCCGAGTACAACGCCTACCTCGGTCTGCGCCCCACGATCGCGCGCTCGAACGTCCCGCTCACGAACGTCCCCACCCCGGTTGGGCTCACGCCGATGCTGGGAATCGAGTCACAGCTGGCCTTGCCGAATCTCCCCGGCATGGCGCTCGCAGGTCCGGCTGCAAGCCCCGGGAGCCTCAAGTCGCTCTGGGATGCCAAGAACATCGCGCTGTTTCCCGCAACCGACTACCCCAACCCCAACTTCTCGCACTTCACCAGCCGCGACTGGTGGTTCGGCGGGGTGCTGCAGAAGTCACCGACCGGCTGGCTGGGACGATGGCTCGACCTGTACGGCTCGACGACCAACCCGCTGCAAGCGGTATCGATCGGATCAAACGTCTCGAAGATCATCCGCGCGGCGCGCGCGCCGGTGGCCTCGGTGCCCGAGACCTTCGCCCAGTTCGGGTTCACCGTCAACGGTGCCCCCACCGCGACGGTCAACGCCCAGATGGCAGCCCTCGCCGGCGCACCCGCCGGCAACGCGTCGACGTCGCGGTCGCGGACCGTGTTCGGGCAAACGGTCCAGGTCGCGGGAGATCTCGCCAAGATCAACGTGTCGAACGGCGTCAACTACCCGGCCAACTCGTCACTGTCACGCCGCCTGCAGGCGGCCGCGAACCTTCTGGGCGCGGGCCTCGGTACACGGATCGTCACGATCGACTGGGGTGGGTTCGACACCCACGGTGGCCAGCTCGGCAGTCAGGATCCGCAACTGTCCGTGCTGGGTCAGGCACTCGCAGCGTTCCAAGCGGATCTGACCACCCGCGGGATCGCCGGCAACGTCGTGACCTGTGTGTTTTCGGAGTTCGGCCGGCGCGCCGGTGAGAACGCCTCATTCGGCACCGACCACGGCGCCGGGGGACCGATGCAGATCATCGGCACCCAGGTGCGCGGCGGTCTGGGAGGCGCACCCGCTCCACTGAGCTTGCTGGACCGGGGCAACCTGCGGGTGACGACCGATTTTCGCGCGGTCTACGGCGCCCTGCTCAGCGAGTGGATGGGCGGCGACGCAGGTGCCGTGTTGCCCGGTGCGCCGCTGCCGCTGGTGCGTGCAGACGGCGGCAACCTGATCCTTTGATCCGGCGGCGCTGCGTCGCGCTCCTCGCGATCGTCGCGTTGCTGGGAACGGGCGGCATCGCGCTTGGAGCCCGCAAACATCGCCTTCAGGTGCCGCCGCGGCCGGCATTCCCACGAGCGTTGTCGGTCGACGAGATCGAGTACCAACTCAATCCGTCACGTGTCGTCGTGTCCTCCGGTCGCGTTCGGATCAACGTCTATAACCGCGGAATGGACGACCATAACCTCGAGGTGTTCGACGGCGTGGGAGCCTCGGTCGCACTGACGCCGACACCGCTTCTGCCGGGTGCCGCCGACGAGATCTTCGTGACGCTGCCCGCGGGGGACTACCGGGTGGTGTGCTCGCTGTTTGCCGGCACCGCGATCTCGCACGAAACGCTCGGCATGCGGTTCACGCTGACGGTGCAGGATCCGCCGACGCGTCGGGCAGGAGCGCTTCGAGTCCAGCAACGGTAAGTCGCACGTGCGCGAACAGCTCCGCGGACTCCGCCACCTTGTGGTCATCTGGAGCTGCGATGCGTCCCTCGGCCGCCAATTGGGCGATGACGTCGTCGTTGCGTTCGAGCCACACAGACACCCGCCGGGCGAAGGCCGGTCCCCCATCCCCGTCCGGGTCACACAGGGCCCCGACCGCCTCGCCGAGCCAGCGCGCAGCCGCACCCAGGTCGACGCGGCGCGCACGCGTCTCGTAGTCGTCGATCGGCCCGTCGGCGATGCGCCGCGCCAGCTCCAGCTCGATGATCTCGAGCCGTTCCCCGTTCGTCGCAAACCATTTCTCGACCGATTCACCCAAACCGGCCGGCGCCGGTGGCCACGCCGGCTCGATGCTCGCCCCGATGTGCGTCATCCACGCACGTGCAGTGGCGGCCCGGGCCCACGAGCGCCGCTCGGACTCGTCGGGCATCGCCCCGCTCTCGGCGAGCAGGAACACCTGGTGGGTCATCTTGGACCGCTCACGCTCCAGGCGTTCGTGGATCCCGATGTCGTCTTCCATGACCCGCGCGAACAGCGCGCCGTCGGTCACGCCGCGGCCGCCGCGCCGCCGGCCTCGGCAATGGCGCTCGCCAGCGTCTGCGCCATCTCGACGAATGCCTGGGCGGCCGCGGAGCGGTTGCGATCACGGTGCCACGCCAGGGCGATGACCCTCGGTGGAAACGGCGGAGAGGGCTGCAAGGCGACGACCTCCGGGTCGTTGGGATCCAGAGCGAGCGCCGGCATGATCGCCGCGCCCATCCCGGCGGCGACCATCGCCTGCACGGTGCCATTGTCGTCAGAGCGGAACACGACGTCGAGCTCACGCCCACGTGAGCCGATGTGTTGCTCGATCTGCGTCGTCGCGCGGCAATGGCGGTAGCTGATGATGGGGTGGCCCTCCAAGTCGCGCAGGGTAGGCGGCTTGTCGCGCTTCGCCAAGGGGGAACTGGCGGCGACGACCAGCATGTACGGATCGCGCATCAACTCGACCGCGTCGAGCGGCCCCTCGGGGATCGGCATCACCGTGAACACCAGATCGAGTTCCCCGGCCTCGACCATCTGCAGGATGTCATCGTCATTCTGTGATTCGGTCAGCCGCACCTGCACCTTGGGCCAGGCGAGGTGAAAGCGGCGCACCAAGGTGGGGACCATCCGATTGCCGACGCTTTGGAACGTCCCGATCCGCAACGTACCGGCCTCACCCTCTGCGAGCGCGGCCAGGTCGGCCTGGGCAGCCGCAAGGCGCGCGACGATTGCCTGGGCGTGACGCAGCAGTAGCTCACCCGCCTCAGTGAGCGAGACCTTGCGCGGACCGCCCGGTCGATCCACGAGACGCTGGCAGACGGCCTTCTCGAGCGTTGCGATCTGCTGACTGACGGCCGACTGGGTGTAGCCGAGATGGTTGGCCGCAGCGCCGAACGAACCCTGCTCCGACACCGCCTGCAGCGCAGCCAAATGTCGTATCTCAACCCCGAGCCATCGATCAGGTTCATTCATGGATAGCAACGATACCTCGACTGGTGCTAATGGTCAAGCAGGTCGATACTGCATGCATGGGAACACTACTGATCATTCTTTTCATCGTGCTCGTCGGCCCCGCCGCGCTGCTGTGGGGAACCGACTCGCGCAAGGACGACGCCGGCTGGTTCGGCTCAAAGGAGGACAGATGAACCTGCACCCAGAGATCCAGCTTCAGCTCATGCGCGAGCGTGACTGCGCATTGCAACGCGCACTCCGCATGGCGAGGCGCGCACGCTGATCTGCCCTGAAACCGACAGGCCCGATGCCCGTCGGTTGGCACGCGCAAACATCGTGCGCGTGCCACTCCAGGGCCTGTCGAGTGAGCGCACCCAGATCGTGGCCGTGACAGTCAGCGTCAGCTGACGACGCGCCGACGGTCGGGATGCGGTGCGTAGGCTGCAGCGTGCACCCACGGTACGCGACGCCAAGGAGCTCACGATGCTGGACTTCCCCGATGTGCCCGTCTTCCAGGCAATGGGAGACCGCAGGAGCATCCGCTACTACGACCCGGATCGCACGGTCGAAGACTGGAAGATCGAGGCGATGTTGCAGGCCGCGCGACATTCCTCGTGCCAGGGCAACATCAACGCGACCGAAGCGATCGTGGTGCAGAAGGAAACGTGCGAGCTGTGGGACGAGATCGAGGAGTGCGTCTCGGGCTTCAACGTCCAGGTCATCAACCAGTGCTCGCACGTGATCTTTTGGCTGACCAACCTGCACGCGTGGTACGGGCGCGCCAACGACGGCATCTCGTCGCTGGCGCTCTCAGGTGCTGCCACGCAGTACCACGGCTGGAACTACGAGTTCACGATGACCCAGACCGTGCCGCGCCTGATGAGCTTCCCCGTCGAGCGCACCGACACCCTGCTGCGGTTTGAGTCGGGGCAAGCCGTCGCCAACGCCATCACGGCCGGGGTGGCGCTCGGGGTCGGCAACATCCTGCTCGCGTTCGGTCGTAAGCCGGGTGGCGTTGAGAAGGCGTTCGGCTTGCCGCCCAACCTCAAGTTCACGTGGGCGCACGCCGTCGGCTACCCACTCGAGGATGCGAAAGCCGGCGGTCAACGTCCCCGCATCAAGTTCGAGAAGCTGTTCCACAAAGATGGCTATGGCAATCCGCTGCAACCGACTCCGGAGGTCACCGAGGCCCTCACGGCCAAGGGGTTGATCCAGGAGCAGGCACCACTCGCGGGCCGGTTCGACGAGATCGACGCACTCGCAGCGAAGTTCGGCCGCGACCCCGGCATCGTCTCGTGGCCCGCCCGCGAAATCGAACGCCTGATGCGTGACGAGGATTGGGACTTCGGCCCCAACATCCGTGCCCGAGCTCAGGAACTCCTGGACCGCGGTGGTCTACCGGAATACCCCGAGGAGATGCGCGAGACGTTCAAGAAGCTCATGGACGAGCACGGGCTCGACACCAACAAGTATCTGTCCTGACGGAGCCTCGCGCTCGGTGGACCCCTGTGGCAAGGCGGTCCACCGGGGTGTGGCTACACTGACCGACCGTGCCACCCGCCCTGTCCGCCACCGGTCTCGAAAACCGCGACGGCGGCGTCCAGGCCCTGCGCGGCGTGGACATCGAGGTCGACGAAGGCCAGCTCGTCGGCCTGCTCGGACCGAACGGCGCGGGCAAGTCCACGCTGGTCAAGATCGCGTGCGGTCTTGTGCGCCCCACCGGAGGGCATGCCCAGGTGCTGGGCCATCGCGCCGGAACCATCGCGGCACGCACCAGCCTGGGCTACCTGCCCGAGCTGTTTCGCTATCCGGGTTGGGCCAACGGGGACGAGGTGCTCGATCTGCACCAGCGGCTTTCGCGATCGCGCGGTGGGAGCGCCGAGCGACGTGAGTTGCTTGAGCTCGTCGGGCTCGCCGACGCCCGCGACCGCAAGGTCGAGGAGATGTCGAAAGGTATGCAACAACGGTTGGGAATCGCGCAAGCACTGATCGGCCAACCGAAGCTGCTCCTGCTGGATGAGCCGACCAGCGCCTTGGACCCCGCTGGACGCATCGCCGTACGCGAGCTGTTGGAGGAGCTTCGCCGTCGCGGGATCGCGGTGCTCCTGAACTCACACTTGCTGTCCGAGGTCGAGTTGGTCTGCGACCACGTGGTGATCATCTTGAAGGGCGCGACCGTGGCCTCCGGCACGCCGGATGAGCTCGCACGGCGAAGCGGCGTCGAGGTCGAGACCGCGACGGGCATCCGCAGGTACGAGCACGCCACCCGTGATGACGTCCCCCGGATCGTCGCTGATCTCGTCGCGGCCGGTGAGCAGATCTATGGCGTCACGGTTGTTCGCTCGACACTCGAAGAGGTGTACCTCGAGGCCATTGCCGGGAGCGAGGCGTGAACGGCTCGTTGATCGTCGCGCGGTATGCGATCCAAGAGAGCCTGCGACGTCGCGTGTTCATCGTCGTGCTGATCCTGTCGGTGGGGTTCCTGGCGTTGTTCGCCTGGGGCACCTCGGCAGCGTTCGACGAGGTCCAACAGAACCTGGACGTGGGCGAGTCCCCGCTTCGTGCCTCCGAGGTCGCGGGAGGGATCCTGTTGGGGCTCGCGATGTTCGCGATCTTGTTCCTTGGTGCGGTGCTCGCGGTGTTCCTGACGCTCGGAGCCGTCCGTGGCGATGCCGAGCGCGGTCTGCTGCAACCGATTCTGGTGCGACCGATCTCGCGCCGGGCGGTGTTGTCCGGCCGGTTCCTGGCCGCCGCCGTCGTGTGTGGCGCGTACGTGGTGGTGATGTTCCTCGCCGCGTCGGCGATCACGCGCTGGGCGGGTGACTGGTGGCCGGACCGCGTCGTCGTGCCGGCACTCGGGTTGGCCGGCGCAGTCGCCATCATCGCGGCACTCTCTGTGCTGGGATCGGTTTATCTGAGCGGGACGGCCAACGGCATTGCCGTGTTCATGCTGTTCGGCGGTGGGCTGGTCGGCGGCTTGCTCGGACAGATCGGCGACGCCCTGCCGAGCGTCCGGCTCGAGCGGGCGGGGACGTTCACGAGCAGGGCCCTCCCGTTCGAAGCGCTCTACCAGAACAGCCTCTACGGCATCACCGCCGATGCCGACGGATTCGAGCGGGTCATCGTCCAGCTGGGTCCGTTCGGCGGAGCCCAGGCCGGAGGCCCCGGTCTGTGGGTGTGGTCGCTCGCCTACCTCGTCATCGTCGGTGCCATCGCCTCGTGGGCGTTCTCCCGCCGCGACCTCTAGAGAATCCAGCGTGGTGGGCGACCGGAGGGATGTCGTGTAGCACCACGCTCGACGTGCGTCAGGGGCCGCGTCGCCGGTGCGCGGGGGTTCGTGACGATGGGTAGGCGTATCCGGTGAGGATGAGTTCGATCAACGGCTGCCACGGCGATTTCACGCGCGACCCTCGGACGGGTGCCTGTGGTAGGCGCCGATGGTTGTGCGGCGTGGCCTCGATCCACCGGCCCTGGGTATACCACCGGCGCATCGTCCGTACAGACGGGACCATGGCCGGACCATCCCGATACGTCAAACGAAGTTCCGAGATCACCTTGATGGGTGGGTCGCCTGCCGCAAACCGCCGCTCCGCCTCGCGGCGCAGCGCGGGCCACGAATACGAACCCGGGCGAGCACGCTGCGCTCCAGCCGTCTCCACCCGCCGGATGTGCGCCGCGAGTGCATCCCGTTTGTATCCGTCTGAACGGCCATCGAACCCGTCAGTCTCGTACCGTGATGCGAGCTGTGTCAGGGTGAGGGGTGCGCCAGCCGTCGGAGCATCTGTCTTCGTTGGTTCCGCGGCCCACACCGCGATGATGTCTCGACCGAGCTTCGCCGCCTTCTTCCGCTGCTGATCCGGC